>JASJBO010000459.1 GCA_030066475.1 Myxococcota bacterium
CACTTCGGCGGCACCTTCTACCGGCAGGCGCGCATGTCGGCCCAGGGCCTGCCGCAGATCTCGGTGGTGCTCGGCGGCTGCACGGCGGGCGGCGCCTACGTGCCGGCGCTCTCCGACGAGGTGGTGATCGTCAAGGGCATCGGCCGCATCTTCCTGGGCGGTCCGCCGATCGTGAAGGCGGCGCTCGGCGAGATCGTCGACCCCGAGACGCTGGGCGGCGCCGACGTCCACACCCGCGAGTCGGGCGTGGCCGACTACATCGCCTACGACGAGGCCGAGGCCTACGCGCAGGTGCGCGAGATCGTGTCCACGCTCAACCAGCCGCGCATCGACCAGCCGCAGCCCTGGTGCGACGTGGCGGAGCCGCGCCCGCCCGCCTACGACCCGGCCGAGATCTACGGGATCATCCACGCCGACGCGCGCAACCCGTTCGACGTGCGCGAGCTCGTGGCGCGCATGGTGGACGACTCAAACCTCGCCGAGTTCAAGCCGCGCTACGGCGAGTCGATCGTGTGCGGCTTCGCGCGCATCTGGGGCCATCGGGTCGGCGTGATCGGGAACAACGGGATCATCTTCTCCGAGTCCGCGCTCAAGGCCACCCACTTCATCGAGATGTGCAACCAGCGGCGGATCCCGCTCGTGTTCCTCCAGAACACCAGCGGCTACATGGTCGGCAAGGAGTCCGAGGCGGGCGGCATCGCGAAGAACGGGGCGAAGATGGTCGACGCCGTCGCCAACTGCACCGTGCCCAAGTACACGGTGCTGGTCGGTGGCTCCTACGGGGCGGGCAACTACGGCATGTGCGGCCGCGGCTTCGAGCCGCGCTTCCTGTTCACCTGGCCCAACAGCCGGATCGCCACGATGTCGGCCGAGACCGCCGAGACCGTGCTGGTGGACATCCGGCTGGGCGGCCTGAAGGCCAGCCAGACCACCGAGGCCGACGTGGCGCGCATCCGCGCCGAGGTGCGCCAGCAGTACGAGCAGCAGTCCGACCCCTACTACGCCACCTCCCGGCTCTGGGACGACGGGCTGGTCGACCCCGTCCACACCCGGGACCTGCTGGGGCTGTGCCTCGCCCTGGCGAGCCGCCAGCCCGAGCCCGACGCGCGCTACCGCGTGTTCCGGATGTGAGCGCGCCGTGCGGGTCCTGATCGCGAACCGGGGCGAGATCGCCGTGCGCATCGCGCGCGGCGCCCGCGCTGCGGGGATCGGCCCGGTCGCGGTCTACTCGGACGCCGACCGCGACGCGCTGCACGTGCGCGCGTGCGACGCAGCGGTGCACGTGGGCCCCTCGGACGCGGCCTCGTCCTACCTCGCGATCAACAAGCTGATCGAGGCGGCGCGCTCGACTGGCGCCGCGCTGGTGCACCCGGGCTACGGCTTCCTGGCCGAGAACGCCGCCTTCGCGCGCGCGGTCGTCGAGGCGGGGATCGCCTGGGTCGGGCCCCACCCCGAGGCGATCGAGCAGATGGGGTCGAAGATCGCGGCGCGCCGCCTCGCGTCCGAGGCGGGCGTTCCGGTGATCCCCGGCTTCGACGCCTCGCAGGACGACAGCGAGCTGGCCAAGGCCGCCGACGACATCGGCTACCCCGTGATGATCAAGGCGTCGGCGGGCGGCGGCGGCAAGGGCATCCGGGTGGCGCACGAGCCCGCCGACTTCGACACCTGCCTGCGCGACGCCCGCGAGGAGTCGCGTCGGGCCTTCGGCGACGACGCCGTGATCGTCGAGCGCTTCGTCACCCGCCCCCGGCACATCGAGGTGCAGGTGATCGGCGACCGGCACGGCCACGTGCTGCACCTGGGCACGCGCGAGTGCTCGCTCCAGCGCCGCCACCAGAAGCTGATCGAGGAGGCGCCGGCGCTCGGCCTCTCGGACGACACGCGCGACGGGCTGCACGAGGCCGCCGTCAAGCTGGCCGATCGGATCGGCTACGACAACGCGGGCACCGTCGAGTTCATCCTGGACGACGACAGCGGCGAGTTCTTCTTCCTCGAGATGAACACGCGCCTGCAGGTCGAGCATCCGGTGACGGAGCTGGTGACGGGCATCGACCTGGTCGCCTGGCAGCTGCGCGTCGCGGCGGGCGAGGCGTTGCCGCGGACGCAGGACGAGATCCGCTGGGACGGGCACGCGATCGAGGCGCGGCTGAACGCCGAGGATCCGTGGGCCGGCTTCCTGCCGCAGACCGGCCGGGTCGCGGCGCTGCGCGTGCCGCCCGGCGTGCGCTGGGACGCGGGGGTGACCGCCGGCAGCGGGGTCCCGCCGTACTACGACTCGATGCTCGCCAAGATCGTGGCGCACGGTCCCGACCGCGACCGCGCGCGCCGCCGGCTGGTGGCGGCGCTCGACGCGCTGCACGTGGCCGGGCTGCGCACCAATCAGGCCTTCCAGCGCTGGCTGCTGGCGCATCCCGCGGTGGCGGCTGGATCGGTCACCACGCGCTTCGTCGACGAGGAGCCGCTGCCCGACGCGCCCGATCCCGTCGCGCTGGCGCCAGTCGCCGCGCTCGGCTGGCTCGCGGTGCAGGACGGCGAGCGGGCCCGGCAGGCCAGCCCGTGGCAGGCGCTCGGTCCGGCGCGCTTCACCCCGCATCGCGCGCCGCGCACGGTGTGCCTCGAGCCCCCGGGCGGCAGTCGCACGGAGGTCGCCGTCTTCGGGCACGCGGGCCGCTACGAGATCGCGGGCTCCGGCCGCTGGCAGGTGTCGGCGGGCGACGGCGTGCTCGAGCTCGAGCGCGACGGACTCGTCGCGCGCCACCCCTTCGAGGTCTACGGCGACCGCGTCTCGATCGCCGGCGAGGGCGCGGCGCACGAGCTGCGCGTGGTGCCGCGCGAGGAGCGCTGGCGCGGCGGCTCCGACCACGACGCCTCGGCGGCCGGCGCCCTGCGGGCCCCGTTCCCCGGCCAGGTGACGGCCGTCGAGGTCGCACCGGGCGACGAGGTGCACGAGGGCGACGTGCTGGTGGTGATCGAGGCGATGAAGATGCTGCACTCGCTGGCGGCCTCCGGGCATGGCACCGTGGCCGAGGTGCGCGCCGAGGTGGGCGCCGCGGTCGAGGCGGGCGCGACCCTGGTGACCTTCGAGCCGGAGCCGGCGGCCGCCGAGCCCGAGGGAGACGACACATGAGACTCGCCGACAGCCCCCACCTCGACGACGACCTGCTGGCCATCGTCGACCAGGTCATGAGCTTCTGCGACAAGGAGGTCCGGCCCGAGGGCGACGCCTGGGAGCGCGAGGGGCGCGTGCCCCGCGAGGTGCTGCTCGAGATGGGCGAGCTGGGCATGTTCGGCCTGCGCGTCCCGCGCGAGCAGGGCGGGCTCGGGCTGGGTCCGCTCGCCTCGTGCGCCTTCGCCGAGGCGCTGGGCCGCTCCTCCACCTTCGGCGGCTTCGACATCACCGTGCTGGTCCACACCGACATGGCGAGCCCCCACCTGCTGCACTCCGGCAGCGAGGAGCAGCTCGCCCGCTTCCTGCCGGGCATCCTGAGCGGCGAGATCGTGACGGCGATCGGCGTCACCGAGCCCGACGCCGGCTCCGACGTGGCCGGCATGCGCACCCACGCGCGCCGCGACGGCGACGGCTGGCGCATCAACGGCCGCAAGATGTTCATCACCAACGCCGTCTACGGCGACCTGGTGATCCTGGCCGCGCGCACCAACCCCGACGACCGCTACGGCATCTCGATGTTCCTGATCGAGACCGGCCGCGAGGGCTTCTCGGTGGCGCAGAAGCTCGACAAGCACGGCTGGCGCTGCTCCGACACGGCCGAGCTGGTGCTCGACGACGTGTACGTGCCGGCCGAGAACCTGCTCGGGACCGAGCACCGCGGCTTCTACGAGATCATGAAGAACTTCCAGAACGAGCGGATGGTGATCGCCGCCCAGGCGGTGGGCGCGGCGCAGACCGCCATCGACCTGACGCTGCGCCACACCCAGGCGCGCCGCGCCTTCGACGGCGTGCTCTACGACAAGCAGGCCATCCGCCAGCGCCTGGCGCTGGCGCAGGCCAAGCTCGATGCCTGCCGCGCCAGCACCTACCAGGGCGCCTGGCTGATGGAGCAGGGCGGCGACGCCACCAAGTACGTCTCGGGCGTCAAGGCCTACGTCTGCGAGACCGTCATGGAGATCCTCTACGACTGCACCCAGTTCCACGGTGGCATGGGCTTCATCGTCGAGACGCCGGTGGTGCGCATGTACCGCGACGCCCGCGTCAACACGATCGGCGGCGGTGCCACCGAGGTCATGTTGGAAGAGGTCGCCAAGCGCAGCCTCGATCCCTAGGAGAACCCCGATGCTCGAGAAGACCCTCCACGGCGCCGCGATCGGCGCGACCCGCGTGATGTTCCGGTTCCTGCCGGACAAGGTCCCCGTCACCTTCGTCGGGGCGCAGGCCTCGCAGGAGCTGTGCGAGGCCATCGCGCAGCAGCGCGCGCGCAAGGTGCTGATCGTCACCGACCGCATCCTGGTCGAGCTGGGCCTGGTGGAGCCGATCCGCCAGGCGCTCGAGGCGAACGGCGTCGCGGCGTCGATCTACGACGGCGTCGAGCCCGACCCGACCTTCGCGCAGGTCGAGGCGGGCTACGCCCAGCTCGGGCGCGACGGCTGCGACGCCATCCTGGCGCTGGGTGGCGGCTCTCCGATGGACGCGGCCAAGGTGATCGCCGCCATGGCCACCAACGGCGGCGACGCGGCCCGCCTCGAGGGCATGTTCAAGGTGAAGGCCGCTCCCGTGCCGCTGTTCGCGATCCCGACGACCGCCGGCACCGGCTCGGAGGCCACTTACGCCGCGGTCGTGTCGGACACCGAGACGCACACCAAGAAGTTCTTCGCCGACCCCAAGCTGCTGCCCGCCATGGCGGCCCTCGATCCGACGCTCATGACGGGACTCCCGCGGCCGGTGACCGCCGCGACCGGCATGGACGCGCTGACCCACGCCGTCGAGTCCTACCTGGCGCTCACCGCCACCCCGCAGACCCAGGGCTTCGCCACCACCGCCGTCGCGATGATCTTCGAGCAGCTGCCGCGCGCGTACACCGAGGGCGGGGACCTGGCCGCCCGCAAGGCGATGGCGCTGGCCTCCTACTACGCGGGCATCGCCTTCACGCGCACCAACGTCGGCTACGTCCACGCCATCGCCCACAGCTT
>JASJBO010000079.1 GCA_030066475.1 Myxococcota bacterium
TCACTGCGCGCGCCCTTCGGGCGCTTGGGGGGGCTCCTTCTGCGCGGACTCCTGGCCGCGCGCGGCGCGAGACCGCAGCGCCGCCAGCGCCAGCAGCGCCGCGAGGGCGCGCGCGGCGGCGCCGGGCTCGGGCAGCGCCTCGATGACCGGCGGCGGCGTGGTGTAGTCGTAGCCCGTGGCGCTCAGCACCGAGGCCGTAGGCACCGGGTCGCCCAGCGCGTCGACGCCGGTGACACCGAGCAGCGTGAAGCCGCCCGCGCTGCCGAAGTCGAGCTCGAGCGTCGCCGTCCCCGAGTCGCCCTCGCGCGCACGGCCCAGGACCTCGAGGTCGCAGCCGAACGACGCGCCGAGCTCCGCGACACCGGACAGCGGCCAGTCGTAGCGGACGCGCAGCGGCCCCTGGTTCGGGTCCTCGCCCTGCGGCAGCTCGACCCGGACGCCGTCGGCGAGTCGCTGCTCCACCAGCAGGCAGCCCCCGCCCGACGGAAGTCGATCGCCAGGGCACACCTCGCCGTCCGGGAGCACGTTCCACACCCACTCCGTCGCACTCCGGGCGTCGCCCACCTCGAGGAAGATCGTGCAGGCCGCCGAGGCCGCGTCCCGATGGAAGCCCGGGCCCTGCGCGGTGGCCGTGCCGTCCACCTGGAACTCGAAGGCGAAGCGGTCGGCGCCGGAGAACGTGACGGTGTCCCACCAGCTCAGGCCGGCGCGTGGGAACGCCTCGGCGAAGTCGCTCGTCGCGAAGTCCGCCTGGGTGGCGACCCGCATCCGCGCGCGGCCCGGCAGCCCCGCCGCCTCGGCGGTGCCTTCCGTGCCGACCACGGCGAGCCGCTCCGGGACGTTGCCCGCGGAATCGGCATGCGCCTCGCCCGGGCCTCCGTCCGGTCGCGGCGCCCCGGCCTGCACCACCATCGAGAAGGGCGTGGTGCTCGGCGGTGCGTCGCCGAACACCTGGCCGCTGGCGAGCACCACCTGCTGGCCGGGCGGCGGGTCGGCCGTGATGCGCACGCTGCTCCGGAAGTCCGCCCAGACCGGCGCGTCGCTCGTGTTCGCCGCGGCCGTCATCTTGACCCAGATGCCGTTGTCCGGAAGCACCGGCAGCTGGAGCGTGCGCTGGATGCGTCCGGGCCAGCGCCCGGCGTGGTCGACCGTCGGGCAGGCGCCGTTCGGCGGCTCGTCGCAGATGATCTCGCGCCAGTGCGCGCTCCCCCCGGCGGTGTTCGACGCCGCGAAGACGGTGCCGAGGTGGTTGCCGTGGAAGTCGCGGAACGAGACCTGGAAGGTGGCGCGGCCTTCCGTGAGGGTGCCGCCGAAGCTCCCGTCCAGGTCGATCGGGATGTCGACCCAGCCCTGGCCGCCGAGGAACGTGTAGCCCACCGCGGCGTACGCCTCGGCCGCCTCGTCGGTCAGGACGAAGGCGTCGCCCTGGGTCCCGTTCAGGTCCTTCGCGTACACGCCCAGGCCGAACTCGTTCGCCGTGGTGCGCGCCCAGGCGGCCGCCTCCGCGAGCACCAGCTCCGGATTCAGGTTCGAGCGGATCTCCTGGATCGCGGCGCTGCCGCTCTCGGCGTGCCCCTCGATCACGAGCTTGCGCCTGGCGAAGTCGCTGCCGCCGGCCGAGAACGCGTCGCTCCCGAGCGTGGCCGAGGTGCCGAACGTGAAGGGCGGGTCGAGCAGGCTGCACACGATCGGCGGGTCGCCCACCTCACCGCCGTCGGCGACGCCACCGAGGTCGCAGGGGTCGAGCTCGTGGTGGGCCGCCGCCGGGCCGGGCCACACGGCTCCCAGGAGCCCCAGAAGCGCGAGCAGGGTGGGGGACACGTTGCGCATCGGGCTTCCTCCTCGGGGCGCTCGGGAGCGCCGCCAGGCCACGATGCCGACCGCGGCGAGCGCCGCGAGCGGCGCGCCCGCCGGCTCGGGCACCGTCAGCACCACGGCCCCGTCCTCGGCGAACAGCTCGAACCCGGTCTCCGGCGGCAGCCCGTTCACCTGGGTCGAGAACGGGCTCCAGGTGAGCGCGCCCCCGGCCGTCACCAGCTCGAAGCGGCTGCCGGCTGCCGGCACGTAGCCGTCGACGAAGTCCACGACCACGCTGCCCTCGATCGTGGTGAAGCCATCCGCGTGCAGCGTGTCGAAGGAAGCGGGGCCCGCGATCTCGAGCCACAGCGCGCTCCCGGGCAGCGCCTGGAAGATGCCCTGCGAGCGCCGCGCCGGATCGGCGACGACCTCGATCGCGCCGATCGGGAGCCCGGGGGCCAGGTCGCCGGAGAGCTCGATGCGTCCGGACACGGTGCCGTCTCCCTCGATCCGGCAGCCTGCGCAGACGCCCACCCCGTTGACGTCGGTCGCGATCGTCCCTCCGTCGAGGGTGAAGGTCACGGCGCCGTCGGTCGAGATGCTGCGGGCCACGTCGAGCACGCCGCCGTTGGCGACACGCACGTCGACCTCGCAGAGTCCTGGAACGGTGCACAGGAACAGGTAGCCCGACGGATTGGAGAGCCGGAGCGTTCCGCCGTCGATGTCGAGCAGGCCGGCCCTCCGCACTCCGAAGACGTGACCGGGCGCGCGGACGCCCGTGATGTCCAGCAGGCCTCCCGAGGCGACGCGGATGGACGCGACCCCGGGTCCTTCGAAGGCGGACTCCAGCCGCTCGGCCACGACGGTCGCGCCGTCGCGGACCTCCAGCGTGCCCGGCCCGTCGATCCCGACCTCGAGGTCGGCGCCGCAGGAGAGCGAGGTGTCGGAGCCCTCGACGAGGAGCGATGCGTTCCCACTGTCGAGCGACTGGCTGAGGCCGAAGTCGGAGACCTCGCAGTTGCCCGCGACCATCACCCGTGCACCGCTGCGGAACGTGGCCACCGCGGTCCCGGCCTCGCCGACCGTGAGCGCCTCCGCCGCCTGGTCGGTCGGGTCGTCCACGCGGAGCGAGGCGCCGTTCTCGACCACGAGCGTGCCGTGGCCCGCGAGGCCGAGGCCCATGCGCAGCGCGTCGAAGGCCGCGTCGCAGTCCGGCCCGTCGAGGCCGAAGCTCCCGGCGGCGAGGTCCCCGATCCGCAGCTCGCCGTCCGCGAGCGCGTTGGTGCCGGTCTCGGTGATGCTGCAGACCCCGGCGCGGGCCGACGCACCGGCCAGCAGCGCCATGCAGACGAGGGCGAGCGATTCGCGGAGCATCTGCGGGCCTCCCGGACTCGACTGTCCGAGGAGCAGCCTAGGCGCGGCCGGAGCGATCCACCGTGAGATTGCGGTGCGAGAAAAAACCGTTTCTCTACGGGTGGTTGGACTCGAGCAGGGCGCGCGCCAGGCGCGCGTCGCCGGTCTGGAAGGCGCTCGGGACGCGCGCCAGCACCGGTGCCAGCAGCCGGCCGGCCTCGCTCCCGCGATCGGTCGCGACCAGGCGCTGCGCCAGGAAGCCGGCGCACTGCAGCTCGAGGGCGAGGGAGCCGAGCGCACGCGCCAGCTCGAGCGCCGCGCGGATGCCGGCCTCCGCGGCGTCGCCGGGCTGCACCAGGCTGTGGACCAGGCGGAGGGCGGGCTCGGCGTTGCGCTCGCCCGAGTGCTCCGCCAGCGCCAGGCCCGCCTGCGCCAGCTCGCGCGCGCGGGCCGGATTCCCGCCGAGCAGCGCGTTGCGCGCCATGCCGAGCCGGAAGTAGGTCAGGCCCATGGTGCCGGTCTTCTCGATGGTGGCGACGGCGGCCGCCATCTCGGCCAGCGTGTCCGGGCTCGGCGGTTGGCTCCACGCGCGCGCGAAGCGCGCGACGCCCGCCCAGAGCGGGAAGCCGTGCTCGCGCGCGATCGCGTCCGCCCGCTCGGCATGGGCGGCGGTGGCGGCATCCCCGAACAGGCTGCACGCGATCGCGCCGAACGCGTGTGCATGCGCCAGGCTGTAGGGGTCGTCCACGGCCTGGGCCAGCGCCACGGCCTGCGCCGTCCGCTCGGCCGAGGCCGCGGGATCGCAGAAGTGCCACTCGTTGAGCGCGGCAATCGCCGCCGCGTTCACGCCGAGGTCGAGCCCGAAGTAGCCGGTGTTCCCGCGATGGCGGGACGGCTCGTAGCGCTCGAGCACCTGCTGGGCCGAGGCGCGGCAGCCGGCGAAGTCGCCCATGTAGTAGCTGAGGTTGGCGAGCCCGTTCAGCGCGACGATCTCGAAGCCGTCGTCGCGCCCGCGCTGGGAGTGCTCCAGCAGCTCGCTCACGATGCGCCGCGCGGCCCGCATGTCGGCGCGCATCGAGTGGCAGGCGGCGTGGCCCCAGAGCGCCGGCGCGAGGTGATGCGTGTCGTCGAGCCGGCGACAGAGCTCGAGGGCGCGCTCGAAGGCGGTTGCGGTCTCGGCGGCGCCGAGCCCGCGCAGCGGGGTGAGCGCGCCCCCGAGCACGAGCTGGAGTCGCAGCTCGGTCTCGTCGCGCTTGGTCCGCTCGAGCTGGGTCGTATGGCGCAGGCCCGCGCGGGCGGACTCGATCGCCTCCTCGGGTGCGCTGCGCCGGAGCGCGTGCTCGGCGGCCAGCGTGTGGTAGCGGGCTGCGCGCGGGCCGTCGCGCCCGAGTTCGAAGTGGAGCGCCAGCGTGTTGGCGATGCTGTCGGCCTCTTCGCGTCGTCCGCTCTCGAGGCGCCTCCCGATGCGCGCGTGGGTCTCCACGCGGCGCGCCGGCCCGAGACGGGCATACAGGGCGTCGCGATACAGCGCGTGCAGGAAGCGGTAGCGCCCGCAGAGCGTGCCGTCGGGCCACTCGGCGACGCCCGCTCCCTCCACGATCACGCCGCGCCGCGCCAGCGCTTCGAGCCGGTCCTCGACCGCGATCAGCTCGTGCTGGCCGGCGGCCGCCACCTCGGCGGCGGCGAACTGCTGGCCGGATGCGCTCGCCGCTTCGAGCAGGCGCGCGTCCCCGGCATCGAGCGCGTCGACCTGCTTGTCGAGGAACGGGCGCACGCCGCCGGGCAGATCGGCGTCGAACGCGTCGAGCGAGCCCGTCATCTCGCAGCGGCCGTCGCCCAGGGCGAGCGCGCCTTCGTCGCGCAGCCGCGCCACGGTCTCGACCAGGAAGAAGGGGTTGCCGCCGGTGCGTCGCGCCAGCCAGCCGACCAGCGACGCGGGCGCGGAGGTGCCCGCCGCCAGGCCCAGATACGCCGAGACCGCCCGTTCGTCCAGACGATCGAGCGCGATCTCGACCGCGTCGGTGCGCGCGATCAGCTCGCGGGCGAGGCTCTCGACCCGCTGTGGCGTGGTGGCATCGCCGTCGCGCAGCGTCGCGATCAGCAGCAGCCGGGCCGCCGAGCGGCGGCGCGCGAGCAGCGCGACCAGGTCGAGCGTGGAGGGGTCGCTCCAGTGCAGGTCCTCCAGCACGAGCAGCAGCGGTCGGTCGGTCGTCAGCACCTCGAGCGCGCTGCCGAGCTCGCCCAGCAGACGCTCGCGGCCTCGCAGGCGCGGGGGGGCGGCGCCGTTCGTCGGCCGCGCCAGCCCGGGGAGCTGCTCGGCCCAGTGCGGGGCGTGTCGCCGCAGGGCCTCGGCCGTCCGATCGTCGCCCGCGTCCCGGCACAACCGTCCGATCGCCTCGAGAACGGGCAGGAAGGGCTCGCCGGCGCCTCCGTCGACGCACTGGCCCGTCGCCACCTCCACGTCGTGGCGTGAGCGCGCGGCCGCGACGAAGTGCTCGACGAGCGAGGTCTTCCCGATCCCCGCCTCACCGCGCACGAGCGCGACGGTGCGCGCGCCGTCGCGCGCGCGCGCGAAGGCCGCCGTGAGGCGTGCCAGGGCCTCGTCGCGCCCGACCAGCGGCGCCGGCCCGGTCGCGGGCGACGGCTCGTCGGCCTCGAGTGCGATGAAGCGGTAGCCGCGCCGGGGTACCGTCTCGATGTAGCGAGGCCGCCCGTGCGGATCCCGCAGCGTGTGGCGGATCTCGCGCACGCACCCGGTGAGAGTGCTCTCGCTCACCGACACGTCCGGCCACACCGCGGCCAGCAGCTCGTGGCGCGTGACGAGGCGCTGCGGCCGCGCGGCGAGGTAGGCGAGCACCGCGAAGGCCTTGGGCCGCAGGCGCACCGGCCGGTCGCGCCAGTACAGGCGTTCGCCGGCCCGGTCGAGGCGGAACGGTCCGAACTCGACCACGGGCGCTACCGGGCGCGCGCGGGCGGGGGGCGGAGCTGCATGAGGACAGCCTATTCCATCCCCTCGCCACGAGCCGCCCGCGCGCGGGGGGCGACGCGGGCGAGGCGCTCTCGACTATGCTGCCGCGGGCGAGGCGTCGGAGAGCAGGAGCTTGTCGATCGAAGCAAAGGCCCCCCACGTGCGGGTGGGCTTCCTGGGAGCGGGCCGCATCGCGGACCTCCAGTGTCTCGGCTACCTGGACCATCCGCGGGCCGAGATCGTCGCGGTGTGCGACCGGGACGCGGAGCGCGCCGCGCAACGCGCGGCAGCCTGGGGCGCGGCGCGCGTCTACACCGACGCGGAGGCGCTGTTCGCGGATCCCGACGTCGACGCGATCGAGATCCTGACGCCCCACCACCTGCACGCCGAGCAGGCGGTGGCCGCGCTCGGGGCCGGCAAGCACGTGGCGCTCCAGAAGCCGCCCACGCGCGACCTCGCCGAGCTCGACCGCGTGGCGCGCGCGGCGCGCGACAGCGGTCGCCAGCTCCGCGTGTTCGAGAACTTCTCGTACTACCCGCCCCACCAGAAGGCGAAGGAGCTGGTCGACGCCGGCGCCGTCGGCGAGCCGCTCTCGGTGCGGGTGAAGACGGCCGCGGGCCGGCCCGACGCCGGCTGGCAGGTGGCGCCCTCCTCGCTGGCCTGGCGCATGCGGCCCGAGGACTGCGGTGGCGGACCGACCACCTTCGACCACGGCTACCACTGCTTCCAGATGGGGCGGATGTTCGTGCCCGCCGAGATCGAGCGCGTGCACGCCTTCGTGCACTGGTTCCAGCTCGGCGATGGCGCCTGGTACGACGGCCCCGCGCTGATCTCGTGGAGGTACGCGGGCAACACGCCCCGCTACGGCTCGTGGGAGGTGATCGCGTCGCTCGCGATGCAGGTGCGCTCGAAGTACTACGTGAGCGACGACCGCCTCGAGGTGCACGGCAGCGAGGGCATCCTGTGGGTCAACCGCTGCACGGGCCAGCTGCTCGACGAGCCCGCGCTGGTGCTCTACCGCGAGGGCGAGACGCGCGCCTTCCACGACCTGCCCACCGACTGGGCCGAGTCGTTCCGGCGCGGCACGCGCGACTTCGTCGACGCGCTGCTGGCCGGCCGGCAGGCGCCCCAGGACGTGGACGAGGCACGCCGGACGCTGGCCTTCGCGTTGGCCGCCGCGCGCAGCGCCGCCGAGGCGCGCGAGGTGACGCTGGCCGAGATCCTCGCGGGCTGAGGCTCAGGACGCGTTGGCGCCGCCGAGCGCCTTGCGCACCCGGCGCTTCAGCCTGAGCGCCTCGGGGGCCAGGTTCGCGTCGGCGGTCGAGAGCAGGTAGGCGTCGAGCCCGCCCTTCTTCTGGACCGTGCGCAGCGCGCGTGTCGAGACGCGCAGCCGCACCGGCCCGCGCAGGGCGGTCGAGCTCAGCGTCACCTGCTGGAGGTTCGGCGCGAAGGTCCGACTGGTCTTGCGATTCGAGTGCGAGACGTTGCGGCCGTACTTGACGGCCTTGCCCGACAGCTCGCAGCGGCGCGGCATGGCTCCTCCCGCCTACTTCTTCTTGCCGTAGCGGCGGCGGAAGTCGTCCACCTTGCCACCGCGGGTGGCCTCGCGGAGCTGGCCCGTCCAGAACGGGTGGCTGACCGACGAGATCTCGAGCTTGATGACCGGCAGCTCCTCGCCGTCGACCTCGCGCTTGTCCTCGGAGGTGACGGTCGAGCGCGTGACCCACTCCGTGCCGGTCGCCGTGTCGACGAACAGCACCTTGTGGTAGTCCGGGTGGATTTCCTTCTTCACCGCGGGCTCCTACCAGCTCGACTTCCGCATGCCGGGCAGCTGCCCGCGCAGCGCGAGCTCGCGCAGCGCGATGCGCGAGATCCCGAACTTGCGGTAGTAGCCGTGCGAGCGGCCCGAGACCGCGCAGCGGTTGTTCCAGCGGGTGGGGCACGAGTTGCGCGGCAGCTTCGAGAGCTGGGCCTGGACCTCGAGCTTCTCGTCGATCTCGACGTTCGGGTCGTTGAGGCGCTTGCGCAGCTCCGCGCGCTTCGCGGCGTGCTTCTGGATCAGCTGGATGCGCTTGCGGTCGCGGAAGATCTGGGACTTCTTGGCCATCGCGAGATCGTGCTCCCCCGTGGGGAACGCGCACTGCGCTCCCCGAAGTGCGCAGCTAGATAGCACATGCTCCCGCGGGCGCCCGCGGGGCCGGGCGGCCGGATCAGGGCCCGGGCAGCGAGCAGAAGGGCGTGGCCCCGCCCGGGCAGACCAGCCCGGCGGCGCAGTCGTAGTCCCCGTTGCAGGGGTCGCCGGTGCTGCCGTCCTGGCAGGCCCCGTTCACGCAGAAGGGGGAGCTGGCGGCGCAGTCGCCCGTCGTCGTGGACGGGATGTGCGCGGTCAGGCAGGGATCGCCTTCGCTGCCGGCCTGGCAGCCGCTGGGACCGCACAGCGGCGTCGCGCCGCCGCAGGCGCCGGCGGTCTGGCAGAAGATCGTCGGGTCGACGGCCAGCAGCGAGATCGAGTGGTAGCTGGTGCCGCCCGTGGTGGCCTCGCTGTCGATGTGGATGTCGACGTCGCAGCTGCCGTTCATGAGCGGCAGCGCCATCGTGGTGACGGCCGTCCCGTCGAGCGGGAGCACGAGGGCCAGCGGATCGTTGGGGCACTGCACCGACGCCGAGCCCGTGAAGGACGTGGCCGGCTCGGCGCCGAGCGCGAGCGCGCGCGCCCGGAAGGTCAGCGTGATGGGGTCCTCGCCGAACACGAAGAAGAACTCGAAGGGGTGCGAGACGGTGGCCGAGCAGGTCGCCACCTCCGGGTCGGGCAGGTCGGCCTCCAGGTCGTAGGCGCAGGTGATGACCGTCTCGAAGAAGGCCTGCTCGGTGTTGAAGTCGACCGTCACGAACGGGTTCACCTGGCCCTCGATGTGGGCCGCGGTGAACACTTCGCTCGCGCCCATGCACTGGTCGTCGATCGGGTCGATGTCGTCGAACAGCTCCCCGGCCTCGACCGCGGCCTCCTCGGACTCGCACACGAAGCCGCTGTACTCGTAGATCGCCGGACTGGACTCCTCGACCTCCTCGTCCAGATCCCCGCATGCCCAGTTCACCAGCCCCAGGATCAGCATGCTCGTCAGGAAGCGCCGCAGCAGCGCGCGGTCGGTGTGGCGTCGCATCTCAAAGCCTCCTCGCGCGCCGCGCCGCGCGCAGGCCGACGAGCGCGGCGCCGGCCAGCAGGACGGCCACCGAGGGCTCCGGCAGCGGCTGGTTGCGCGCCACGATCTCGCCGCTCACCGCCAGATTGACGTTGATCGGCAGTCCCGCGTCGAGCTGCATGCGGCGCACCAGGACGCGGAAGTCGAACGGGAGCACCACCTCGCACACGCTGCCCGCCGCGGCGCCGCAGGGGTCGCCCCCGTCGAGGTCGAGGAGCTGGCCGAGTGGCTGGGCACCGGTGAACAGGCTCGGGCCGAAGAAGCCCTGGCCGTCCAGGCCCAGCAGGTTGGTGTCCCAGTCGAAGGTGCCGCCGACCGAGAGCGACTGGAAGTGCGAGAACTGGCGGACCGATGCGTTGGCGGTCGGCAGCAGGGGGGTGGCCAGCGTGGTGAACGTCGCGCCGAAGTCGCGCACGGCGGCGTTGCCGCTGATCCCGAGCCCCACGTCGTCCGCGAACGCCACGCCGAGCTGGGCGGGGGCGGGCGGGGCGGCCCCGCCGCCCGGGCCGGGCGCCCAGCTGCCGCTGATGGTGGGCACCACGAAGGTGCTGGAGATCAGGAAGCGGATCGTGTTCGCCGCCGGAAGCACGTCCACCAGCAGCTGACCGGAGAGGCCGGTGACGAGGCTGTTGCCGCCGGGCTGGGACACGAGCGGCATCCGGAACGGCCCGAGCGGGGCCCCCAGGTCGGCGTTCACGTTCCCGGCCACCTGGATCGAGCTGCGCGCCGGGTCGACGAAGTAGAGCTCGAGCACGGCTGCCGCGGGGAGCGGGCGGAGCAGCGCCAGCGCCACCAGCGTCGGGAAGAGCAGCGGGCGTCGCATGGGCTTCCTCCAGAGGCAAGAAGGGGACCGCCCGCACGGGCGATCCCCTTCCTGGGCTGGAACGTAGCAAGAATAGTGCCGCTGCGTGTCAGGCACGAAGAACGCGGGAGAACGGGCGCTTTCGGGACCCGGCGGGTTCGATCCGGGAAGACCCGAGGGACGGGCGCTTCCGCAAAAGGGGAAAAGATTTCCTGCCCCGGCGGGCGCGGACGCCTACACTCAAGCGCGCTTCCGGTCGAGGGAGCCGAAGAAGGGGTGGACCCGACGATGCGCGCGATCCCGCTGCTGGCGCTCGCCGTCCTGCTGGGCGGCTGCACCACGCACCAGGCCCACCTGGCGGTCGCGACGACGCGCCAGACCAACCTCGACCTGCGCCGGGTCGATCTGGCCGGGGTTCCCGTCGAGCGCTATGTCGAGGGGACCGACACGGCCGTCACCTCGATCCTCATCCTGCCCACCTTCGACGCGCCGCGCCTCGAGGATGCGGTCGAAGACGCCCTGGAGCGCGGCGGGGGCGACGTGATGGCCTACGTGCAGGTGGAGACCACCAGCTTCTGGCTGGGGATCGGCGTCTCCCGGATCCGGGTCCGCGGCAACGTCGTCGAGCTCGGGGAGTACACGGGCTGGATCGAGGAGCCGGAAGAATGAGCGCGCGCGGTGCTCGCCTCGCCCTCAGGGGCTGCGCCCTGGCGCTCGCCCTGGCGCTCGGGGGCTGCACGTTCCACTCCCCGAGCTCCGCCAGCGAGCGCATCCGGTTCCACGCGCTCTCGACGAAGCGCGTGCCGCAGTGGGGCTGGAACCTCAACGAGCGGGTGCGCGTCAAGGAGGTCGAGGCGACCGTCGTGTCGCACCACTTCCTGTGGATCCCCACCCGGCCGCAGCCGCCGACCCTCCAGGAGGCGATCGACGACGCGCTCGCCAAGGGGGTCGGCGACGTCATCGTCGACGCTATCGTCGATCACTGGTCGTGGTACATCCCCCTCATCTACGGCCAGGAGGGCTGGCGGGTGCGCGGCGACGTGGTGACGGTCGCCGACTAGGAGCCCGCGCGGCAGAAGCCCCTTGCAAGCGCCCGCAGGGCGCGCGCAGCGAGCCGCCGGCGAGCGGAGTCCATCAGCTCTAGCTGCCCACCAGGCTCTCGGTATGGACCTCGAGCAACCCGACTCGCCTGGCCCAGACGTGGATCGTGCTTCTCGCTGCGGTAGCCCTACTGCCGCGGCGGCCTCGCCGTAGGCGGCGCCCTCGGCCACCGGGCCCCCGCGGTGATCACGCCGGGTGCCGCCTTTGTTTGCAGTTCGCGCGAGGGGTCAGTCGGCGGCGAACAGGGGGTGGGGGAGTCCCGGGAGGGTAGGAGTGTCGCCGGAGTGTCTCGCCGACCCAGCGCCTACGCGCGGTGGTGTCCCTACGCCTCGCGGGGCGGGCTCGGGGCGATCCCGCTGGTCGAGGAACGCAGACCCTTGCGCCGAGCCAAAGCCCGGAACGTGGTACACCCTTCTGGGACAGGAGGACGGGCTACGGAGCCACGCTCTCTGCAAGTGCCCGGCTGCGCGGCGAAGGTTGCCGCCGCCTGCGTGCTACGCTGAGATCGGGGAGGCGTGGTGGGTCTCCCAGGAATGAACGACCGGCGCGAGCTCAGCGACCCCACTCCCCGAACCGATGGCGGGCGGCACCACGTCGCTCTCTTGTTCTCCGACCTGTGCGACTCCACCGCCTTGGGCGAGCGCATCGATCCCGAGGAGGCGGTAGGCCTTCGCCAGCAGATCGAGGCCGTCGCGCAGCAGGTGGTGGCTCGGCACGGCGGTCGGGTGATCCAGGTCTACGGAGATGGGCTGTTGGCCGTATTCGGCTATCCGGCTGCTCGCGAAGACGACGCCCGCCGCGCCGTCGAGGCTGCCGTCGATCTCCATGCCACCATCCGTTTGATGAGGTGGGAGCTCTCCCTGCCGCCCGGCTTCGAAGTTCGCCTGCACTCCGCCGTCGACGCGGGACGCGTGTTCGCGCGCCAGGGAGATGCGCTGCACGGGCAGTACGAGCTGATCGGCGACGCGGTCAATACCGCAGCGAGACTGTGCGAGGCCGCGGGTCGGGATGAGGTCTGGGTCAGCGACTCGGTGCTGAGCGGGATCGAGGCGTTCTTCGTGGTCGAGGAGGCCGCGCCGATCGCGCTCAAGGGCAAGCAGCGACCCGTCCGCGCCCATCGCGTGAGCGGCCGCTCGGCCGTGCTCAGCCGCTTCGATGCCCGCGCCATCGCTGGACTGTCCCCGTTCATCGGGCGAAGCGCTGAGCTCGAGCTGCTCCAGCACCGTCTCGGCGAGCACGCGCCCGGCGAGCCCCAGACGACCCTGATCATCGGGCCCCCGGGGATCGGAAAGACGCGGCTGATCCAGGAGTTCCGCCGAACCCTGCCGGCGCCGAACGCACGTGTCCTCCATGGAAGCTGCGACAGCTACGGAGGGATGCCGGTCCTGGGGCCCTTCCTCCAGATCCTGCGTCAGATCTTCGGAATCGAGTCGGTCAAAGAGAAGGAAGCGGCCACGCGGATCGTCGCGGAGCAGGCGCGCAGCCTCGGCGCCGAGGTCGACGAACAGCTTCCGACCCTGCTGGAGCTCCTCTCGCTTCGGGCTCCCTCGGAGAAGGAGACGTCGAGGTCGAACCCGCTGGCGCGGGCGATCCCGCCGGTCTTCTCGGCGCTGACGAGCCGTGAGCGGGTCCTGCTCGTGCTCGACGACTGGCAGTGGTCGGACGGCGCTTCGCGCGAAGCGCTCGACGAGATCCGCCGCCAGTACGCGCCCGAGGGACTCTTCATCGTGGTCGGGACGAGGGGGGATTCGGATCCGGTGCTCCAGGATGTGGAGGCGTTCCGGCTGCAGCCCTTCAGCGAGGCGGAGTCCGCCGCCTTCATCCGCGCCCTGCGTCCCAGCCTCCTCGACCTCGGTGTGACGCGCGCCATCCACGAGCGCACCGGGGGCAATCCGCTGTTCGTCGAAGAGCTGTGTCGCTCGCTTCCCGACGACGCCGTGGCGGGAGAGAGGGCTTTGGAAGAGAGCAATCTTCCGACGTCTGTCCAGGGGCTCATCCATGCGCGGGTCGCGAGTCTCCCGGCAGAGCACGTGCGCGTGCTGGAGGCCGCGTCCGTCGTCGGCAGCGAGTTCTCGCCCTCGTTGGTTGCGCGCGCGGTCCCCGATGCCGACGTGGCCCGCATCCTGCGCGAGCTCGCTCGGGGCGACCTGATCCAAGAGCACGAGCTGGGCGACCGCTTCCGTTTCAAGCACGGAATCACGCGCGAAGTCGTGTACGACTCCGTCCGGCTCGCCGAGTGTCGTCGCATCCACCGCGCGATCGCGTCCGCCCTGGAGGAGGAGTCCGGAGGTGACGCGGCCGACGACAGCCTCGAGACGCTCGCGTATCACTATCGCGGCTGTGCGGATCACGAGCGCGCTGCCGTCCACGCGGAGCGGGCCGGCGACAAGGCCCAGGCGACCTCCTCTCTGGATCGCGCCCGCTTCCACTATTCGACGGCCCTCTCGGAGCTCGACCGACTTCCGCCCAGCCCAGAGCGGAGGCGGCAATGGCTCGGGGTTCACGAGAAGTGGGCGGGCGTGTACGTCTACAGCGCAAGCCGGCACCAGCTCGTGGTCTCCGAGACGGCGGTGCGCCACGCGGCGGATCTGGACGACGCCACCCTCGGCTACACGGAGCACTGGCACGCCTGGATGCAGTACGTGATCGGTGAGTACGAGGGCTCGGTGGAGACGGCGCGGCGGGCGCTTCGCCGCGCGGAACGCATCGGGGATCAACGGCTCGTCGCTCAGCTGCTCACGACCCTCGGGCAGGCCCACGCTGCCGCCGGCGAGCGGGAGCCCGCGTTGGACGCCCTGAATCGGGGCCTCGCGCTGAAGCGAAAGCGCGCCAGCGTGTCGAGCCGGGACGTGCTGCCGCGCGGGTTCGCCTACGCCGTAGCGTGTCGCGGAGCCCTTCGTGCCGACGCTGGCGAGTTCGCCGCGGCACACCGGGACATCGGCGAGGCCCTCGATGTCATCGGAGGCAGTGGCCATGCTCTCGAGGGCTCGCTGCTGGCACTCGAGGCCATGGTGCACATCTACCGGGGCGACTGGCCCGCCTGTATCGAGGCCGCCACCCGCTGTCGCGAGATCGCCTCGCGCGTCAACAGCGCCTACGTCTATGCGATGGGATCGGTCTTCGCCGCCTATGCCCACTGGGAGGACGCGGCGACGCCCGCCGCCCTGCGCGAGCTCGTCCGCGCCGTCGAATGGCTGGAGGCCCGCGATACGGGCCTGTTCGGCTCCCTCAACTACGGCTGCGTGGCCGAGGCCTTCGCCGCCGCCGGCGACCTCGGCCGGGCGCGAGACTATGCCGAGCGTGCGCTGGAGCGACGAAAGCGCGGCGACCGGCTGGGCGAGAGCATCGCGCACCGTGCCCTCGCGCGTGTCGCGCACGCCGAGGATTCCAGCGGAGCGGCGACTGCGCAGCACCTGTCGCTCGCACTCGCATCCGCGCGCGAGCGCGGCTCGCCCCGCGACGTGGCGGTGACGACCCTGCTGCGTGCGGCTCTCGAGGTCGAGAGCGGCCGCCCCGAGCGGGCCGCCGCGAGCGCCCGCGAGGCCCTCGCCGAGTTCGAACGCATGGGCATGCCGTGGCACTCCGGCCGCGCGCGGCAGATGCTCGGCGTCGGCTGAGTCCGGCCTCAGGCGTCGGCCCGTCTTCCTCCCGCTTCGAGCTTCATCGCCTCCCGGTAGCGGAGGTTGCTTCGCTCGAGGACGGCAGCGATGGCACCGGCGACCACGTCGAGGGCAGCGTGCCGGCCCGGGCAGCCGTGTGGGTTCGTCGTCCGGGCCCCTCCGAAGAGCCAGTCGACCGACTGGGCGGGGTTCTCCATGGCCACCGAGCCGAGGCCGACGACCACGATCCTGCCCGGGGTGACGTCGACACCCCCGAGCCGGGTCTGCTCGACGGCGGTTCGATAGAGGAGTGGAGGGACGGGCGTTGCGACCAGGGTGCGCACGATGGCCATCAGCAGGCTCTCCCACCGCCCCGCGCGATCGTCGCGTGCCCACGCCTCGGCCCGGACCCACAGCTCTTCGGACTGGATCCAACGCATCAGCACCGTCACGATGCAGCCGATGGCCGGCGCGGCAAAGCCCACGGCGGAGCCCACCTGGACCTTCGCGATCTCGGCCTCGGCGATGCCCTGGCCGCGCAGATGAGGGCAGATCGGTGCCTCGTGCAGCCGGACCGCGGGCAGCGTGTCCACGATCTCCTCGAACACCTTCTCCGGCCAGGGTTGGAAGGAGTACCGCGAGGCCTCGACGACCGAGCCGAGGGTCGACGGCTCCACGCCGAACCACTCCTTCGCGAAGAAGGCCACCGGACGGCTTGCGAACGACCGCAGCTCGAGCAACCCGTCGCCACTCTCGTCGATGAGCTTGTCGATCGCAACATGAGCGACCTGCTTCGCCGCGTCCCGTCGCACCGGGTCGGGGCTGCCGAACTCTTGCTCGAGCAGGTCGTTCGGGATGTCCGCGTGCTCGGCGTAGCCGCCTGCGTCCAGCCTCTCCTCGTACAGACGATGCTTCTCGTCCTCCGTGGGATCGCCGACGCGCAACTGCCTCGGACTCGGATCGAACGAGATGTAGTGCTCCCCCGTCGACCTCCGGAGCCGATGCCAGTACTCACGAACCGAGAAGCGCTGGCCGTCGTCGCCCAGCACGGTCGCCGCATTCGACGCGCTTCCGACCAGCACGCCGTAGGGCGTGTCGAGAACGCCCCCGCCATCGCGCACCGCCGTCCAGAGCGCCACCGCATCCGCGCGCTTCCGGGGCTCCTCGATGATCGACTTCCAACCGTCCCGGGCCTCCGCCGGGCCATGCTCCACCTCGAGCCTTCGGAGACGGTCGACCAGGAGCCGGCCGCGGCGCAGGAGGGCGGCTCCCCGGAGTGCGGCGGCGCCGTCGGAGCCGACGTTGTGCCGCAGCCAGCGGATTCCGGCGCGCGACGGCGCGAAGGCGTAGAGCCCCCAGTGAAGCGTCGTGAAGGCCTGCTTCGGTGCTCGCAGCATCGCCCACCGGGTGCCCCGATGGACGAAGTGTGGTCCCGAGGCGGGCAGGAACGGACCCGTGAGCAGGTCGTGCTGGCCGCTCCGGATACCCGTGACGTTTCCGCCGTTCAGCCAGCGCTGGATCACCTCGTACTGCTGGGCGATGCTGGCGTTGTAGGCCATGAACACCAGGCCGCGCTCCTGCTCTGCGTCCTCCTCGATGCGCGGCCCGTATGAGAAGCCGCGACGCACGATGCGCGGAACGGGATTCCCGGTCTCGTTCCCAGTCCTCGGGTTGGCCAGGCGGACGTGCGCGTGCAGCGGACACGTCCGTCCGTCCTCGTCCCCGTCGAAGTCGAAGTCGTTGTCGTTCGGCGGGTGCCCCTCCAAGGTCCGGCCGTCGTCCCTTCGTCCGACGACGCGCTCCGCGTCGTCCCCGGCCCACTTCCTGAACTCCTCGACGTGCTGTTCGAGCTTCCGGACGACGAGGAAGCTGCCGTTCTGGAAGAGCGGGTAGGAGTCGGGGTTCAGGGCCGGATCGGCGCACCGTTGGACCTCGCCTCGCACGTCGGGGGTGCCCAGCAGGATCTCGCCGAGCGGGACGACGTGGCGCTCGGGCACGTCGGCTGCGGGCCGCCGGCCGTCGTGGAACATCACGTCTGCGATGGGCTGGCTGACTCCGTCGACGAAGCCGAAGTGCTCGCGGACCCACTCGCCGTCGAACTTCCGCTGCAGGATCTGCACGTGCAGGATCTGCGCGCCGCTTGCCTCCAACGCCTCGACCTCTGCCCGCAGGGGGTGCTCTTCCCACGAGTGCGGCTCATTCGAGCGGCCTTCGATCTCGATCACACAGTCGACGACGGAGAGATCGACCCGCTGCTCCGGATCGACGGGCGTGTCCGGCCGCGGCCAGTTCGACACGGGGCGACGCCAGTTCACCGGGTGGTTGTCGCCGAGGTCACCCAGCGTGCCGCTGCGCGCCGACATCCCCTCGCGAAACTCCTGGGGGAAGCGTCCGAGGGTCCCGTCGTCCACGCCCAGCCGCTGAAGACCGCGATAGGTGATGGCGAAGTTCGTGAAGGGGCCCTCCGTGTCGTGGGGAGTGGCCTGGGTCGCAACCTTTGCCTCCAGATGGCCGAGCAGGGCGCGCGCCGTCGCGTGGCTCTCGAAGCGCGCCAGCACCAGACAGCCGTGCGTCATCTTCCCGTAGGGCTCGAGGATGTTGCCCTGGATGTCACTCTCCGCCGCCTCGTCGAGCCGAGCCGGCCCCTGCGCCGCCGCGGGCGCGGGCACGTAGTGTCGAATCTCCTCGATCCAGTCATCCTGCCCCGGCGGCAGCTTCGCGACGTCCTGGAAGAGGTTCCGCGCAGCCACGTCGAAGATCAGCGGGTCGGTCGTGTCGTCCGAGATTCTCTCGGGAAACAGCGGTCGCAGCGGCTTCAGCTTCCGAAGGGATGACTGCGTCCTGTCGTCGCGAGCCTGCGGGTCCTCGCCGTCGGCGATCTCCGAGCCCGGACGGCCGACCCGGACACGCGCCGACGCTGTGATCCCGGGCCTTCTCTGGATCGCGAGCTTCCGCATGTAGCGGATGTCGTCCACGGTGACGTCTGGCGCAGTGGGGTAGTAGAAGTCGATCGGCAGCTGGTTCTGGCGGATCCACTCGGAGAGGCCCTGGTAGCGAAGCCGCATGCCGGGTCCCACACACGCGAACCGCGCATAGTCCTCGCATCCGCAGAAGATGAGATCGAGCATCGGCCCGGCCTCTCGCGCCAGACGCTCGACGTAGTCCTGCCAGGAGTGATCGAAGCTCACCGTCACGATCAGGAACTGGTCGTCGTCGGTGACGGTCCACTGGCTGTTGAAGAGTCCCTGAAGCCGCTCGATGGGACCGGCTCCGTAGTAGAGGTCGGCCTCTGCCGAGCGCCGCCGCTCCTTGTAGAGCGCTCTGAGGAGGATGCGGAGCCGGGACGCGTAGGACAGGGTGTCGGGGATGGGTACGAAGCCCTGCTTCACCGGCGCCCGGAAGAGCAACTCTGCGGCGCTGCGGATCTGACGGCTGCTGACGTCGGTCGACATTGGCTCTCCGTCCCTCGCCCCCGTGTCTCGTAGCCTAATCGCATCTCTCGTCGTCGGGAACAATTTCTTCGCGCAGGTTCGACAGCAGCGAGCGCGGCCCGGTCCACCGTGCCGGGGTGGCCTGGAGCACGCCGGACACCAACGCGCATGCTGATCTGCAGCGCCGAGGGGTTCGCCCCTCGTCAGAACGCCACCGACCGCAGGTCGTCTCTCCCATGCCCGCGCTCGGCATGGAGCTTCCCGGTGGAGCGGGCTGGCAACGGCCGCCGTCTGGTCCCAGGGGGGGTCCAGTCGGCCTTCGGCGAGTCCTATGCGATCGACTTCGATGTGATCGCGCCCGCAGGCCAGCGCTGGCGGCTCGTGGTGGAGGAGTCGCGCTCGGGCCTGCTTCGGAGGGCCATCCAGGCTCCGGGCAACGGCGTCGCGACGAACTCGGGGGTGGACTACCTCGGCACGCCGACCAGCCTCGGTGCGACCCTCGCGCTGCCGGAGCCTTCGGAGCTGGAGATCGACCAGCGGACCATTGGTGGAATCGAGGGCACGGGGACGCTCGATTTCGCTATCGGCAGAACTGCTTCCTGTGTCGGGCTCGCTGAATCTGCTCGGATATCGCATCACCTATACGGCGGCACTGCGCACCCACATGCTAGTGTGGGACAGGCTTCTTCCCTGGGAGGCTGCACGTGCGCTCGCTCACCTTGATGCTGCTTTCTGCGCTTTCTCTCGGCTCAGGTTCGGCCTATGCGGCCTCGTACCAGCGAACGGATGGCTCCATAGTCGATCCGATTCTCTATCGATGCTGCACATACCTGGGCGGTGAACTCCAGGAGATACACCCGTATCTCGGTGTCGACTTGGAGCCGGGGGCTGATCTTCAAGGAGCGGGCCTAGGCGGCGCCGACTTGAGAGAGGCGGCGCTGGCCAACGCTGACCTCCGCGGAGCCGGTCTCGGATTTGCGGATCTGACAGGCGCCGACCTGTCGGGCGCGGAGCTACGGGACGCGAGTCTGACAGTCGCAGATCTTGCGTACGCCAATCTCTTCGCCGCGACTCTGGGTGGCGATACGGGCTACGGCGCGGACATGCGGGGGGCGAACCTGGGGCATGCTGTATGGTCCAACGCGGTCGCCGACGAAGTCAGACTCATCGAGGCCAACCTCTCGTTCGCGGATCTTCGGGGTTGGTACGCGACCGAGGTCTACGCGTCCGGAGCCTCGTTCGCACATGCCAATCTCGACGGTTCCTATCTGGCAATAGTTGCACCGGGTGCAGACTTCACCGACGCGAGTCTCCGCGAAGCAGTATTCGAGTATCTCGCTGACACGGATACGAGTCTTGATGGTGCGAACTTCGTTGGAGCGGATCTAACGGGCGCATCGTTCCTGAGTCGGGGTTCCGGCCTATACGAATCCAAGATTGAAGTCCTCGACGCCGACTTCTCGAGCGCCGTACTTCGCGACGCGGTTGGTCTTGCAAATACAGATGGCGCAGCCCTGTACGATTCCGAGACAGACTTTACGCATGCCTGGGCCGACCTCGACGCGACGATCCCGTTCGACCCTGTCGCAGCCGGCTGGACGTTGGTGCCCGAGCCCAGCACTGCCTTTCTCCTCGGCCTCGGGCTCGCCGGATTTGCATCGAGACCGCGAGCTGTGTGAAACGTTGGTGGCTGCGGCTGCTTCGGCCGTGGCCAAGCTGATCGGGGACACGATCGAGACAACGATGCGGACCTGCGTCGATCACGTGCCCGGTGGCGAGCGCGCAGCAACCGACATCGCGGGCGAGCTACTCGGGCGGGACGTGGCCTCTCGCGGCTGATTGCTCTCGTGCTTCAATCGTGGCGGGTCGGGCGGCTGTGGCAGGCGGAGCCAGTAGTCGTTTCGGGTCGAGGACTCGCGAGCCAGCTCGCGGTGGCGGCGACACTCGACGGCGACTCGCAGCTTCGCGCACAGCTCCTCGAACTGCTCGCGGGCGACGTGGCCCAGGGCCTCGTCGGGCGTCGCCGGGTAGAGGAGTATCGGCTCGCCGCGCAGCAACGGACGCACGTAGACCTTGCCCACGAGGCGCAGGTAGTTGCGCAGGCCGTACTCGCGGATCTTGCGGGACTGGTGGACCCAGAGCCCGCGGTCGAGCTCGCTCCGGAACGGAAGCTCGCCGATGAAGACCACGCCACCCGCCCGGCACACGCGAACGAGCTCGGCGAGCGCACGCTCGAACTCCTCGATCCCGGGGAGGATCTGCAGCACCGAATTCACCACCACGACGTCGAACGCCCCGTCCGGCGCCGGGATCGACTCGGCGCTTCCCTGCACGAACTCGACGTTCGAGAGGTCGCGAAACAGCTGGCAAAGCCTGGCGACGGCGTTCCCGCTCGGATCCACACCGGTGCAGCGACCCACCCGATGCGCGATGAGACGGAAGAGCGTCCCATCGCCCGGACCGACGTCGAGCACGCGCGAATCGACCTTCAGGGGCAGGGTGGAGACCAGGCGTTCGAGCTTGCGGCGGGTCGTTCCGGCGTCTCGATTGGCCATCAGCGCGGGATCCGCGAAGTGGGTCGCCCACAGGTCGTAGGCTTCGCGGTGGCTCCGAGCGACGAGTTTTCGGGGCATGACTCTCACCACCACGCCGTGGCGCCGCTGCCGACCGCGGCGACGAGGATCGAGAAGGGAGCGAGCGCCAGGGCCGTGGCCCAGAGGAAGCGCCAGAACGAGACGCCGCGGAGCCCGGCCACTCCGTTGACGACGTGGTTCCCGAACGGGACGAGTCGGCCGCCGATCAGGAAGGCGGGATGGTGTGCGGGGAAGCGACGCAGCGACGCCGGCAGCCGGCTGACGAACGGGGTCTCGCCCACGTCCGAAGCGAGTCGCCGGAACAGGGCGTACTCGAGCACGGCCGCGAGCATCCAGCCCGACCAGGTGAAGAACGATCCGAGCGCGAAGCCGTAGATCGCGCCGTGGCCCAGCGCGATCAGCTCGCTCGGGAAGGGAGTGACGGCGACGACGGCGTGCAGGGGGACGAGGATCGCGGCCGCCGTGAGCCCGAACTCCGCGCGAATCGCCTCCGGTCCCCCGACCTGCTCGAGCGCCTCGATCAGGAGCCAGGCGAGGGCCAGCAGGAGAAGGAGCCCCCGCAGCTCCGGGGACCGCAGCCAGGTCTGGATTGAGCCGGGCATTGAAATTATTGTAGGGATCGTTACAGTTATTTCAATGCTTGCCGCAAGGTCTCGAAAAGCCAAGACAAATGCTCGCGGAGAGGCCAGCCGGGAGCAGATCCTCGAGGCCGCCGTCGGCCTCTTGCGCGACCACGGCTACGCCGGCCTGAGCATCGCGCGGGTCTGCGAGCGGGCCGACGTGGCACCGACCTCCGTCTACTGGCACTTCGGGAGCAAGGCGGGATTGATGGCGGCCGTGATCGGGCGCGTCGGCAGCCACACCGATCGCCTTCGCCGAGCCGCAGCCGAGGGCGCGACGCCGGCCGAGCGCCTCGACCGCCTGATCGAGGGCATTCGAGAGCTCGTCACGACCCAGCCGCTGGGTTCACTGACGGGCGTCGCAATCATCGGCGAGGGCCGGCACGTGACGCCCGCGCTGCGCGAAGCGTTGCGCGAGGCGCGGGACGAGGAGCGCGAGACCATCACGCGCGACTTCGAGGCCGCCCTCGGCGGCGATCGCGGAGCCGCCGAGGCCATCGCGGTGCTCGTGACCGCATGCGCGAACCACGCCGCGCTCAGCTATCGCATCGACGCCGACCTCGAGAACGTCGATCGGATCCTCGCCGGCCTCCGCGAGGCGATCGTGCGAATCGCCGCCATTCAGAACTGGTCCTGAAGCCCACCTCCGAAGAAGACGCAGTCCTCGTCGTCCTGGTCGTCCATCGCCGGCTAGGAGTCTGCGCGGCAGAAGCCCCCGCAAGCGCCCGAAGGGCGCGCGCAGTGAGGCGAAGCCGAACGAAGTCCACCCGCTAGGGCCTAGGTTGCCGTCCCCAGACGCTCCCCGAGCCGCTCGAGGGCGCCGAGCAGATCGGGCTCCGCGTCGAGCACGCCGAGCAGCGGGTCCTCGCGCAGCCGGCGCATGCGGGCGGCCGCGTTGCGGATCGTGAAGCGGTGGATGTCGAGACCCGGGCGCACCTCGCGCCAGCGCAGCGGCATCGAGACGGGTGCGCCGGGCAGCGGGCGCGCGCTGAACGGCGCCACCAGCAGCTGCCCGTGGCCGTTCTGCAGGAAGTCGACGTAGACGCGTCCGCCGCGCTTGCGCACCGCGCGCGTGACCGTGGCGATCTCGGGCCGCTCCCGCACCACGGTGCGGGCAATCAGCTCGGCCAGCGTGCGCGACTGCTCGTAGGTGAGCTGGCGCGCCAGCGGGAGCAGCACGTGCAGCCCGGTCGAGCCGCTGGTCTTCACGAAGCTCGGGAGCTCGATCTCGTCGCAGACGCCGCGCACGGCGCGCGCCACCTCCGCGACGTGTGCGAACGGGGCGCCCTTGGGGTCGAGGTCGAGGATGCACCAGTCGGGCCGCGGCAGGCTGGTCACGCGGCTCGACCAGACGTGGAGTGGGATGGTCCCGAGGTTCACCAGGTAGAGCAGCGACTCGACGTCGTCGCACACGAAGTAGTGGATCTCGCGCGCGCTCTGCTGGCTCCACAGCGTCTCGGTGCGCAGCCACGCCGGCACCCACGAGGGCGCGTCCTTCTGGAAGAAGGACTTGCCGTCGATGCCGTCCGGGTAGCGGGTGAGCACCAGGGGGCGATCCCGCAGGTACGGCAGCAGCCAGGGCGCGATGCGCCGGTGGTACTCGATCAGGTCGCCCTTGGTGGTCCCGTCGGCGGGCCAGAAGACCTTGTCGAGGTTGGTGAAGGGGACGCTTCGGTCTTGGTGGACTTCGCTCGGCTTCGCCTCGCTGCGCGCGCCTTCGGCGCTTGCGGGGTGCCCTAGAGGGTCTGGTTGCTGGGCGGAGGCGGCCTGATGGACTTCGCTCGGCTTCGCCTCGCTGCGCGCGCCTTCGGCGCTTGCGGGGCTGCCCGCATAGGGAGTCGTTGCGGGGGCGGGCGCGTCCTTGTGGACTTCGCTCGCCTTCGGCTCGCTGCGCGCGCCTTCGGCGCTTGCGGGGGAGCTTCGGGCGCTGTTCGAGTCGGGGGAGGGACGGTCGGGGTCGGTTGGCGGGGCGACGCACTCTTCGGGGCGTTTGTCTGCGCGGAGGCGCAGGAAGACGGGCTGGCGGAGGAGGCCGTCGCTGGTGGTCTCGGCGTACTGCACCTCGGCGACCAGACTCGGCTCGACCCAGTGGTGGCCGCGGGCCGTGGGGAGGGGGCCCTCGCAGGGCGGGTCGGGGCGGCGCAAGGGCTCGAGGCGGGTGCGCAGGCTGCGCAGGTCGTCTTCGCGGAAGCCGCTGCCGACGCGGCCGGCGTAGCGCAGCACTCTGGCGGCCGGCTCGTCGTAGCGGGCCAGGTGCAGGGCGCCGAAGCCGGTGCGGCCGCCGCGTGGCGCGCTCCAGCCCACCACCACGAAGTCGTCCGTCGGGCGCGCGCGCACCTTCTGCCAGTGCGACGAGCGGCCCGAGCGGTAGGGCGCGTCCGCGCGCTTGGCCACGACGCCCTCGAAGCCCAGCTTGACGGACTCGGCGTAGACCGCGTCCCCGCGCTCGGCAAAGTGGGGCGCGTAGCGCAACGGGCCGTAGGCTGGCAGCAGCTTCTCGAGCAGGCGCTTGCGCTCGACCAGCGGCAGCCCGCGCAGGTCGCGGTCGCCCCAGGCGAGCAGGTCGAAGGCGTAGTAGTGGACCGGAAGCTCGACCGCGGCGCGCTCGATCTCGCGCCCGCGCGAGAGCTGGGCGCGCTTCTGGAGCAGCTGGAAGCTGGGGCGGCCGCTCGCGTCGAGCACCACCACCTCGCCGTCGAGGATGGCGTCGGGCCCGGGCAGGGCGCCGACGGCGCGCGCGATCTCGGGGAACGCCTGCGTGGCGCTGCGCCCGCTGCGGTAGAAGAGCTGTGCCTCGTCGCCGCGGTGCGCCGCGAGCACGCGGTAGCCGTCGTACTTCGGCTCGAACACCCAGCCGGCGCGCGAGAACGGGCGCTCGCGGGCCTCGGCGAGCATCGGGCGCAGGGCGGACGCATCGACGCGCCGGCGCGGCGGGTCGAGGCGCGCGACCGCGCGCGACACGGCGCGCGGCCGGCGCGCCGTGCGGGCGCCCAGCTCGTCGAGCGTGCGCCCCGAGAGCACGGACTCGTCGGGCAGCTCGTCCTCGGCGGAGGCCCAGGCGTCGGGCTTCTTGATCAACAGCCACTCGCGCGAGCTGCCGCGCTGACGCGAGCGGGTGCGCACCAGCGTGTAGCGGCCGCGCAGCTTGTAGCCGTCCAGGTCGAACAGCAGCTTGCCGCTCTCGAGGCCGGCGGCCGGGTCCTCGACCGGGGTCCAGCGGCCCAGGTCCCAGACGATCACGTTGCCGGCGCCGTAGTTGCCCTCCGGGATGACACCCTCGAAGTCGGCGTAGTCGAGCGGGTGGTCCTCCACCTGCACCGCCAGGCGCTTCTCGGCCGGGTCGCGCGAGGGGCCGCGCGGCACGGCCCACGAGAGCAGAACGCCGTCCCATTCGAGCCGCAGGTCCCAGTGGAGCTG
>JASJBO010000080.1 GCA_030066475.1 Myxococcota bacterium
CGCGTCGGCGCCGAGCAGCGCCACCGCCGGGAGGACGGGCACCAGGTAGATGCCCCGCTTGCCAGTCGAGAGCGAGAAGAACACCAGCGTGGCGGCCAGCCAGGCCAGCAGGAAGCGCCAGGCGCGCCTCGTCTCCGCGTCGCCGCTCGGCGCGAACACGGCGCGCCGCCCCGCCCACACCACGACCGGCGCCAGCAGGAACCAGGGCAGCGTCTCGACCGGGAGCTGGTAGAGGTAGTAGTACACGGGGCGGGCGTGGGAGGTGCCGGCGAAGAAGCGGCCGAGCAGGTTGTCCACCACGGCCTCCCCGAAGAAGCCCGCCGGCGCCAGAGCCACCGCGCTCGAGACCCACAGCAGGACCGGGCCCAGCGACAGCCCGAGGCCCCACCACGGAAACGCCCGATGCAGGTCGCGGCCGCGGCGCTCCCAGAGCAGGAACCCCGCCATCACGAGGACGGGGACCAGGAACCCCACGGGTCCCTTGGTGAGGAGCGCGCCGCCCAGCGCCGCGTGCAGCGCGATCTGGCTCGCGCGGCGGCTGCCGATGCCGCGGTCGAGCCGCCAGAAGGCGGCGAGCGCGAGCGTCTCGAACAGCGCCAGCAGCACGTCGAGCTGCACGCGGCGCGCGTTCTCGCAGAAGCTCCAGGTGGTGAGCAGCAGCGCCGCGCCGAGCAGTCCGCTGGGCCCCCCGAGCAGGCGCGCGCCGAAGGCGAGCGTGAGCGCGACGAGCGCGAGTCCCGCGAGGGCCGACGGCAGGCGCGCCGCCGCTTCGCTCACGTGCCCCCTCGGCGCGCCCGCCGCCGCCGCGAGCCAGAAGTAGAGCGGAGGCTTCTGGGTGTAGGGCTCGCCGTTGGCATGCAGCAGCGCCAGGCCGGCCACGCCGTGCTGCATCGACCGCAGCTCCTCGGCGATCTGTCCGTAGCGCGGCTCGTCGGGCGCCCACAGGCCGACGGCCCCGAGCCGCACGAACAGCAGCAGCGCGGTGGCCGCCAGCAGGAGCGCGCGCGCGTCCGGCCTCAACGGGCTCGCGGCGCCCCGTTCGGGGCCGTCTGGCGGGCTTCCGCGCACACCGGCAGAACGGTACCCTTCCGCCCGCGGAGGTGCCCCATGGCTGCGATCGCCGATTCCGATCCCGGGCGCGAGCTCGTCGCACGCATTCGCGACCTGTCGTGCACACCGGCCGAGCTCGCCGCATGCCTCGACGGCTGGAGCCACGAGGAGCGGGTGCGCGCCGTGCGCAGCGTGGGGCGCGCCGACCAGCGCATCCTGTACGACAAGGTGCGCGGCTTCCGCGAGCTGTCGATGACCGACATGGTGCCGGCCGCGAAGGGCGCGCTCGAGCCCGTGCATCACTACGGCAAGAACACGCTGCCCGCGTTCAGCCACTTCGAGAAGCGCTTCTGCCGGCCCCCGGACGCCGATGCCGAGAAGCCCGAGCAGCTCTGGGGCTACAACGAGACCAGGGTTCGCCCGCTGGTGGGCCCCGGCTACTTCGTGCTGCGCCCGGGCGACCGCGGCGAGCTGCTGGTCGACTACAACCTGGTGCCGCCCGACCACCCGGCGGGCTGGCCGGAGATCCGCCGCAACGAGCGGGGTGTGTCGCGCTTCGTGTACGGCTTCATGATCGACACGCTGCGGGGCGTGTCCGAGCACGTCTCGATCGGCTCGGCCGCGCGCAGGGGCCGCGACATGGGCAGCTGGTTCCTCCTCACCCGCGAGGGGTGATGGCGGACGTCCCGCGCATCTCGGTCGTCGTGCCGGTGCACGACGAGGAGGAGTCGGTCGAGCCGCTGCACCGCGAGCTCGACGCGGCTCTGGCCGGCGAGGCGGGCGGCGTCGAGCTGCTGTTCGTCGACGACGGCAGCCGCGACGGCAGCCTGGCCCGGCTCCGCGAGCTGGCGCGCAAGGACCCGCGCGTGCGCGTGATCGCGCTCGACGCCAACCACGGCCAGACCGCGGCGCTCGACGCCGGCTTCCGCGCCGTGCGCGGCGAGATCACCGTGACGCTCGACGCCGACCTCCAGAACGACCCGGCCGACATCCCGCGCCTGCTGGCACGGCTCGACGGGGCCGACGTGGTCAACGGGGTGCGCCAGGGCCGCCGCGATGCCTGGCTGCGGCGGGTCTCCTCGCGGGTCGCCAACGCGGTGCGCAACCGGGTGACGCACGAGGCGGTGACCGACGTCGGCTGCTCGCTGCGCGCGATGCGCACCAGCCATCTGCGCCGCGTGAAGCTCTACCGGAACATGCACCGCTTCCTGCCGACCCTGCTGCGCCTCGAGGGAGCGCGCGTGGTCGAGGTGCCGGTGTCGCACCGCGCGCGCCGCTACGGGCGCTCGAAGTACGGCATCCGCAACCGCCTGGGGGCCGGCCTGGTCGACCTGCTCGCGGTGCGCTGGATGCAGGCCCGCCGGCTGGGCTATCGCGCCCGGGAGCTCGAGGACTGACCGTCACGATGCCAGGCCGCGCTGGCGGCGGGCGACGCGACCGAGGACGGCGCGCCGACCGCGTCCGCTCACGGCGGCGCGGCCGGCCCGAGCAGCCGGGCGTGCTCCACCATCAGGCAGCGGTCCTGGACCACGCGCACCCCGGCGGCCTCGAGGCGTCGCGCCGACTCGTCGTGGCGGATGCCGAGCTGGAGCCAGACGGCGCGCGGGCGCGCGTCGAGCGCCAGGATCTCGTCCACGTGGGCGGGCACGTGCTGGGGGGCTCGGAACACGTTCACGAGGTCCACGGGCTCGGGCAGCTCCGCCAGCGAGGCGAAGACCCGCTCGCCCAGCACCGTCTCGAGCCGCGGATTCACCGGCCAGATCCGGTAGCCGCGCGCCTGCAGGTAGCGGGGCACCTTGTAGGCGTCGTCGTCGGCACCGGCCTTGATGCCGATCACGGCGATCGAGCGCATGGCGCCCAGGATCTCGCGCAGCTCGTCGTCCGCGTCCATCGTGCCCTCCGAACGATCTGCGATACCGTACGCCGCCATGCCCAGACCCGCCCGCGTCTCGTTCGCCGCGCTCGCGGCCCTCGTTCTCGTCGCCGGAGCCGCGCGCGCCCAGGTCGACGAGCCGGGCGCCCGCACCCGCGTGACCCAGCTCGCCAACGGGTTGACGGTGCTGACGCTGGTCGACGACAGCACGCCCGTGGCCTCGTTCCAGCTCTGGGTGAAGGCCGGCTCGCGCGACGAGGCGCACTACACCGGCATCGCCCACCTGTTCGAGCACATGATGTTCCGCGGCACGTCGCTCCTCGAGCCCGAGCAGCACGAGCGCCTGGTCGAGGGACGGGGCGGGCGCGTCAACGCCTTCACCTCGCGCGACGTCACGGTCTACTACGCCGACGTCCCGCCCGACGCCCTGCCGCTGGTGATCGCGCTCGAGGCGGAGCGTATCGCCAACCTGCGGATCGAGGAGGACTCGCTCGAGAGCGAGCGCGAGGTAGTGCTCGAGGAGCGCCGCCTGCGCACCGAGGACCAGCCCAACGGCCGCCTGTTCGAGGGCCTGCTGGCGCTCGCCTTCCAGGCGCATCCCTACCGCGTGCCGCCGATCGGCTGGCGCAGCGACGTCGAGGCGGTGACCGTCGAGGCCTGCCGGCGCTTCTTCGACACCTACTACGCCCCCAACAACCTGGTGATCTCGCTGGCCGGGCGCTTCGACGAGGAGGAGGCGCTGCGCCTCGTGCGCGAGGCCTTCGGCGGCCTCGAGCCCGCCGCCGAGATCCCGCGCAACCCCACGCGCGAGCCCGAGCAGGACGGCGAGCGCCGCGCCGCGATCGCGTTCGACGTGCGCGCCCCGCTGCTGGGCATGGCCTGGCACGCCCCGGCGACCGGCCATCCCGACGCCGAGGCGCTCGACGTGGCCAGCCTGGTGCTGTCGGGCGGCCGCTCGAGCCGCCTGTACCGCAGCCTGGTCTACGACGCGCAGCAGGCGCTCTCGGCGCGCGGCGCCTACTGGGAGCTCCAGGACGCGGGCGTCTTCTACGCGACCTCGGTGGTGCGCCCGGACGGCGACGTGGCGGAGGTGGAGCGCCTGTTCCTGGAGCAGATCGCGAGGCTGCGCGACGAGCCGGTGCCCGTCGCCGAGCTCGCCAAGGCGAAGCGCCAGATCGAGGTCGACCTGATCAGCGGGCTCGACACCGCCCACGCGCTGGGCTCCCACGTGGCGCAGGAGTACGTGGCCTTCGGACGCATCCGCCCGGTGGCCGAGCGGCTCGCGGCGTTCCGCGCGGTCACGGCGGAGGACGTGCAGCGGGTCGCCCGCACCTACCTCCGCGACGAGGGACGCAGCGTGGTCGTGGTCGCCGCGCCGTCGGAGGGCGGCTCTTGAGCGGACGAGTCGCGAGGGTGGGGCGCTCCTGCGCGCTGGTCGCGTGGCTCGCGCTCGCCTGCACCTCGGCCGGCAAGCCGGTGTGGGAGCGCCCGCCGCCGCCGATCGAGGTGGGGGCGGTGGTGCCGCAGGAGCGCGTGCACCGCGACCGGCTCGACAACGGGCTCGAGATCCTGGTGCTCGAGGACCACGCGCTGCCGCGCCTCGAGATCGGGCTGGTGGCGCGGCGCGGGGCCGCCAGCGAGCCGCTCGAGCGCGCCGGCGCGGCCGCGCTGATGTCCGAGCTGCTCGAGCGGGGCGCCGGGGACATGGACGCGCTGGCCCTGGCGCGTGCGGTCGAGGAGCTGGGCGCCGCGCTCTCGGCGGGAGCGGGCTGGGACTCCGCGAGCATCGCCCTGTTCGGGCTTTCCGAGGACGGCGACCGGCTGTTCGAGCTGCTGGCCGACGTGGCGCGGCGGCCGCGCTTCGATCCGGCCGAGGTGTCGCGCGCGCGCGCCGAGCGGCTGGCGGCGCTCGAGCGCGAACGCGACGACCCGCGCTCGCTGGTGGTCCGGCACCTGCTGCGCGTCCTGTACGACGGCCACCGCTTCGGACTCGGCACCTCGGGCGACGCCGAGTCGGTTGCGAAGCTCGACGAGGCGGCGCTGCGCGAGGCCCACGCCGCGCTGTTCCAGCCCACCAACGTGATCCTGTTCGCGGTGGGCGACATCACTCCGCAGCGCGTCACCGAGCGGGCGCGCCAGCACTTCGGCAACTGGCCGGGCGGCGCCGTGCCGGCGCCGGGCGCGCCGGCGCCCGCGCCGACGCCGCCCGCCCGGCGCATCGTGGTGGTGGACCGCCCCGACCTCGGGCAGGCCCAGCTCGCGTTCGGGCACGAGGGCATCTCGCGCACCGAGCCGACCCGCACCGAGGACTCGCTGATGAACACGGTGCTGGGCGGGGGCGGGTTCCTGTCGCGGCTGATGTCCAAGGTGCGCGCGGAGGAGGGCCTCACCTACAGCATCGGCTCGGGCTTCTCGCTGCGCCGCGAGCCGGGGCCCTTCAGCGTGCGCACCTTCACCCGCGTCGCCGAGACCGGCCGCGTCGTCCAGACCGTGCTCGACGAGATCGACGGCATGCACACCAACCCGCCCTCCGAGGCGGAGACGCGCACCGTGAAGACCTACACGGCGGGCCGCTTCGCGCTCGGCCTCGAGACGGCCAGCGACATCGCGGGCGCGCTGGTGGACCTCGACGTGCACGGCCTGCCGCGCGACTCGCTCGACACCTACCGCGCCCGGGTCCGCGCCGTCACCGCGGCGGACCTGGCCCGCGCGGCGCAGCAGCGCCTCCACCCCGACCGCCTGGCGATCGTCGCGGTGGGCCCGGCCGCAGAGCTGGTGCCGCAGCTCGAGCCCTTCGGCCCGGTCGAGGTGGTCGAGCCTTAGCTTCGATCCGAGCATGCGCGCTGGCGGGAGACGCCGGACTCCAGAAGCGACGCCGCCGGTGTGGTGTCGCACTTCGACCCCACGGCTTACGACGAAGCCGATCCGAGCGGGAACGCCGAGATCGTCGGTCGCGGGGGATGGCTCCAGTTCCCCATGGACGTCGCCGCCTGCGCCCTCACGCTCGCATGGATCTCCTGGTCCCGACGCACGCGTGTGTTCCGACCTCCCGTCGCACAACCCCTCGGGGGGCGAGCCCGCTCGAAGGACGACGGACGCGAAGAGACGCCGCGTTGCCCATCGATCTCGCCCCACCGGGGCCTCGACAGGCGTAGAATGGCCCAGGGAGAAGCGCGATGCGGATTCCCGCCGCGCGGATGCTCGGGCCGCTTCTGGCGCTGGTCGGTTCGACCGCGCCCATCATCCCCCTGCAGCCCGAAGAGGCGCTGTTCGAGACCCAGGTCGGCGAGTGTCCAGATCAGCTGTTCGAAGGCGAGCTGGTCTTCGATCTCACGTTCCAGCCCCTCTACTTCCCGTGCATGTCGTACGACGTCGCTGTCGGGAATCCCGTCGTAGCCATCTACGACACCGATCAGAGCGTCCTGATCGACGCCCAGGTCGTCGACTTCACCCGCGAAGGCGATCAGATCGTCGTGCCCAAGCTGTCGGCCCAGGCGACGCTGGAGGGGCAGCTCAATCCCAACCACTTCGGCGTCGTCAATCGCACCGACCCGAACGACCCCCTGCACAACGCGACCGCGCGGGCCGCGACCCGGTTCACGTTCGTCGTCGTCCAGACGCGGAGCAGCCCGTTCCCGGTGCGCAGCGTGCCGGCCCGGTTCACCTTCAAGGGACAGGGGTTCGTGGACGGTTCGAGGAACGGAGCCGGCGCGCTCCAGCTCCGTGTCGGCCTGACCCTGGTCGCACCCCCGTCCGGCTTGAGCAACGAGGAGCTCGAGAGCTTCCTCGAGGAGTTCGGAGGGGCGCTCTTCGCCGAGGACTTCGAAGCGCGCACCGATGCCTACACCGACGAAGGCACCGACTCGTTTCCCGACAACCCCGACAGCTTCCTGGGGGAGGCAGCGACCGAGCTGCTGATCGGCGCCCGCTACGAGGTCGGGAAGGAGGTGCGAGCCGTCGCGAAGGCGTTCATCAACAACGACTCTCAGACGGGCCTCCCCGTGGACCGCAATCCGCGGGGACATGCGAGCGGCTTCATCGACCCCGTGTTCCGCTTCGACCAGGCGGCGTTCGACGCGCGTCACGAGCAGAGCTTCCGGCTCGATCGCTTCTTCGAGGTCCGGCTCAGCCCCGGCCTGGTCGTGTCCGAGAGGGTCCCCGAGCCGCGAACCCCCTTCCTCTGTGCCTGCGCAGCGCTTGGCTGGACCGCGTGGCGCAGGAGGCGGCGGGCGTAGCTGGGGGACTTCGTTCGGCTTCGCCTCACTGCGCGCGCCCTGCGGGCGCTCGCGGGGGCGCCTGCCGCGCAGCGTCATCGCGTCGATCCGAACGCACGGGAGCGCGCCAGCGGCGCCTTGCACAAAGGTGCCCTTCAGATATCCTCCCGCCCGACCGATCGGTCGGGGAGCGTCGCCGATTCCGGCGCCGCGGAGGCGACAGTTGGACACACCCGCATCGCCCAGCTCGCGGGACAAGATCCTCGAGGTCGCCGAGGCCCTCTACGCGCGGCGCGGCTTCGCAGGCGTCGGCATGCGCGAGGTGGCCGAGGCGGCCGGCTTGGGCAAGTCGTCGGTGTTCCACCACTTCCGCAGCAAGGCCGAGCTGTATCTGGCCGTCACCGAGCGCGTGCTGGCCCGCATCGACGAGGGCCTGCGACCCGCGCTCGACTCCTCCGGCACGGCCGCCGAGCGGCTCGACCGCTGGATCGACGCGCTGATCGACGCGCTCGCCGAGCACACGGCCGCGGCCCGCCTGCTGCTGCGCGGGCTGTTCGAGGACGACGCCTTCGACGCGGAGGCCTACCCGGAAGGGCAGGACGCGGAGCGCCGGCTCGAGTCGATCCTCGCCGGCATCACCCAGCTGCTGCGCGAGGGCGAGCAGCGCGGCGAGTTCCGCCGCACGAACGTTCCAAACACGCTCCAGACCCTGATCGGCGCGACCGTCTACCACTTCGCCTCGGGCGAGTTCGGCGAGGAGCTGCTGGGCGGGTCGCTGATCTCGGCCGAGGCGGTGCAGCGCCGCAAGGACGAGGTGAAGGCCTTCCTTCGACACGGGCTCTCCGCCGGCTGAGGCGGAGTCCGCGCGCGCCCTCAACCCGCAAGCAACGGACACGGGAGAACCGACGTGGACAAGCTGATCCAGGAGCACCGCAAGCGCTTCGGCGAGTTCGAGGTGATCGAGTTCGTGGACACCGGCGAGATCGAGCGCCTGCGCGCCCGCACCGACGTGGCCGCCCCGCTCGAGCTGCACTGGACCTGGGAGTACGGCGAGGAGGTCGAGGAGCTGCGCGCGCTCTACGAGAAGGGCAAGGCGAACCAGTGGAACGCCGAGAGCGACCTCGACTGGTCGATCCCCGTGTCCAGGGACGAGTGGGTGATCACCCCCGAGGCCTCGATGCTGGCCCAGATCTGCAAGATGATGGGCAAGGACGAAGCCACGCAGAAGGCGGCCGCCTTCGACGAGCTGAACCACCTGCTCTCGCAGCTCCTGCACGGCGAGCAGGCGGCGCTCCAGCTGTGCGGCCAGCTCACCAACGCCTGCGAGCTGATGGACGAGAAGTGGTACGCCTCGAGCCAGGTGGCCGACGAGGCCCGCCACGTCGAGGCGATCTCGAAGTTCGTCCACCGCAAGCTGGGCTCGATCTACCCGATCAGCCCGACCCTCAAGATCCTGCTCGACGAGCTGCTCCAGGCCGAGACGGCCCGCAAGAAGACGCTCGGCATGCAGACGCTGTTCGAGGGCATGGCGGTCGGTATCTTCGACCTGCTGCGCCGCGACACCCAGAACGATCTGCTGCGCGAGATGATCCGCCGCGTCGAGCAGGACGAGTCGCGCCATGCGGCGTTCGGCGTGCTCACCATGCGGCGCGTGGTGCGCGAGGCCGAGGCCGAGGAGAAGGCCGAGCTCGAGGACTGGGCGTTCGAGATCCTCGAGGCGCTCAACGCCAACCAGCAGCTCGACATGCTGCACGTGCTCGGCCCCAAGTACGGGATCGATCCCGAGAACGTCACCAAGGCGACGCTCGCCATGCCGCAGTGGGCCGAGTTCAACAGCATGGCCTACATGCACACGGTGATCCCGAACCTGCGGAACCTGGGCCTGATCACCGAGCGCACCGAGACCCGCTACCGCGAGCTCGGCATGCTCTACGACCGCTCGAGCCGCGAAGCGAAGTTCTCGGACATCCCCCTCGGCTGACCGCCCCGCCGGCCTGCCAACTCCGCCCGAAGCCACGAAGGTCGGCCGCGCAAGCGGAGCCGCGCAGCGGCGGAGCGCGCAGCGAGGCGAAGCCGAGCGAAGTCCATCAGACCTGATCGAGCCGTCTCAACGCGCGCTTCGGCGCAACCATGCGGTAGCCGTCCTCGAGCAGGCTGGCGACCATCTCCCAGTCCGCGCCGCGGTCGAGGCGGACGCCGATCCAGCCGCTCGGCCCCATGTAGGGCGGGACGAAGAAGGTCTCGGCGTCCATCGCCACCAGGTCGGCCTGGGTCTCGGCGGTGGACTTGATCCACACCGCGAGGCGTCCGTCGCCGTGGTGGTCGTCGTGCAGCGTGGCGAAGGTCTTGCGGCCTCCCCACCAGGTGGGGGCACCGTGCGAGATCTTCTCCGAGGTCTCGGGCCAGGCCTCGATGATCCGGCGCAGGCGCGCGAGCGGATCGCGCTTCGCTGCCATGGCCCGACGCTAGCGGACCTTGCGGCGAGCCCCGCTCCCCCTGGGGGGGCGGCCTTGGGGAACGGCCCCGCGCGACACCGAACCCGCCGCCGCTGCAACTACTGATCGAGGTGCTGGGGTGCTCGAGAGCTGCAAGGACCGAGACACGGGAGTGGCTCGGGGAGGCCGTTTCGGTAGGCTGCCGCGCCGGCGCGCTCCTGCGTCCGGCCGCGCGCGGACGGCGCGTTGCGGAGGCGCAGTGACGGGGATCGCATCTCTCCCGCATCGCCTCGGGCCGCGACGATGAGAAGCGCGCTCTCGACGGCCGCCCTGGCCATCGTCTCGGGAGTCGCAGGCCTGCTGCTCGGCGAGCTGGCGCTTCGCGGGCTCTGGCCCCAGCCGGTCAGCTACCTGTCGATCTACGCGCACCACGACACGCTTGCCTACGTGGCCATGCCCGACCAGCAGGCCTTCGTCGACACGGGCGAGACCCGGTGGTGGCTGTACACCGATGCTCTCGGGCTCCGCGTTCCGGATCCCGACACCGCCACCGACCTGGAGGCCCCCTTCATCCTCGGGCTGGGGGATTCGTTCGCCTTCGGGCACGGCGTGAACGACGACCAGGCCTTGTTCGCGCGGCTGCGCGCCGAGGGTGTCGCGCTGCCGATCGTCAACACGGCGCTCCCGGGCTACGGGCCGGTGCAGTATCTCCAACGGCTCTCCCAGTTCATCGATGCACCCGGACTGAGCGGGGTCCTCGTCGTCACCTACCTCGGCAACGACTTCCACGACGTCGTCTGGAGCAAGGACGTCGAGATCCGCGAGGGTCGCCTCGGCGACCCGGGCGGCCTGAAGAGCTGGGTCAAGCGCAACAGTCACCTGTATCGCCTGGTCTCCGCGTGGCTGCACGCGGTGGGGATCGGTGGGCGAGGCATTACGACGCTCGGCCCGATGCTGGTGACGGTGGACGCGTGGAAGGACGGTCTGCTCTCCGAGGCCCGTGCGGGGCTCCGCGAAGCCTTCGGGGAGATCGTGGCGCTGTGCGCGCGGCGGCAGCTCCCGCTCGCGGTGGTGATCCTCCCGCAGCGCAACGCCGTGGACCCGGGCATCCGCGAGCTGCAGGTCGGGCCGCTCGAGGCGCGTGGCGTCGAGTTCGACGTCGAGCTTCCGGCCACCCTGATCACGGCCGATCTCGAGGCGCTCGGCGTGCGCCCCATCGACGCCACCGCCCATCTGCGGGCCGGACCCCAGCCCGTCTACTTCCGCTTCGACGGACATCTGCGTCCGGCCCCGACTGCTAGCCTGGCCCGGGGCCTGGTACCGGACCTGGCCGGCTGGCACGCCGCCGTCGTCGGCCGCGCCCCGCCTGGCGGCCGGGGACGGGCGCTGGCGGCCGGCGAGTAGGTCGTCGCCGTGGAGGAGTGCTCGCATGCCGCAGACGCCGGTGGATGACGCCGGGCCCAAGAGGACGACCGTCCTGCTCTTCGCCGTGCTCGTCGTGGGCGTCTGCCTGCTGCTCGCCGAGTGCGGAACGCGGGTCGTCTTCGCGCTCCAGGTGGGGCCCGAGATCCTGCTGTACGGGCTCGTCAGCGATCGGGAAGAGCGCAACGTCCACATCCACGAGAACATCGTCGCCGGGAGCTACTCGAAGTACTTCCCCAATCAGAAGCGGACCGACAAGGACGAGACCGGCGAGAGCTTCGACGTCACGATCAACGAGCACGGCTTCCGCGGCCGCGACTTCACGATCAGCAAGCCGCCTGGCCTGATCCGAGTGGTCACGCTGGGCGCCTCCTCGACGTTCGGGTACCACGCGCGCGACGACGACACCTATCCCCGCTACATCGAGGAGCTGCTGAGCCAGGAGTGTCCGCACCGGCGCTTCGAGGTCATCAACCTCGGCGTCCCGCACCTCGACTCCGAGCAGATCCTGGCGCTCTTCCTCGCGGAGGGGCTCGCGCTCGAGCCCGACGTCGTGACCTTCTACGAGGGCGTCAACGACGCCGCAGGCGGAGCCTGGCGCGCCCCCACCGCCCTGAGCTTGCGCAGCCGCGTGATGCTCGAGGTGAGGAGTCGACTGCTGCTGGCCCGGTTCCTCCGCAGCGTGCTCCGCCGCAAGCAGTTCTCCGCGGCCGAGGTGGCGAGCCACACGGAGGGCAAGAGCGAGCGTTTCCTGGGCAATCTCGACCGGATCTCACGGGCCGCCGGCGAGCAGGGGGCGCTGCTGGTCGTGGGAACCCAGCAGGCTCGTTCGACGCTCCTGCCGGGCGACCAGGTCCTCGGGATCAGCTACGCCGAGGAGGTGGAGCTGGTCCGCGAGCAGCTCGCGCGCGAGGGCGAGGTCGCCGAGGGGGACGTGCACTTCCTGACCCACGCCGCCCTGATGGGAGACCTGCGCGCCTGGGCGGCCGCGAACGACGTCCCCCTGGTCGATGTGATCGACGCGCTGGATCCGAGCCGGGAGACGATCGTGACCTGGGTGCACCTCAACGCCGCCGGCAACCGGATCGTGGCGCGAGCCTTCACGAGGGCGATCCTGCCCCGCGTCTGTCCCCCGCAGCAGGAGCAGCAGGAGTCCGCGGCGGGTCCGGTCCCCACGTCGTAACGAGGGCGGGGCAGGTCCGCGGGTGGGTCGAAGCAGCCGTCCGACCGAAGCGAGCCGGTCGGTCGGATCCCTGCGGGGGCGGCGGAGCTCGCACAGCTCCTTCCGGAGCGCTCCGCGCTTCAAGCAACTCGCCACCTGCGCCGAACTACCCCGGGGCCGGCAAGTCCTGTCGCGACACCGAACCCCTTCTGCGGGCGACTACTCTTGGTACGTGTGGTGGGCACGCACCGCGGCGGAGCGCCCGTTGCGGGCGGAGCCATGGGCGGAGAGCTACGGGCGGAGGATGGAGATGCACACCCATCGAGGGCGTTCGCGCGGCAGCGCCCGGCGACCCGGACGCAATTGCAGGGGGCACGCGCGCTGGCTAGCGTCGCTTGGGCGTCAGATCGCCCCCCAGGGGGAGCGGGCGGGACTGGCCTCCCAGCGCCCGCAGGACCGATGACGGACCAGGCCTCTTCCGTCAACGACGCCGACATCGCGATCGTCGGGATGGCCGCGCGCCTTCCCGGCTCCTCCAACGTGCGCGAGTTCTGGAGCAATCTGCGCGCCGGCGTGGAGGGCATCCGCGACCTCGGGGACGACGAGCTCTCCGCGGAGGGCGTGCCGGCCGAAGAGCTCGCGGCGCCGAACTACGTCAGGCGCGCCGCGGATCTCGCTGAGATGGAGTGCTTCGACGCCGAGTTCTTCGGCTTCAGCCCCAAGGAAGCGGCCATCCTCGATCCCCAGCATCGCCACTTCCTGGAGTGCGCCTGGGAGGCTCTCGAGGACGCCGGCCACCCGCCCGAGGCCTTCGCGGGCCGGATCGGCGTCTACGCCGGCTCGGGCATGGCGGCCTACTTCGCCCGCAACCTGCTGACCAACCCCGAGCTGGTGCGCTCGGTCGGTCTGTTCCTCCTGCGCCACACGGGCAACGACAAGGACTTCCTCACGACCCGCGTCTCCTACCTGCTCGACCTCAAGGGACCGAGCGTCAACCTGCAGACGGCCTGCTCCACCTCGCTGGTCGCCACCCACGCCGCCTGTCAGAGCCTGCTCAACGGCGAGTGCGACCTGGCCCTGGCCGGCGGCGTGACGATCGAGATCCCGCACCGGCGCGGATACCTGTTCAAGCGAGGAGAGATCCTCTCTGCGGACGGTCGCTGTCGCAGCTTCGACCATCGCTCCCAGGGGACGGTCTTCGGCAGCGGCGTCGGGGTCGTCGTGTTGCGGCGTCTCCAGGACGCCCTGGAAGATCGGGATCACGTCTACGCCATCGTCAAGGGCTCGGCGATCAACAACGACGGCTCGGGCAAGGTCGGCTACCTGGCGCCGAGCGTCGACGGCCAGGCCGAGGCGATCGCCGAGGCGATCGCGGTGGCCGGCGTCAGCGCCGACTCGATCGGCTACGTCGAATGCCACGGCACGGGCACGCAGGTCGGCGATCCGATCGAGATCGCGGCGATGACCCAGGCCTTCCGTCAGAGCACCGAAGCCACCGGGTTCTGCGGCGTCGGCTCGGTCAAGAGCAACATCGGGCACCTCGACACCGCGGCGGGCGCGGCCAGCCTGATCAAGGCGGCCTTGGCGCTGGAGCACGCCGAGATCCCCCCGACCCTCGGCTTCGAGGCCCCGAATCCCACGATTCCGTTCTCGGAGAGCCCGTTCTACGTCGCGCACGAGCTGCGCGCGTGGCCCCGGGGCGCCGAGCCTCGGCGGGCCGGCGTCAACTCCCTGGGCGTGGGGGGAACGAACGCCCACGTGGTCCTCGAGGAGGCGCCCGCGCCCCCGGTCGCCACGCCCTCGCAGCGGTCGGTCCACCTGATCGCACTCTCGGGGCGCAACAAGGCGGCCCTCGACGGCAACGCCCAGCGGCTCGCACAGCACCTGCGCGAAGAGCCGGACCTCGAGCTGGCCGACGTCGCCTACACCCTGCTGGCGGGCCGCCGCGCCTTCGACCAGCGGCGGGTCTTCGCGTGCCGCGATCGCGCCGAGGCGATCGAGCTGCTCGAGTCGGGCGAAGCGCGCCGGGTCTTCACGCACCGGGCCGAGTCCGCGAAGGCCTCGGTGGTCTTCCTCCTCCCCGGCGGCGGGGCCCAGAACCCGACGATGGTGCGCCAGCTGTTCGAGACCGAGCCCGTGTTCCGCGAGCACGTCGAGCGCGGGCTCGCTGCGCTCGACGGGCGCCTGGACGTGGATCTGCGCGAGCTGCTGTTCGCGCCGGAGGAGCGCCACGCCGAGGTCGCGCAGATCCTGCAGCGACCCTCGGTGCAGCTCCCGGCCATCTTCCTGGTCGAGTACGCGCTCTCCCAGCTCTGGATGTCGTGGGGCGTGCGGCCCGCGGCGCTGCTCGGACACAGCATGGGCGAGAACGCGGCGGCGTGCGTCGCCGGGGTGTTCTCGTTCGAGGACGCGCTGGGGCTCGTCACGCTGCGCGGTCAGCTCTTCGAACGGGTTCCGTCGGGCGGCATGCTGAGCGTCTCGCTGCCGGCCGAGGAGCTTCGCCCCCTGCTCGGCGACCGCCTCGATCTGGCCAGCGCCAACAGCCCCGGCATGAGCGTCGCGTCCGGGTCCAGCGAGGCGATCGAAGAGCTGCAGCGGGAGCTCGAGCAGCGCGACGTCGACGCCCAGCGCGTCGCGATCTCGATCGCCGCGCACTCGCGCCTGCTCGAGCCGATCCTCGGCGACTTCCGCGCCTACCTGCGCAGTATCGCGCTCTCGCCGCCGGAGATCCCCGTCGTCTCCAACTACACGGGGACCTGGCTGACCGACGAGGAGGCGACCGATCCCGACTACTGGGTGCGCCACCTGCGGAACACCATCCGCTTCGCCGAGGGCGTCGCCACCCTGCTGGAGGACCCCGACCGGATCTTCCTCGAGGTCGGGCCGGGCAAGACGCTCGGCTCCCTGGCGCGCCAGCACGACGCGCTGCGCGGCCAGCCGGTGTTCTCGTCGATGCCACACCAGGACGAGGACGTCGCGAACGACGCCTACCTCTGGACGGCGTTTGGACGGCTCTGGGCCTGCGGCCTGCCCGTCGACGCCTCGGTGACCTGGCAGGGCGAGGACCGGCGGCGCGTGTCACTGCCGACCTACGCCTTCCAGCACCAGCCCTACTGGATCGCCCCCGGCAAGGCGCTGACGGCCCAGGAGGACGAGGCCGCGGCCCCGGAGCGCATCGCCGACCCCAGGGATTGGACCTACCAGCCGGTCTGGGAGCCGCGGCTGCTCGGGAGCGCGCAGGCGCAGGAGCTGGGCACGTGCGTGATCTTCCTCGACGAGGTGGGCGTGGGCAGCCGCCTGGCCGCTCGCCTGCGGGCGCGGGGACACTCGGTGGTCACGGTCCGCGAGGGAGACGCCTACTACCGCTCGAGCGACACCGAGTACACGCTCTCACCGGAGCACGGCCGCGGCGGCTACGACGCACTCGTGCACGATCTCGTGTCCGGCGGGCACTCGCCCGGACGGATCATCCATCTCTGGGCGCTGACTGGCGACGCCGGCGTCCGCCCGGGCTCCAGCCCCTTCCACCACAACCTGGAGCGGGGCTTCTACAGCCTGTTCTTCCTCGCCCAGGCGCTGGGCGACGAGAGCACGGCCGGCGACCTCCACCTGACCGTGGTCTCCGATGGCATGCAGCGCGTCGATCGGGAGCCGCTGCCCCATCCGGAGAAGGCGACCCTGCTCGGCCCGGTCAAGGTCGTGCCGCGCGAGCTTCCGCACGTCACCTGCACGAGCGTCGACGTGACGCTGCCGGCCGGTCGCGGGTTCCGCGGCCGCCGCACCCGCGACGCCGAGCTGGACGCCCTCGCCGAACGCCTCGAGGCCGAGGTGCTGAGCCCCGCGCCCGGAGCCGAGCTGGCCTACCGCAACGGCCAGCGGCTCGAGCGCGTCTACCAGCGGATGCGAGGCGAGGGCCCGGAGCCGGCGCTCAGCGGGCCGGTGCGCGAGAACGCCGTCGTCCTGATCACGGGCGGCCTGGGCGGCCTCGGCCTCGTCGTGGCCGAGTCGCTGGCCCGCTCGGCGCGGGCGCGTCTCGTCCTGCTGGGGCGCCACCCGCTCCCCGAACGCAACGAGTGGGACGCGTGGCTGCGCCGGCACGGGCCATCGGACGCGACCAGCCAGAAGATCCAGCGCGTTCGCGAGCTGGAGAGCCTCGGCGCCGAGGTCCTGGTGCGGTCCGCCGACGTGACGGACGTCGAGGCGATGCGGGCCGTCGTCGCCGAGGCGCGCGAGCGCTTCGGCTCGCTGCACGGCGTGGTGCACACCGCGGGCATCGTCGACGACGACCTGATCCAGCTGAAGACCCAGGCCGACGTCGAGGAGGTGTTCGCTCCGAAGATCCACGGCACGCTCGTGCTCGACGAGCTCCTGGGCGACGCGGACCTCGACTTCTTCGTGCTGTTCTCCTCCACGAGCGCGATCACCGGCCCGGTCGGGCAGGTGGACTACGTGGCGGCCAACGCGTTCCTCAACGCCTACGCCCAGAGCCGCGCGGGCGCCGGCGGCAGGACCGTCGCCATCGACTGGGGGGTCTGGAACGAGGTCGGCATGGCGGCGCGAGCCGCGGCAGGAGCGTCCGACGCCGACGCTTCGTCGCCCGCGCCGCTCGAGCCCGTCTCGCATCCGCTCTTCGACCACCACACCCGCGACGCACAGGGGCGGACCGTGCTGCTGGGGCGGCTGGCTCCCGAGGACCACTGGGTCCTGGACGAGCACCGCACGCGGTCGGGCCAGGCCCTGCTGCCGGGCACGGCCTACATCGAGCTGGCCCGCGCCGCCCTGCACGAGGTCGGCGAGTTCGATGCCTTCGAGGTCCGGGACCTCTACTTCTTCCGGCCCCTCTACGTCCCCGACGGCGAGTCGCGCGAGATCCGCGTCCGCCTCCAGCCCAGCGAGCAGGGCTACGTCCTCGAGGTGCAGAGCCGCTGCGACCTCGACGACGGGCGCCCGGCGTGGCAGACGCACGCGCAGGCCCAGCTCCACCTGCGCGCGCCCGAGCTGCCCGCGCCCGTGCAGCTCGCGGAGATCGAGGCGGCCTGCGATCTGCACCGCACCCGAACGGACGCCGCCGGGCTGCGCACGAGCCAGGAGGATCATCTCGCGTTCGGCCCGCGCTGGCGCGTCCTGCACCAGGCGAGCTTTGCGAAGGACCAGGCGATCGCGCGGCTGGCCCTGCCCGAGCCCTTCCGGTCGGACCTGGCGGACTACGCCGCCCACCCGGCGCTGCTCGACATCGCCACCGGCTTCGCGATGACGCTGATCGAGGGCTACGAGGACTCCGAGGCGCTCTGGGTCCCGATCGGCTACCGGCGCATCCGCATGCACCGACCCCTGCCGGCGGTCGTGCGGAGCTGGGTGCGCAGCCACGGGACCAATCGTGTCGACGAGGGGTTCGCGCACTTCGACGTGGTGGTGACCGACGAGTCGGGCGAGGTGGTGCTGGAGGCCGACGAGTTCGCCATGAAGCGGCTGGAGGCCCGGGAGGAGTTCGTCGCCACCCCGTCCCCGGCCGCGAACGAGCTCGAGCTCGACGCGCAGGAAGAGGATGCGGACGAATCGCAGCTCTCCCCGGCGGAGCTGGCCTTCCGAGGCCATCTGCGGCACGGCATCCGGCCGGCCGAGGGGAGCGAGGCGCTCCAGCGCATCCTGGGCGGGCCTGCGGTGCCGGAGATCGTGGTGAGCTCGCTCGATCTCGACGCGCTGAAGCGTCAGCTCGCGGCCCTGGCGACCCGGGCCGGCGACGCCGGCACGAAGTTCGCCCGGCCCGAGCTCGACAGCGAATACGTCGAGCCCAAGGACGAGATCGAACGCACGCTGGCGGGCTTCTGGGAGGAGCTGCTCGGCGTCGACCGCGTCGGGACGCAGGACAACTTCTTCGACCTCGGCGGTCATTCGCTGATCGCAGTCCGGCTGTTCGCCCGGATCAAGAAGGCGTTCGAGGTGGAGTACCCGATCTCGGTGCTGTTCGAGGCGCCCACGATCGAGGGCTGCTCCGACCTGATCCGCGAGTCGATCGGCGAGCGCGGTCAGCCGCAGGCGGACGGGCAGGCCGCCGAGCCCCGGACGCGCTTCACGCACCTCGTGCCGATGCACCCCGGAGAAGGAGGGCCGGAGCCGCCGTTCTTCCTCGCGGCGGGCATGTTCGGCAACATCCTGAATCTGCGCCATCTCGCCCACCTGATCGGGACGGATCGCCCCTTCTACGGCCTGCAGGCGCGTGGGCTCTACGGCGGGCACGAGCCACACGAGACGTTCGAGGAGATGGCGCGCGACTACCTCGCCGAGGTGCGCACGGTCCAGCCGCGCGGCCCCTACTACCTGGGCGGCTTCTCCGGCGGCGGGCTCGTCGCCCTCGAGATGGCCCAGCAGCTCCTGGCCGAAGGCGAGGAGGTCGCGTTCCTGCTGATGCTCGACACGCCGATGCCGATCGTCCCGACGCGTCTGACCGCGCGCGACAAGGTCGTGATTCACTGGCAGCGACTGCTGCGTCGCGGACCGGCGTACCTCACCGAGGCGATCGTGAATCGCGTGCGCTGGGAGTGGAGCCGGCGTGTGGAGGGTCGGCAGCCCGAGGTGCCCGAGAGCTCGCCCGCGCAGTTCCAATCCCTCGAGATCGAGGCCGCCTTCCGGCGCGCGCTCGATCGCTACGAGCCCCAGTCCTACCCCGGCGAGATCACGCTGATCCGTCCGAAGCTCGACCGCGCCCACGATCTCGGCGGGGGCCGGGTCGTGGACCGACGGCGCTTCTTCGTGTTCGAGGACAACGGCTGGGGGCCGTGGGCGCAGAGCGTCCAGGTTCACGAGGTGCCCGGCGACCACGACAGCATGGTGCTCGAGCCGAACGTGCGGGTCCTGGCGAGCCGCCTGCGGACCCGGCTCGAGCGCGTGCGGCAGCGCGCGGCGATCGAGGCGGGCGCGGCGAAGGGAACGGATTGACCGAGCGGCGCGGACCCTCCGTGCCTCGCTCCACCCGCCCCGGACCGACGAGGCGCGGCAGGTCGTGAGGGCGTCGGATCATCTTCCCGAGGACGTGACCGGTCCGGTCTGGGACGTCGTCGTGGTGGGCACCGGCATGGGCGGGGCCACCGTGGGCTACGCGCTCGCGCGGCTCGGGAGGCGGGTGCTGTTCCTCGAGAAGGGGCGCTTCCTGCACGCCGAGCCCGACCGCGGGGACGGCCGGCTGCCCGTCGGTCCGGACGAGAGCCCCGAGGCGCGGCTCGGCAGGGGTCGCTGGCCGCTCCCGATCCAGGGCGTCACCAGCTTCGGACCGACCGAGTTCTTCGCCCCGCTCGGATGCGGGTCGGGCGGCTCGTCCGCACTCTATGCGGCGGCCCTCGAGCGACTGCACCCGCTGGACTTCCGGCCGCGCGCCAACTACCCCGACGTGGGCGACTCCGCGTTGCCGGAGGCCTGGCCGTTCGGCTACGCGGACCTGGAGCCCTACTACGCGAGCGCGGAAGCGCTCTACCGGGTTCGGGGCACGCCCGATCCCCTCGCCGACCGCGCCGGCGCCGAGATGCGCGAGCCGCCGCCGCTCAGCCCCCGCGACCAGGATCTGTTCGAGCTCTTCACCGCGTCCGGGCTGCATCCGTATCGGGTGCACGTCGGGCGCGAGTTCGTCGAGGGCTGCCACGAGTGCGGGGGAATGCCCTGTCCTCGCGAGTGCAAGAACGACGCCGGACGCATCTGTCTGGTGCCGGCGATCGAGCGCTTCGGCGCGCGCCTGCTGCCGGAGTGCGAGGTGCTGCGCCTCGACGCGAGCGAGTCGGCGGTCGAATCCGTCCAGTGTCGCTGGCAGGGCCGCGACCTGTCGATCCGGGCCCGAGTCGTGGTGCTCGCGGCCGGCGCCCTGATGACGCCCATGCTCCTGCTTCGCTCGGGCGGAGCGGCCTGGCCCGACGGCCTCGCCAACGGCTCGGGTCTCGTGGGCCGCAATCTCATGCTCCATACCGGCGACTTCATCGCCGTCCGTCCCGACCGCGGCCGGTCGGACGTCGGTCCGAAGAAGGCGCTCGCGCTGAACGACTTCTACGTGGTGGACGGCGTGAAGCTCGGCAGCCTCCAGTCCGTGGGCATCCCCGTCGAGCCGGGCATCGTGCTGGGTCACCTGCGCTCGGAGGCGGCGCGCGATCCGCGACTGTGGCGGCGACTCACGCGCCCCTTCCTCCGTCCGGTGGCCCATGCGTCGGCCTTCTACTTCCGACACGCTGTGGTGTTCGGCTCGATCGTGGAGGACCTCCCGTACTCCCACAACCGGGTCATGCCCGATCCGAGCGCGAGCAACGGCATGCGGTTCGAGTATCACTACTCGGACGAGCTCCGCGAGCGGAACCGCCTGTTCCGCCGGAAGCTGGCGGAAGCGCTCGGCCCGCGTCGCATGGTCCTGCTCTCGGGCGAGAACAACCTGAACTACGGACACTCCTGCGGCACCTGCCGGATCGGGACGGACCCGCGCACCAGCGTGCTGGATGCGAACAACCGCGCCCACGAGGTCGAGAACCTCTACGTCGCGGACGCCTCCTTCTTTCCCTCGAGCGGCGGCGTCAACCCGAGCCTCACGATCGCCGCCAATGCCCTGCGGGTCGGCGAGGCCATCGACCAGCAGCTCGCCCGCATGGGCGCGATCGAGCCGCGGGCCGCGGAGGCCTGAGTCGAAGCGCGATCCCGACAGCGACCGCTGCTAGAGCCGCATGGGACCGTGGCCATCCATGTTCGTCAGGTGCAGGCCGGTCAGGGTCTCCGGGACGGGCTCCATGGCCTGCTTGAGCTGCGGGGAGGCCGCGAACAGGCGCCGGTCGCGCATGACGACGAAGCCGGAGCGCGCGAAGCCGTCCACCCACGCGGGGTGGCTCTGGTTGGTGAAGGCGAGGTCCACGCCCCGATCGCGCAGGAAGCGCCAGGCCGCACCGGCCACCGCGGGCGCGTCGGCGGGCGCCGCGAGGCAGTCGATGATCGACCCGACCCGCAGGCTGCCGAAGCGGCGGTCGTCGTCCATCTGGGTGTCGAGCACGACGGCCCAGCCGATCACCTGGCCGCGCGCCGAGACCTTCAGGCGGATCCCCGGCGGCCAGCCCTCCTGCGGCACGAGCGCATTCATCGTCTCCGCATCGCGCAGCGCCACCGCCGCGTACTGCCGCGCGCAGCGCTCCCAGAGCTCGTCGGCCCACGCGCCGAACTCCGGCACGACCTCGATCTCGGCGCGCGGCGCCGAGCCGCGCAGCGAGAGCGCCGCGTGGAGCGCGCGGATGCCGACGAAGCCCATCCCGCTCCAGGCCAGCGCGTCGAGGGCCGCGCGCCGCGCCGGCGAGGTGCGCAGGTAGCGCACCCGGCGCAGGAAACGCGCCGGGTGCAGCACGCGCAGACACACGGGAGTGGCGTGGACCAGCCAGCCCATGCGCGAGAGCATCTCGACCATGGGCCGGCCCTCCTCGCCGTGGCCCCAGCTGTACAGCAGCGGCTGCTGCTTCAGCATGCCCCGGATCAGGCGCATCGACAGCATGCTGAAGCGCTGCGGGTCGCGAAACGCCTCGGTGATGGGACCGTGGTGGTCGGCCAGCACGTGCGGCTCGCCCCGCAGCAGGAACTCGTGCGGCTTGAGCGCGTAGGCGCCGCGGACGATCTCGCCGTCCTCGACCGCCACGTAGTGCTCGCGCCAGGTCTTCAAACCCTCGCGCTTCGGGATCCACTCGTCCACCGGGTCCGTGTACCAGCCCCAGTGGAGCCCCGCCTCGTGCATGCGCTCGTTGAAGGCGCGCACGCCCGGCACCCACTCCTCGGTGTAGGGGAGCACCTCGGTGGGCACGGCTAGTCGGTCTTCTCGAGCAGCTCGGTCAGCGCCTTCCTGTCGACCTTGCCGTTCGCGTTCAGCGGGAACTCGTCCACGGTCAGGATCCGGCGCGGCAGCATGTACGCCGGGAGGCGGGCCTTGGCGCGCTCGAGCACCAGCTCGACGTCGTCGATCTCGGCCGGGAGGAAGGCCACGACGCCGTCGGCCCCGCTCGACGTCAGCGGCCAGCCGAGGGCGATGGCCGTGTCGCAGCGCGCCTCGTCGCGCAGCACGGCCTCGATCTCCCCGAGCTCCACCCGGTAGCCCTGGATCTTGATCTGGTTGTCCACGCGTCCCAGGTAGACCAGCGGTCTGCCGTCGCGCGGTCGCCGGACCCGGTCGCCCGTCCGGTAGTACGTGGCCTCGCGCCCGGGCGGCACGACGAAGGCCGCGGCCGTCTTCTCGGCGTCCTGCCAGTAGCCGAGCGTCATCTGCGGGCCCGTCATCAGCAGCTCGCCCGTCTCGCCGGGCTCCACCTCGCGCAGCGACTCGTCGGCGACGAGCACCTCCATGCCGGGGTAGGGCTCGCCGATGGGCACGAGGCCGAGCTCGCACTCGTCCGGGGACGTGTCGGGGTCCCAGCGGTACAGCGTGCACGCGATGGTGAGCTCGGTCGGCCCGTACAGGTTCTCGATCTGCGACCGTGGCGCGGCCTCGGCCCACTGCTGGACGACCTCGGCGGGCAGGGCCTCGCCGCAGAAGAGCGACAGGCGCAGGCAGGGGTACTGGTCGGGCTTGAGCATGCGCAGCCGCTTCATCAGCACGCCCGTCGATGGGACGGAGAACCAGATCGTCGGCTCGCAGGCCGCGAGGAAGCGCGCCGGCAGCAGGCGGTCCTTGTCGCTGGGCACGCAGACGCAGGCGCCGCGCTCCCACGCGACGAACAGGTCGAACACGGACAGGTCGAACGTCAGCTCGAAGTTCTGCGTGAAGCGGTCGTTCTCGCTCACGGCGTAGCGCTCGACCATCGCGTCGACGAACCACGTGACGTTGCGGTGCGCGACCATCACGCCCTTGGGAATGCCGGTCGAGCCGGACGTGAAGAGCAGGTACGCGATCCCGTCGGGATCGACCGGTCCGGGTCGCCAGTCCGCGGCGCTCCGCAGCTCACCCGCGCCGACGAAGCGGTGCGCGGGCCAGCGAGCGGCCAGGGCGGAGACGTCCTCGCGCTCGGGCAGCACGACGACGCGCGCGCCGTCGAGGCCGGCGAGCACCGCGTCGAGCTGCGGCTCGGCGACGGCGTCCACGATCACGGTCGCGCACTGCGAGCGCTGCAGCATCGAGCGCGTCCGCTCGGTGGGGAACGTCGGGTTGAGGGGCACGTAGCCGTGACCGCGGAACAGCGCGGCGAGCACGCCGGTGTAGACGGCCGCCGAGCGCTGGCCGAAGACCGCCGTGAGCGGCGGCTCGGCGTCGGGGGCCGCGCCCTCGAGGGTGGCGGCGAGCGCCGCCGCGCGCTCGCGCAGCTCGCGGTAGGAGAGCTCCTGGTTCCCGACCCGCAGGGCCGGCCGGTCCGGGAACGCCTCGCTCGAGCGGAGGAAGCCGGATCGAAGGGTCACCCTCGACTCGGGCATCGGGCGCTCAGACCTCGTTGTCCTGGAAGAACGCCTTGTAGAGGCTGTTGATGTTGGAGATCGCCTCGGGCTCGATCGCCTCGAGGTCCACCTCGTCTCCCCGGACGCTCTCGATGAAGAGCACGAGTTCGACCACGTCGAGTGACGACAGGAGCCCGCTGTCGAGAATGGGCGTGTCGTCGAACAGCTCGGTGTCCGGCGCGGCGTTGGCCCGCTCCAGGATCCACTCCCGGAGCAGCGCGCGGATCTCGCTCTCGGTCATCAGAGCGGCGTCTCCGCCGCCATGATCCCCGTGTCCAGGAAGTAGTCGATCAGCTTGCGCGACGCGCGCACCCGGTGCTCCTGACACACCGGATTCGCCAGGGCGGCCTTGCGCGCGGCGTAGGCATCGGGCACCTCGGCGTCGCGGTAGGCGCTCGGATTGTAGAAGTCCGCCCACGAGGAGCGCAGGTAGTCGGCGAGCCAGGTGCGCAGGTCGTCGAGCACCTCGGGCTCCCACTTGGGCGAGTACTCGTTCCAGAGCTCGCGCAGCAGCTGGCGGCCGAAGATGATGTGGCGCGCCTCGTCGCTGTGGTGGATCGCGTTCACGCGCCGCACGGTCGGGTCGACGCGCTCGTCCTTCGCGATGAGGACGTTGTAGTAGTCGCCCAGCTCCTCGACGATCAGGGCCTTGATGAAGAACGTCACGTCCTCCTCGCCCTTCGCGTACTTCTTCGGCAGGACGAGCTTCTTCATCGGGTAGACCTTGCCGGCGTAGCGGTTGCAGAACTCGGCGAAGAGCACCATGTGCTTGTTCTCTTCGTCGAGGAAGTGGTGGATGTAGTCCGTCACCTCGCGGTTCTGGCGCGAGTACATCTGGTTGCACAGACCCTGCACGAGCGGGCGCTCGCCCTGCAGCGTCAGGCTGAAGAAGTTGGCGATCTCGAACAGCGCGAGCCGGCGCCGCTGCGCCTCGTCGAGCGCGTCCCAGGTGGGCGTGCCGTAGAGCGAGATCAGCTCGGGGCTCATCGCCCAGCAGTCGGCGTCCAGGGCCTCGGGCCAGTCGACCTCCGAGTACACGTCCCAGAGCTTCTTGATGGAGGCCTTGCTCAGCCTCCGTGCCAGATCGGTCGAGGTCTCGAACGCCACTTTACTCCGCTCCACATCGCGCCGGGAACCGCGGCCCGGGGGGTCATGCCTGGGGGCCGGGTCGTCTGCGCCTGCTCGGGCCGTCCACGTGTCGCGCGAGTCGTCCGGCTGCCGGAGCCACCTGCGCAGGACGAGCTTCGCAATTCTCATC
>JASJBO010000081.1 GCA_030066475.1 Myxococcota bacterium
AAGGTCGACCTGCGGCTCGGCCTCCGGCTGGCCGCAGCCTCCGGCCTCGGGGCCGTCGGCGGTGCCTTCACGCTGCTGGCGATCCCCGAGTCCGTCATGCGGAGACTGCTCGGCGTCCTGCTGCTGGCCGTTCTCGTCGCGATCCTGCTGCGGCCGCGCGCCGGCATCGAGTCCGGCGGCGAGGTGAGCCGGGCGCGTCATGGGATCGGAACGCTCCTGTTCGTGGTGATCGGCTTCGAAGCGACCCTGGTCGGCGCGGGCTTCCTGCCGCTCATGGGCATGGTGCTCGTCCTGGTCCTGCGCAAGACGTTCCTCGAGACCGCGGGCGTGCTGGCGCTGGTCGGCCTCGCGGTCGGCGGGGTCGCCCTCGCGATCTTCGGCGCGCACGGCGTGATCCAGTGGCCGATCGGAATCGCGCTGCTCGTCGGCAAGTCGATCGGCGGCTACTTCGGGGCGGGCTTCGCCGTCCGCTGGGGCGAGGCGCGGGTCCGCGCCCGGTTCGTGCTCGTCGTGCTGGTTGGCACCATCCAGCTGCTGGTGGGCTGGGGGCGGCCCGCCGGCCGCCCCGCCAGCAGCTCCCGGGCATGGCGCGCGCCTTCAGCGCCAGCCGCGCGGGTCGGCGAGGAAGGCCGCGCGCCAGGCCGAGAGGCGCTCGCCGAGCGCTGCCACGCGGCGCGGATGGGACGCGGCGACGTTGTACGCCTCCTCCGGATCGCGCTCCAGATCGTAGAGCAGCGGCCAGGTGCCGAGGGTGGGGACGGACACCGACGAGCCGGGCGGACGGTAGTCACGACCCGCCAGCAGTCGGCCGCCCGGCGTATCGGTCTTGTCGAGCGGCGCGGGCCAGACGTAGTGGCTGTTGCGGTCGATGTACTTCCAGCGCCCGAGCCGTACGGCCTCCACGTCGTAGTCGTGGAAGAAGTAGAGCGGTCGCTCGACGGGCCCGCCCGCGCCACCGCGCCACACCGGCCACAGGTCGGCGCCGTCGATCGTGCGGTCGTCGGGCAACGACAGGCCGGCGAGCCCGAGGAAGGTCGGGAGGAGGTCGATGTTCATGGCGGGGACGTCGCTCACCGTGCTCGCGGGGATCGTCCCGGGCCACCACGCGACGAACGGCACGCGGAAGCCGCCCTCGTAGCTCTGGCCCTTGCGGCCCCGCAGCCCGCCCGGGCTGCCCTCGAACCACGGGCCGTTGTCGCTGGTCACGACCACGAGCGTCCGGTCGGCGATGCCGCGCCGGCGCAGCGCCTCGACCACGGCACCCACGCTCGCGTCGAGCTCCTCGACCGCGTCGCCGTAGGGGCCCGCGGCGGAGCGCCCGGCGAACGCCTCGGACGGAAAGAAGGGCTGGTGGGGGTCCTTGTGGGCGAGGTACAGGAGGAAGGGTGTGCCGTCGGAGTCCTCGATGAAGCGAACCGCCTCGTCGGTGAAGAGCCCCGTGTAGGCGGCCTGGTCGAGCCCGATGTCGGCGACCACCTCGGTGCGGTCGCGCCAGAACGCCACCGGCCAGTCGTCGTTCGACACGTTGAAGCCGACGAACTGGTCGAAGCCGTGGTTGGACGGGTGGTACTCGGGGAAGCCGGTGAAGTCGCCGAGGTGCCACTTGCCGATCGCCATGGTGCGGTAGCCCGCCACCCGAAGCGCCTCGGCCAGCGTGATCTCGGACGGCGGCAGGCCCGCCACCGCGTTGCCGCCGCCGACCAGGTCCACGGCGCCGAGCTTGGCGAACCCGGTGCCGGCGCGGTAGGTCAGCCGACGCAGCGGTGTGTCGCCGGCGGCCTGGAGCGCGGTCACGATGCCGCTGCGCAGCGGATAGCGGCCGGTCAGCAGTCCCGCGCGCGACGGGGAGCAGACCGGCGCGCTGGCGTAGAACCGGGTCATCCGCAGGCCCTCGGCGGCGAGCCGGTCGATGTGCGGCGTCTCGATCGCGCCGCTGCCCTGCACGCCCAGGTCGCCCCAGCCGAGGTCGTCCGCCAGGATCACGACCAGGTTCGGGCGCGGTGCCGACGCGCCCGGAAGCGCGCGCACCCGGCTCGTGACCGGCTCCGCGGCCTTCTCGGGGGCGTGGAACGCGCTGCGCTCGATCCTCTGGTCGATCGGCGCGAGTGCCGCGCGGCCCAGCCACAGCAGCCCGGCCACCAGCAGCAGGAGCATGCCGATCGCGAGTCGCACGCCTCACTCCGCGGGCGTCGCCCGCCCGCGGGGCCAGTCGAACAGCTCGAAGAAGGCGCGGGTCTTCGCCTGGTTGCCGCTCATCTTGCCCTCGGCGAAGCCCGTCTCCAGGGACAGCGTCCCGCCGCGCGCATCCTGCGGTCGTCCATCTGCCTCACTCCTGGCCGAAGGCGAGGAATTCCCGGACCTTCCGCTCGATGACGCCCCACTTGATCGCCGACATGCTCCGCTCGATCTCGTCCTGGCTCTGGAACGGGATCTCGACCGCCGCGGCCTCGGGCTCGTCGCCTCCGGGCAGGATCAGGCCCTCCTGCTCCACGCTGAACAGGAACTCGTAGATCATCCGGACGGTGGGCTGCAGCAGCCAGAGGTTGTCGATGGTGATCTCGACCTCTTCGCGCGGATCCTGCTCCACGTTGAAGACCAGCGGCGCCCAGAGCCGTCGCCACGACCGGTTGCGCGGGGCGGGGTCGTCGCCGGTGAAGAACACCTTGAAGCGGCGCCACTTGACCGCCAGGAGCGTACGGCCGGAGAAGAAGAGGACGCCCTCGCGCGCCGAGCGATCGGTCTCGCCCAGCAGGAGCGGGGTCTGGTCCACCCCGTCGATCACGCGGTCGTCGGGCATCTCGGCGCCCGAGAGCTTTGCGAGCGTCGGGAACAGGTCCACCATCGCGACGATCTCGTTCGTCGTCCTGCCCGGCGCCACCCGTCCCGGCCAGCGCACCAGGAGCGGGGTCCGGATCGAGCCCTCGTAGGCGCTGCCCAGGTAGCCGCGGTACGGCCCGGAGTTCGAGACCACCGGGTAGTGGGCCGAGTCGGGGCCGTTGTCGCTCGCGTAGATCACCAGCGTGTCGTCGGCGATGCCGGCGGCCTCGAGGGCGTCCAGGATCTGCCCGGTCCGGTGGTCGTGCTCGACCATCACGTCGGCGAAGGCGCCGTTGCCCGAGCGCCCGGCGAAGTCGGGATGGGGCAGATAGGGATGGTGGACCAGCGACCAGGACACGAGCAGGAAGAAGGGCCGTTCCTTCCCGGCGTGCTCCTGGATCCACGCGATGGACTTCTCTGCGATGCGCTCGTCGATGAGCGGCCGGTTCTCGAGCGTGTAGGGCTCGACCTCGCGCACGGGCTCGTCGCGCACCCCCTCGAGCAGGTGCGGCACCTTCGCGACGGCCGGGTCGAAGCCGACCTGGACCGTGTTGGCGGCCACGTTGGTAGAGAAGGGGAACCCCCACCAGCGGTCGAAGCCCTGGTCGGTCGGGAAGCGGCCCTGCGAGTCGCCCAGGTGCCACTTGCCGAAGATCGCGGTGTCGTAGCCGGCGTCGGAGAGCGCCTCGGCAATCGTCACCTCCCACGGCGACAGGCCGCCGGGAATGCCCGGGCTCGCCGCCCGCCAGGTGCCCGAGCGCACCGGCATGCGGCCCGTCACGAGCGCGGAGCGCGAGGGTGTGCACTCGAGCTCGACGTTGAAGTTGGTGAAGCGCAGGCCCTCGGCGGCGAGGCGGTCGAGGCGCGGCGTGGGCGCGCCCCGCAGCACGCCGCCGCCGTAGACGCCGATCTCGCCGAAGCCGAGGTTGTCGCTCAGCATGATGACGATGTTGGGAGGCTTCTCGTCCCCGCGCGCCAGCGGAGCCGCCGTGAGCCCGGCGGCGCAGACCAGCCCGGCGAGGAGCAGTCGGCCCGAGCCGCGGTGCCGGTGTTCCCGCACCTAGAGGACCTTCTCCAGCGGCGTGTGCTCGAGCCCGTGAGCCGCTGCGACCGCGGCGATGGTGCACGCCCCGTCCCAGGTGTTGATGCCGTCGGCCAGGTGACGCGAGCTGCGAATCGCCGCCTCGATGCCCTTGCTCGCGATCTCCAGCGCGGGCCGGATCGTGACGTTCGTGAGGGCGTAGGTGCTGGTGCGCGGCACGGCGCCCGGCATGTTCGCCACGCAGTAGTGCACCACGTCGTCCACCACGAAGGTCGGGTCGTCGTGCGTCGTCGGGCGGCAGGTCTCGATGCAGCCGCCCTGGTCGACCGCGACGTCCACCACGACGGATCCGGGCTCCATCTGGCGAATCAGGTTCCGGTCCACGAGCCGGGGGGCCGCGCCGCCCGGAACCAGCACGGCGCCGACCAGGAGATCGGCCCGGGGGACCGTCTCGGCGATCGTGTCCGGGTTCGAGTAGAGCGTCTCGATGGCGCTGCCGAAGACGTCCTCGAGGTACGCCATCCGCTCCGCGCTCACGTCCAGGATGGTGACCTCCGCGCCGTAGCCGATCGCCATGCGCGCGGCGGCCGTTCCCACCACGCCGCCGCCGATGATCGTGACCCGGCCCTTGCGCGTGCCCGGAACGCCGCTCAGCAGCAGCCCCTTGCCGCCGTGCTCCCGCTCCAGGCAGTAGGAGCCCACCTGGGCGGCCATCCGGCCCGCGATCTCGCTCATGGGACGCAGCAGCGGCAGGCCGCCGAGCGCGTCGGTGACCGTCTCGTACGCCAGCGCGCGCACGCCGCGGTCGATCAGCTGCCGCGTCAGCTCGGGCTCCGCGGCGAGGTGCAGGTAGGTGTAGAGGACGAGCCCCGGGCGGAAGCGTCCGTACTCCGGAGCGATCGGCTCCTTCACCTTCACGACCAGGTCGGCAGACCAGGCGTCCTCGGCGGTCGGGACGATCGACGCGCCGGCATCGACGTAGGCCGCGTCCGCGAAGCCGCTCCCCAGGCCCGCACCCGCCTCGACCAGGACCTCGTGCCCTGCGGACACGAGCTGCCGGACCCCGGCGGGCTGGGCGCCGACCCGGTACTCGTGCACCTTGATCTCCTTCGGAACGCCGATGCGCATGGGTCCGTCTCCCGTCTAGTCGCGGCCGAACTCGCGCCGGACGCGCGCGAAGGCCTCGTTCGTGCCCTCGAGCGCCTCCTTGATGTCGTCGGGTCCGTGCGCCGCACACAGGAACATGTTGTGGAACGGGTGGAGATAGACCCCGCGCTCGAGGGCCGCGGTGGTCCAGAGGACGCCCTTCTTGTACTCGGGATCCTCGTCGAAGAGGATCTGCGGCATCTGCGGCGGTCCGGTCTGGCGGATCGAGAGGCCGTGGGAGCTGGCCTGGGCGTCGAGGCCGTCGCGCAGCTGCTGCCCCATGGCGACCAGGTGCGGCACGACCGCCTCCTCCTCCACGGTGCGGATCGTCTCGATGGCCGCCGCCATCGGCACCGCGGAGTACCAGAAGGAGCCCGTCGCGTAGATGGACATCGCGGCCTCGCGCAGGCGCTCGGCGCCGACCACCGCCGAGATCGGATGGCCGTTGGCGATCGACTTGCCCCAGGCACTGAGATCCGGCTCGACGCCGATGGACTCCCAGCTTCCCCCCACGGCCATGCGTAAGCCCGCCCGCACCTCGTCGATCATCAGGGCCGCTTCCTGCTCGTCGCAGATGCGGCGGAGGGTTCGCGCGAAGTCGGGGTCGACCAGCTCCTGGTCGCAGAAGACGTCGTGCTTGAACGGCGAGACGAGGATGCCCGCCAGGTCGCCCGCTGCCTCGGCCGCCGCCTTCACCACGCTCTCGGTGTCGTTGAACGTGTAGTAGAGGAGCTGGGCGCGGTCCTCCGGGATCACGCCGGCGGTCGAGGGCGTGCACCACGGCGCAGCGCCGTGATAGGCGCCCGACGCCACCAGGACCTTGCGGCGCTGCGTCGCGGCGCGCGCGATGGTCAGGCACAGCGTCGTTGCGTCGGTGCCGTTCTTGGTGAACATCGCCCAGTCGGCGTGTCGGATCTTCTCGACCAGCAGCTCCGCCAGCTCGACCCAGCGCTCCGTCGGCCCCGTGAAGCAGTTGCCCAGCTGGCGCTGTCGATCCGCGGCGGCCTCGACCCGCGGGTGGTGGAAGCCGAGCAGGTTCGGCCCGTAGCTGCACATGAAGTCGATGTACTCGTGGCCGTCCACGTCGCAGACCCGGCAGCCCCGGCCGCTCTGGAAGAAGCGGGGATGGTCCGGCGGCACGGCCGCGCCGTGCCCGTAGACACCGCCGGGAACCACGCGGAGCGCGCGCTCCATCAGCGCCTGGTGGCGGGCGTTGCTGCGGTCGGTCATGGGGGGTCCTCCAGAGGGATCGCGCTGCCGTGGCGCGCTCAGCCCGGCTGTCCGTAGCCGGCCAGGAAGCGGGTGACGACGTCCTTCATCTCGTCCTCGGTCAGCAGCACGGGGCCGCCGATCGCGAGCACGCCCCAGTAGGTCTCCGCGAGCCGCTCCACCTCCTCGGCGGTCCGGATCGCGCGGCGCACGTCGCGGCCGAGGGCGAGCTGGCCGTGGTTGGCCATCAGACAGGCGTTGCGTCGGCCGAGCGAGTCCACGATGTGGTCGGAGAGCTCGCGGGTTCCGAAGGTGGCGTAGGGCGCACAGGGGACGTCGAAGCCTCCCGTCGCGCCGATCATGTAGTGGATCGCGGGGATGCCGCGCCGCGTGCACGACAGGATCGTCGCGAAGCGCGAGTGGCAGTGGACGGCCGCCCCCACGTCCGGGCGCGCCGCGTAGACGGCCGCGTGCATCGGCCACTCGGTAGAAGGCGCTCGCTGGCCGGGACGCGGGGCCCCGTCTGGAGCGAGCGCCACGACGTCCTCGATCTCGAGCTCGTCGGGCTCGACGCCGGTCGGCGTGATCAGGAGCCCGTCCTCGCAGCGCGCCGAGACGTTGCCGGTCGTGCCGGGGCTGTGTCCCGCCTCCTGCATGGCGCGAGCCGCCTCCACGAGGGCCGTGCGGAGGGATCGCTCGCTCGGGGGTGTCATCGTGGGCTCCCCGCCGCTCAGGCCCGCACCGGGAGCGACTTCATCGCCGCCAGCGTGTCGTCGAAGCTCGTGATGCCGGCGTCGCTCCCGAGGCCGGTCGCCACCAGCGCGGCCGTCGCGCTGGCGAAGCGGCAGGCCTCCGCGAGCTCGAAGCCGTGCGAGAGCGCCGTGAGGAAGCCGCCGCAGTAGGAGTCCCCGCAGCCGCTGGTGTCGACGACGTCGACCTCGAAGGCCGGGACGCGGGTCAGCTCGTCGCGCGTCGCGACCAGGGAGCCCTCGGCCCCGCACTTGAAGACGCAGGTCCCGGCGCCCCGCGCGAGGAAGGTGTCGGCGGCGGCGCGCGCGTTCGCGGTCCCGGACAGGGTGAGCGCCTCCTCGAGCGTCGGCATGAAGTAGTCCAGGTGGGGCAGGGCGGCGTCGAGCGCCGCGCGCGTGGCGTCACTCGGCGCGATCAGGTCGCAGGAGGTCGTGATGCCCCGCTCGCGGCACGTGGACAGCAGCCGCTCGGTGGGCGCGCCGTCGACGTGGGGCATGGTGCCGACCCCGCCCAGGTGCAGGAAGCGCGTATCGAGCAGCGCCTGCTCGTCGCCCGCGAGCCGAAGCGCCAGGCTGGCACCGGGCGCGTGCAGGGCGGGTCGGTCGCCGTTCGCGCGGATCGGGAGGATCGTGGCCGAGGTCCGAACCCCCGCGACCTCCTGGAGCAGGGAGGTGTCGACCCCGCGCTGCTCCAGGCCGGCGCGGAGCACCGCGCCGATCTCGTCGTCTCCGATCGCGCCCACCAGCCGCGTGCGCAGCCCCATCCGGGCGGCCGCCATCGCCGGAGCCACCGCCGTCCCGGCCGGCGTGAGGCGGATCTCGTCGATCAGGGCCACGCCCCCGGACTCGGGAATGGCATCCACCGCGCGTCCGAGCAGATCGAGCACCGTGAGTCCGACACTGACGAGGTCGCTGGCGGGCATCGCTCCCTCCCGGCCTCCCCGGCCTCGGGCGCACCGGCAATCGAAGCACTGGATTCCATTAATGTCAAATACTAAAATTAACGAGGCGCCGGGGGGTGTCTATGCTCTCGGCTCGGGGTGGGAGGAATCGATGGCGAGCGGCGTGGACGTCGGCCGGGTCCGCCAGCTCAACCGGCGGCTCGTGCTTCGCGAGCTGCGCGACCACGGGCGGGCGACCCGGGCGAAGCTGGCCAAGGCGACCGGGCTCACCCACGCGACCGTCTCGGCGATCGTCGGCGATCTGATCGACGAGGGCTGGGTGCGCGAGCTCGGCATCGGTCCGATTCCACGGGGGCGCCCTCCGGTCCTGCTCGAGATCGATCCCGACCGCCACTGCTGCGTCGGCCTGCAGATCGGTCCCGAGCGGACGCGCATCGCCGTCCTCGACGCGCTCGGCCGGACCGTGGCCACGCGCGATGCGCGCACCCGCTCGCGGGTCGCGAAGACCGTGTGCGGCCAGGCCGCCCGACTCGTGCAGGAAACCGTGCGCGGAGCGGGCGTGGACTGGCAGCGGATCCACGCCGTGGGCGTCTGCCTTCCCGGTCCGGTGGACCCCGCGACCGGGGTGATCCCGGACCTGCCGGACCTGGGCTGGCAGAACGAGCCGATCCGGCAGCTCCTGGCCGATGCGCTGGGCGTGCCGGTCGAGGTGTACGACGACACCTACGTGCTGGCCTGCCTCGAGCTCCTCGAAGGCACGGCGCGCGAGTCGAAGAACGCCGTCTTCCTCAGCGTCACCGCGGCGCCCAACGCGGCGCTGATCGTCGAGGGGAAGGTCCATCGCGGCGCCAGCGGCTTCGCTGGGACGATCGGTCACATGCAGATGCCGGGGCTGTCCGAGCGCTGCCGGTGCGGGAACGTCGGGTGTCTCCGGACGGTCGTCTCGCGCGAGGCGGTGGCGCGGCGAGCCCAGGAGCTGCACCGCCGTGGCAACCGCGACCTCGACCCGGCCCGCCTCGACGAGGTGCCGGCCCTGGCCCTGATCGAGGCCGCCGCGGCGGGCAGTGCGGCCGCGACCGAGGTCCTGAACGAGATCAGCGTGCACCTGGTCCGAGCGACGGGCTGGGTCGTGACCCTCGTGAATCCCGACATGCTGATCCTGGGGGGCGACCTGTCGCCGCTTCCCGAGCCGGTGCTGGGGCCCTTCCGCGAGGGGGTGCTGGCCGCCTGCCATCCGGCCATCGCGGCCCGGCTCCGGATCGAGAAGTCGATGTTCCGCGGCGCGGATCGGGCGCGCGCGGCGGCCGTGGTGATCCTGCACGAATCGGTCGATCACCTCGATGCGCTCTTCCACGACTCCGAGGCCGCAGGCGTCGCTTGAGCAGACCGGCTCGACGCCCCGGCGAGATTAATGTTGCTTTCAAACATTAATCCCAATAGGATTTCCTCGTCGAGCTGCGCCCGCCGTGCGCGCCGAGGAGGAAGGCATGGAGCGACCCACTCGAGGACGGAAGGGCCGGGGTCTCCTGGTGGTGGGAACCGGCGCCGCACTGCTCGCCGCGACGCTGCTGCCCGGAACGGGGCACGCCAAGGGGGGCGGAGCCGGAGAGATCGCGCCGCCGCCCTGGCAGCGGACCGAGATGCGCGCGGACTGCGCCGGCTACGACGGGCTGCGCCGCCCGTACTTCGGCGAGCAGCACGTGCATACCGGCCTCTCGCACGATGCCTACGGCCGCGGCACGCGCACGGGTCCGCGCGAGGCCTACGACGCCGCGCAGGGCGCCCCGATCGCGCTCGCGGACGAGACCGGCGGGCAGACGCGCATGGCGACCATCGACCGCACGCTCGACTGGATGATGACCGCGGACCACGCCGAGTTCTTCGGCGAGGTCCGCGAGTGCATCACGCCCTCGAGCGGCGCCTTCGGGGCCCCGCTGTGCGTGACGACGCGCGACCCGTTCGGCGGCAGCTTCGGGAGGTGGATCGCGTCGGTCGTGGATCTCTCGATGGGCCTGCCCGCCCAGGTGCAGCGGCCCGCCATCTGCAACCTGCCCGGCGTGGACTGCGACACCTCGAAGGCCTCGGTCTGGCAGGAGATCCAGGCGGCCGCCGAGGAGGCCTACGACCGCACCGCGAGCTGCTCGTTCACCCCCTTCGTGGGCTACGAGTGGACGGCCGATATCCAGTTCCCGCTCGTGATCGGCTTCCCGTTCCGCAGCAGCTTCCACCGCAACGTCCTGTTCCGGAACGCGGTCGTTCCCGCCGTGGCCGAGAGCGCGGTCGACTCCGCGCTGGCGATCCAGGCGGTCGCGCCGCTGAACGGCGACGCGGCGGATACGGTGCGGCGCATCGAGAACCGCCTGTGGGACTACCTCGACGAGGGCTGCAACGAGGCCGGCACGGGGTGTGAGGTGCTGGCCATCCGACACAACACCAACAAGTCCGCGGGCCTCGCCTTCCTCGACCCGCTCGACCGCGAGGAGGCGGATCGATCCCGCCGCAACGAGCCCGTGGTGGAGATGTTCCAGCAGAAGGGGGGGTCGGAGTGCCGCTACGACCGCCTGGCCGGCGCCGGCGTGGGGACGGCGGACGAGCTGTGCGCCTTCGAGCAGGAGGGGTTTCGCGGGAGCGGGAACCAGGGCAACGACGTACCCATCGACGAGTACTTCCCGCGGAACATGGTGCGCAATACGCTGAAGGACGGTCTGGCGTTCGAAGAGAGCCTGGGCGTCAACCCGTGGCAGTTCGGATTCATCGCGAGCACGGACAACCACAACTCGCTGGGCGGCTTCACCACCGAGGACGAGACCTGGCCGGGCACGCGCGGCGTCCAGACCGCGACGCCGAGCCAGACCATCGCCTCCGATCTGACCTTCGTCGACCGCAGCCCCGGCGGCCTGGCCGTGGTCTGGGCCGAAGAGAACTCGCGCGACGCGCTGTTCGAGGCGATCGGGCGCCGGGAGGTCTACGGCACCAGCGGCCATCGCCCGACGCTGCGCTTCTTCGGCGGTGACCTGAAGCCGAAGCTCTGCCAGCGCCCCGACCTGGTCGAGCAAGCCTACCGGGCGGGGGTCCCGATGGGCGGAGAGCTCGGGGCCGTGCGCAAGGGCGCGAGCCCGCGCTTCCTCGTGCACGCGCTGAAGGACCCGGGTGGCGGGAATCTCCCCGGCACCGATCTCCAGCGCGTGCAGATCGTCAAGGGCTGGGTGGACGCGCAGGGCGAGACCCACGAGCGCGTGTTCGAGGTCGCCGGCGATCCCGACAACGGGGCCAGCGTCGATCCGCAGACCTGCGACCTGGTCGGCACCGGCTTCGCCGACCTCTGCACGGTGTGGGAGGATCCGGACTTCGATCCCGACCAGCGCGCCTTCTACTACGCGCGGGTGCTCGACAACCCGAGCTGCCGCTGGAGCACGCGGCTGTGCCAGAGCGAGGGCGTGAATCCGCTCTCGCCGAGCTGCGAGGCGCAGGCCGCGGCCGCGGGACCCGACTTCGAGAACTGCTGCATCCGCAAGGAGGACGAGCCCTTCTACTCCCCGGTGATCCAGGAGCGCGCGTGGAGCTCCCCGATCTGGTACAAGCCGGACGCGATCAGCAGCCTCAAGGCGGTCATCGTGCGGCCGCCGTCGGGCGCCGACGACCTGCTGCATGCCTCGGTGCGCTTCCGGGAGCTTCCCGCCAGCGCGGATCCCGCCAGCCAGGACCTGCGCGTCCGGATCACGGACGACGACGAGGTCTACGACGTGACCCTGCCGGCCGGTACGCTGGAGCAGGTGTACCCCGGCGTGTTCCGCTTCGTCGATCCCGACGGATCGCAGTTCGACGGCCTGCGCCTGGTCTGGCTGAAGGTCTCCGCGCGCGGCGTCCATCTCCGGCTCCGCGCGCAGGGCGCGGACCTCTCGGCAGCGGACCTGAGCGATCACTTCGTCACGCTCGAGGTGTCGCTCGGCGACTTCGCGTCGCGGCACACCCGGCTGTGGCGAAGCCAGGGTCGGGTCCTGCGGAACTGACCTTGGCCGCGGAGCCCGGCGGCGGGGCGGAGGGCAGCGAGAGGCGCCGGGGTGGGTCGCCGAGCCGCCTGCTGCGGGCGCCGCTCCTCCACTTCCTCCTCGTCGGGGGACTCGCCTTCGCCCTGTTGCCCGCGCCGCGACCGGTCATCGTGCTGGACGCTGGTGCGGTCGAGGCGCTGCGTCGAAGCTGGTCCGCGCAGCAGGGTCGCCTGCCCACGCCCTCCGAGCAGGCAGCCCTGACGCAGCAGCTGCTCGACGACGAGATCCTGCTCCGGGAGGCGTGGTCGCGCGGCGTCCCCGACCGCGATCCCGTGGTCGCGGAGCGCCTCGAGCGGATCGGGCGCTTCGTGTCCCAGCACGACGACGGCGAAGAGCTCGACCGGCCGGAGGTGATCGCGCACGCCGAGGAGCTGGGCCTCGAGCGAGAGGACATCGTGATCCGTCGCTACCTCACCACGATGATGCGCCTCGCGATCGCGCGGGAGGCCGACCGGCACCTGCCGACGCAGGCCGAGCTCGAGGCGCACCTGCGCGAGCACGCGCGGCGATTCGCGCGGCCCGCCCGGGTCCGGCTCACCCATGTGTTCGTGAGCTCACGGCACGGGGACGCGGCCGAGGAGCGGGCCCGCGACCTGCTCGCGGAGCTGGCTTCGCTCCCTGCCGAGGCGGCCGGCAGCCGGGGCGACCCGTTCCCGACCGGCCAGCGGGTGCTCGCCACCCGGCAGCAGCTCGAGCGCGAGTTCGGGGCGGGCTTCGCGGCTTCCGTCGAGGCGCTGGAGGCCGGTGTCTGGCACGGCCCGATTCCGTCTGCCTATGGCCTGCATCTCGTCTGGATCCACGAGCGAGTTCCGGAACGCCCTCCCTCGCTCGACGAAGTCCGCTCGCAGGTGGTGCACCACTTCCAGCGGACCCGACGCGCCGAGCACCTGCAACGACGGCTGCGAGAGCTGCGCGAACGCTACGAAGTCCGCGTCGAAGCGGGACCGGCCTCGAGTCGCCGGGCTCCGAGAAGTGCGCGCTCCGACTCCGTCCTCGCTTGATGTGACGGCTCAGAGCGGCTCGACACCAATCGATTGCCCGCCTGGCTGCGCAGCGCGTCCGCGCTCAGCCGAGCGCGCGCTCGACGCGGGCGAGGAGCTCGCGCATCCCGATCTCGCGGGCGAGGCGGCCCGCCGCCTCCAGCAGCTCTGCGCCGCGGCGGGCTTCGCGGCCGCGCGGCGAGCCGCGCCGCAGCCAGCGGCCGAAGGCGTAGCTCGTGCGCGCCAGGGCGGGCCGCGCCAGCAGCTCCTGGTTCATCGCGAGGGCATGCTCGAAGTGCTCGGCGGCCGCGTCGTCGCGGCCGAGCAGCGCGGCGAGGCGGCCGAGGAAGTAGCTGCCGGCGCCCAGGTAGTGGCGCATGTGCAGGTGGGTCACGTTCGTGCGCGCAAAGGGGAGCAGCAGCTCGTAGAGCGGCGCGGCCGCACCCGCGGCCTCGAGGTCCGCGCAGGTCTCGGCTCCCAGCGCCAGCGTCATCAGCCAGTCCTCGTCGCGCTCGAGCTCGGGAAGGGCGACGGCGTCGAAGTGCCGGCGCGCCGCCTCGAAGTTTCCGAGCAGCGCGTAGAAGTGGGACACGAAGATCTGGGCGGGAGGGCCGACCCAGCTCTGCGACTCCCGGACGAAGCTCTCGAACAGGCCCTCGATCTTCGTGAGCTCACCGCGCGTCTCGAGCATCCACATCAGCCAGGTGACGCGCATGAGGTCGAGGTCGGGGTCGTCGATGCGCTGCGACCAGTCCTGGCACTCCGCGGTGAGCGCCTCGGCGTCGTCGAGTCGTCCCGCGCCCATCGCGCGCATCAGCCGGAAGCGCGCCACCGACAGGTGATAGGTGGGCAGGCGCAGGGCCCGGGCCAGGGCGGCACAGGCATCGATCTCGAGGTCCGCGTCGGCCAGGCGGGCGACCGCCACCAGCGAGCGCACGCGGTGCTCGCGCGCCTCGAAGATCATCACCTGGGATCCGCTGCGCTGTGCGACGCGCAGCATCTCACTGGCGACGACCAGACGCTCCTCGATGTGGTCGGGTCCGGTGAGCGCCCAGAGCCGCGCCTCGAGCGCGCGCAGCAGCGCCTCGTCGTCCCCGGAGCGGCGGCCCAGCGCCTCGGCCTGGCGGCTCATGAAGTCGCGCCGCTCCATGCAGCTCGAGTCCGGCGGCGTGAGCGCGAGCGCGCTGGTCAGCCGGGCGCGCTCGGCCAGCGCCGCCTCGTCGATGCAGCCGAGCGCTTCCTCGACCAGCGGCCGGTACTCGGCGTTCCACAGCACCATCTGGCGGCCCAGGGTCGGCGGCCAGTGGGTGGCGACGCGGGCCAGCAGGTCGCCGCGGGCGAGGCGCCGCGCCGCGTCGGCCGCGGCCCGCAGTCGGCGCAGCGCGTCCTCGCGACGGCCGGCCGCGCGCAGCGCGCCGCCCAGGCGGGTCAGCAGGTCGCAGCGGCGCGCGTCGTCCACCGGCACGGCGAGCTCGAGCACCTGGAGGGCGCGCTCGTAGAGGAGCACCGCCTCCTCGAAGGCGAGCAGCTCGCGGGCGCGCTCGGCCGCGCGCACCGCGTAGTCGATGGCGCGATCCACGTCGCCGCCGGGCGCGGCCTGGAAGAAGTGGTACGAGAGCTCGGCCAGGTGGTCGGCGTCGCCCGCGCCGTGGATCTGCTCGAGCACCTCGCCGACGCGGCGATGTAGCGCGATGCGCTCGGGCACCGAGATCTCCTCGTAGAGGGTCTCGCGGATCAGCACGTGGCCGAAGGCCCAGCGTCCGATGGCGAGGCCCTCGTTCCGCACGATGCGGGCGCGCTTCGCCCGCTCGAGCCCGGCGAGCAGCTCGGCCCGGGGCAGGCCGGCGATGGCCTCGAGCACGCCGACGCCGAACTCGGCGCCGATCACCGACGCCGGGCGCAGCAGCCGGTTGCAGGGCTCGTCGAGCGCGTCGAGGCGGCGGCCGATCGCCTCGCGCACGCCCTGAGGCAGGGAGAGCGCGTCCACCGGCTCGGCGAGACGATCCTCCGCGGCGAGCAGCCGGACGACCTCCTGCAGGAAGAACGGGTTTCCCTCGGTCATCTCGAACACGCTGCGCGCCAGGTCATCCGGCGGGGGCGCGCCGGCGGCCAGCGCGAGGAAGCGGGACACGTCGTCCGGGTCGAGCCCGCGCAACGTGATGCGATGGAAGTCGGGCACGCGGGCCAGGGCGGCGAGCACCTGGGCGAGCGGGTGGGTGCGGCGCAGCTCGACGTCGCGGTAGGCGCCGAGCAGCAAGAGCGCCATGCCGCCGAGCTCGGGCGCGAGGAAGCGCAGCAGCAGGAGCGTCGGCTCGTCGGCCCAGTGCAGGTCGTCGAGCAGCACGACGAGCGGGCGCTCGCGGGCCAGGTTGCGCAGGAAGCCGGTGACGCTGTCGAACAGGCGGAAGCGCGCCTCCTCGCTGTCGAGCGTCTCGGGCGGCGCGACCTCGGGCAGGCGTGCGCGGATCTCCGGCACCAGGCTCGAGACGTCGGAGGCGCCCGACCCGAGCTGGCGGCGCAGGGCCGCGTCGTCGAGCTCGGCGGCCGCTGCGCGCAGGATCTGGATCCAGGGCCAGAAGGCGGGCGCGCCCTCGCCCTCGTAGCAGCGCCCCTCGAGCAGCCGCGCGCCGCGCCCGCGCGCGACGGCGGCGAGCTCCTGGGCGGTGCGGGTCTTGCCGATGCCCGGCTCGCCGGCCAGCAGGGCGAGCCCACCGTGGCCGGCGGCGACGCGCTCGAGCCGCGCGAGCAGCTCCTCCATCACGCGGTCGCGTCCCACGAACGCGGCGTCGGGAGCGAAGGGCGCGGCGGTGGCGGGCGGCGCCACCTCGCGCTCCTCGATCGCGCCGATGAAGCGGTAGCCGCGGCCGTGGACGGTCTGCACGAAGCGGGCGGCGCCCCGCTCGTCGCCCAGCGCCTTGCGGATCGCGTTCACGTTGGCGGGCAGCACCGACTCGGTCACGTGCTCGCCGGGCCAGAGGGCATCGAGCAGCTCGGCCTTCGGCACCACGCGCTCGCGGTGCCGCACCAGGTGGAGCAGCACGTCGAAGGCCTTCGGCGCGAGCTTCAGCGGCTCGCCGTCGCGGCGCAGCTCGTAGAGGTCGACGTCGAGCTCGAAGGGGCCGAAGACCTGGATCATCGGCGCCAGCTTACGCCGCCCGCGCCCGCCTTCCGAGCCCGCTCGGAGAATCGCAAGGAAATCGCAAGGACTCGATCAGGACTCGTCGCCGCCGGGGACCGATGCTGGGGACCGAGGAGGAACGGCGATGAGCCCGAAGCCCGCGAGCCCGAGCCCGGAGCCCCGAACCCGCCGCGACTGGCGGCGCGGCCGCCGCGCGCGCTGGCTTGCCACGGTGCCCTGGGCGCTGTTCGAAGGGACGAACGGCTGAAGGCCGGCCGAAGGAGGAACGCGATGCGCATGCGATTCGACGTGCAGACGGTGCAGGAGCGGGTGAGCTACCCCGAGCTGCTGGCGATCTGGCGCTTCCTCGACCGCGAGACCCGCTTCGGCGGGATCTGGCTGATGGATCACCTGCTCCCGCCGAGCCCCGGCGCCGACGTGGACGCGAGCTGCTTCGAGAGCTGGACGCTGCTCGCCGCCGCCGCCCAGGCGACCGAGCGGGTGCGGCTCGGCTGTCTGGTGAGCGCCAACACGTTCCGCCATCCCGCGCTGCTCGCCAAGATGGCCGCGACGGTGGACCACGTGAGCGGCGGCCGGCTCGAGCTCGGCCTCGGCGCCGGCTGGCACACCGGCGAGCACCGCGCCTACGGCATCCCGCTGCCGCCGATGAGCGAGCGCCAGGACCGGCTCGAGGAGGCGGCCGCAATGCTGCGCGCCGTGTTCGACGCCGAGAAGCGCGTGCGCTTCCACGGCGCCTTCTACGAGCTCGACGATGCGCCCTTCGCCCCCCGGTTCGTCCAGCGCCCCCACCCCCCGCTGTGGATCGGCGGCATCGGCGAGCGCCGCACGCTGCGCACCGTGGCGCGCTTCGCCGACGTGGCCAACCTGATGGGACCGCTCTCGCTGGTGCGCCAGCGGCTCGAGGTGCTGCGCCGGCACTGCGACGCGGTGGGGCGCGACTACGACGCGATCCGCAAGACGATCCACGTGCCGCTGTTCGCCCACGAGGATCCGGCGGTCGTCGAGGGCGCCGCCGCACTCATCGCTGCGCACACGCTCCTGCCGCGCGAGACCGTGCTGTCGGAGCTCCCGATCGGCTGCGCGGAGCGGGTCTGCGAGCGCCTGCGCGCGTTCGCCGAGCTGGGCATCGGCGCGATCCTGTTCCCGGCGCCGGCACCCTGGGACGCCGACGTCTTCCGCACCCTCTCCGAGCAGGTGGTCGCACGGTTCGACCACGAGGCGGACGCGTCGTGAGCGGCGGCGTCGACCGGCGCGAGCACCGCCTGCTGCTGCTCCTGGGTGCGGCGGCGTTCTTCAGCATGTACGACCAGGCGCTGCTCTCGCTGCTGCTGGTGCAGATCCAGGCCGATCTCGCGATCCCCGAGGGCCAGCTCGGCCTGCTCGGCTCGCTGGTGCGCCTGGGATCGCTCCCCGCCTTCGCGGTGCTGCTGCTGGCCGACCGCCTGGGTCGCCGGCGGCTGCTCCTCGCGACCATCATCGGCTACACGTTCTTCACCGCCGCCACCGCGCTGGCGCCGGGCTTCGGCGCGCTGATCGCCTTCCAGCTGCTCGCGCGCACGTTCGTCACCGCGGAGTGGCTGCTCGCCGTGGTGGTGATCGTCGAGGAGTTCCGCGAGACCAACCGCGGGCTCGGCATCGGGCTGCTCGGCACCCTGGCAGCGCTGGGGCACGGCCTCGCCATGATCCTGTTCGGAGCCGTCGAGCACGTCCCCTTCGGCTGGCGCGGCCTCTACGCCCTGGGTGTGCTGCCGCTGCTCGCCATCGCGTTCTTCCGGCGGCGACTGCCGGAGACCGGGCGCTTCGAGCACACCCGGGCAACGACGGCCGCCGCGTCCTCGACCGCCGGCTGGCTCGAGCCGCTGCGGGGCCTGCTGACGCACGCGCCGCGACGCCTGGCGGCCGTGGTCGCGGTGCACTTCTTCTGGTCGTTCTCGAACGCGCCCGTGGACTTCTTCCTGCCCAAGTTCTTCCAGGAGGTGCACGGCTGGACGCCGGCCCACTTCGCGCTGGTCGCCGTGCTCGGGGGCGCCCTCGGGCTGTGCGGCCAGCCGATCGGCGGCTGGCTGAGCGACCGGCGCGGCCGCCGGCCGGCGCTGGTCGGCTTCACGCTGCTCGAGCCGCTCGCCGCGCTGGCGCTCTACAGCGTGCTCGGGCCGATCGCGGTCGGCCTCTACGTCGCGTGGGTGTTCTGCTCGGTCGGCAACGACGTGGTGGGGCGCACGGCCGCCCAGGAGCTCTTCCCGACCTCGGCGCGGGCGACCGCCGCCGGCGTGGCGGCGGTGGTCGGCACCCTGGGCGGGATGCTCGGCCTCGCCTGCGAGGGCGCCCTCTTCGCGCTGCTCGGCAGCCACTGGCTCGGCGTGCGGGCGCTGGCGGTGACGGGGCTCGTCGCCGCCGTCGTGGTTGCGCGGTGCTACCCCGAGACGAGCGGGCGCTCCCTCGAGGAGATCGCGCCCGAGCCCGGCGCTACGGGACCTGCGTGGACGACAGCGCGCCGCCCGTGTTGGCGGGCTGCGTGCAGGTCTGCACCGTCCCGGTCCCCGGCACGAAGCGGCGCAGGCGGAGCGGGCGCGAGACCGGGTTGAAGACGCCGCGCTCCTCGAAGTGCAGGTGCGGGTTGGTCGAGAAGCCGGTGTTGCCGACCACTGCGATCCAGTCGCCGCGCTTCACGCGGTCGCCCTCCGCCACCACGACGCCGTTCTGGGGCATGTGCACGTAGCGGGTCTCGGTCAGGCCGTCGTCGTGGCGGATCGCGACGAAGTTCGCGTCGCAGTCGGGGTTCTGGACGAAGTTCGCGATGCAGTTGTAGAAGACGCTCTCGCGCACCTTCACCACGGTGCCACTGCGCGCCGCCAGCACCGGCGTGCCGATCGACTGGCGGAAGTCGAAGGCCCAGGCGTCGGCGCCGTCGTGCGTGAAGGCGCCGTTGTTGCCCTGGCCCATCTCCCAGTACGGGAACGGACCGGCGAAGGGCAGCTCGTAGAAGCTGTTGGGGGGCGACGGGCAATAGTCGACCAGGTCGCGGTCGAGGCGGGGCAGGTCGCAGGCGTACTGGAAGGTCTCGCCGTTGCGGAAGCCGCGCACGCGCGGCCAGCGCAGCCCCGAGGGCTCGTCCACGCCGGTGGCGTAGGTGTTCGGCACGATCCCCGGCCCGGGGTAGAAGTCGTCCTCGAAGATCGCGAACTCGTCGAACTGGGTGATCGCCGCCGGGAAGCTGGTGACCCCGCCGGACGTCACGCGGTAGCCCTCGGCGTGGAAGTTCACCGCCGTGAAGGGGTCGGTGGCGGCGTCCAGCAGGATCTGGTCGACGCCGGTCGTGCGGTAGGTGCCGGCCGGGGTGTCCTCGAGGTCGAACTGCGTCTCGTCGTAGGTGACCGAGCAGTAGCTCCAGCGGGGCGCGAACCGGATCGAGTAGCTCCGCAGCGGGAACGAGAGCGCCTCGCTGCACTCGGGCGGAAGCGGGGTGAAGTCGGCCGTGCAGCTCTGGTAGCGCGGGCGCACGCGCAGGGTGGTGGCGAGCGCCGTGTCGATGTCGGACGGGAACAGCAGCGGCCCGTCGCCGTCGATCCAGTAGGAGGCGAGCTGGACCGTCTTCGGTGGCCCGCCGCCCTCCGGGAAGTACTGGAGCTCCACCTCGAGCCAGTAGCTCGCGTAGGTGTACGGGTTGGGCGGCACGGGCGGGGGCGGCACGGGACACGTCGAGCCGTCCACCACCAGGCGCATGCCCTCCTCGAAGCGGTGGGACGCGCCCTCGAGATAGGGCGTGAAGTCGTGGACGGTCACCGGCGTCGCGCTGAAGTCCTGCACCGGCATCACGCGGACCTGGAGGCAGTCCTCGAACGGGAGCAGCTCGATCGGGATCTCGGCGCCGATGCCCGCGAGGCCCGTGCCCAGCACGCTGCCGTCGCCGAGCCCCAGCCCGGCCACCTCGACGAGCCGCCCCGGATACAGGGCACCCGTCGCCGCGTAGTCGGGCGCGAGCGCTACCTGCGTGCCGTCCTCGAGCTCGAGCGTGCCGGTCGCGTCGTCGATCGCGGCGATCGCGCCCTCGACCGAGACGGGGCCGGTGGTGTCGTTGCAGAGCGCCTGGAAGCCGGCGCCGGCTCGAGTTGCCGCGGCGGCCAGGCGGCCCAGGTCGGCATGCGCCACCTCGAGGTCCATCACGGCCATGTCCTCGGGGAGCACGTCGGCATCGTCGGGCGTCCCGCGGCGCGACGGCAGCGCGGCGCGCGCCGCGGCGATCTCCCGGGCCAGCGCGCCCGAAGCGGTCGCGAGTCGCGACTCGGCGTCGCGGAGCCGGGAGACGGCCTCGCACGGATCGCCGCGGCGGGTGCTGCCGCGCGCGGCGTCGAGGAGCTCGTCCGCCTCGCCCAGCGCCCCGCGGACGGCGAGGAAGTCGCGCCTGGTCGGCAGCTGCTGGAGCAGCGCGTCGAGGTCGCGGCGCGCGGGCCCGGTCCACGCCTCGGGTGCGCGCGCGATGTCGAGGGCGCTGCATCCCTCGCGCAGCGCGCGCCCGGTCGCGCGCTCGCGGGGGCAGCGATCCTCGACCAGTCGCCGACCGTCGCCGTCGGCGTCCGGATTGCCGGGACCGGGCGGGCCCGCGAACTGCTCGCGCAGCAGGTTGAACTCGAACAGGCCGATCGCGCCGTCGCCGTTGGCGTCGAGAGCGGGGTCGAAGGCGCGGTCGGCGCTCGTCAGCCCGAACTGGGCGCGCAGCCGGTTGAAGTCCGAGATCCCGACCAGGCCGTCACCGTCGTAGTCGGCGTCGCAGGCGTCGCCGTAGCCGTCGCGATCGCTGTCGCGCTGGGCGCGGTCGGCCACCGCCGTGCACACGTCGAAGGCGTCGTCCACCCGGTCGCCGTCGGAGTCGACGGCGAGGGCGGCGGTCGGCTGCAGGAGGAGTGCGAGCACCAGCGCGAGTCGGTGGGACATGGGCGGCCTCCGGGTCGAGCCCCGGCAGCCTATGCAAGCTCGCCTGCCGCGACCCTGACCATCCGCTGACCGTTCGCTGACCGCCGCCCAGAGGCCCGAAGTCCTGGAAGTCCCCGGCCTCCTGCGACCGCTACCCCGCCGAGATCTCCTCGAGCAACGCATCCAACGCCGCGAGCTGCCGTTCCCGCTCCTCGACGCTCGCGTCGGCGAGCAGCGCCATCGCGGCGGCGCTCCTCGTCGAGCGGGAGCACCGCGTGGAGCGCGGCCCGCATCGCAGCGCGCCCCGTGTGCGACGCGAAGGCCTCGTCGAGGCGCTCCGCGGTGGCGCGATCTACGGCTTCGAGCTCTTCCGAGAGCGGGCGCTCGCCGAGCGGGCCGGCACCCGAGATCCCGCGATAGGCGCCGAGCAGGCCCGGCTCGCGGCGCAGGAGTGCGATCAGGTCGGGCTGCGAGTGGACGTCGAGCTTGGCGAAGATGTTGCGCAGGTGGTTGCGGACGGTGATCTCGGCGATGCACAGCTCGCTGGCCACCCCGGCGACGCGCAGTCCGGCGGCGAGGTGGGCGGCCACCTGCTTCTCGCGTTCGGAGAGCTCTTCGCGCATGGCTCGTGCACCCGATTCTGGCACGGACTGCGCGGGACGCGACCCCCGGCCCGTCAGGCCGGGTCGGCGAAGCGGGGAGGGCGCCGCTCGAGCTTCGCGACGACGGCCTCGATCTGGTTCGGGGTGCCCATCAGGCGGGCCGAGGCGCTGAACTCGTTGGCCAGCCCCTCCCGCAGCGGGACCAGCCCCGAGCTGTTGAGCAGGCGCTTGGCCTCGCGGATCGCTTCGGGGCTGCGGCTCGCGATGGTGCGGGCCAGCTCGAAGGCGGCGTCGAGCGGGGCCTCGCTGAGCTCGGTGCCCAGGTGGAGCGTCACCGCCCGCTCGCCGCTGATCGGCTCGCCGCTGAAGATCAGCTTCTTGGCGACGTCGAGCGGCACGAGCCGGCGCAGCGCCTGCGTGCCCGAGAGGTCGGGAACGAGGCCCCAGGTGATCTCCACGAAGGCGATGCGCGCGTCGGGCGCCACGAAGCGGACGTCGGCGCCGAGCGCGATGTGGAAGCCGCCGCCGTAGGCGGCGCCCTGCACGGCGGCGATCACCGGGACCGGCAGCTCCTGCCAGAGCCAGCCGAGCTGCTGGGCGCGGTTCGCGCCCTCCGGGCTGAGGTCGCGCGCGGTCTCCTGCACGGCCTCGTTGTCGGCGTCGAGCGCGCCGCTCGCCATGTCGCCGAAGCTGGTGAAGTCCAGGCCCGAGCAGAACGAGTCGCCCGCGCCGGACAGCACCACGGCGCGCACCGAGCGGTCCTCCGCGAGCTGCTGCGCAGCGGTGCGCAGCCCCTCGAACATCCCGCTGTCGAGGGCGTTCTTCTTCTCGGGCCGGTTCATGCGGACGTGCGCGATGCCGTCCTCGATCTCGAGCAGCACGCGGTCGGTCACGACGGCTCCTCCTGGAAGCGCTTGCAGGCCTCGAGTCCGGAGACTACATCTCTCCCGCGAGCTGATCCGGGGCGCCCCGACGGGCGCCGACCCGCCACCCGTGGCAGCCTTGTGTCGCCATGCGCGGCGCCGGAGTGCTCGAGACGCTCGCCGAGATCGCGGTCACCTTCGCCGGCTTCTCCAGCCTGGTGGTGGTGTTCCGCCACCGCGGCGTGCGCGACTGGCTGCCGCAGGAGCTGTCCACCCTGTGGAACATGGTCGGGGCCAGCCTGGCCTGCCTGTTCTTCGCGCTGCTGCCGCTGGCCCTCGAGCTGCTCGGGCTCCCGGCGTCCTGGGTCTGGCGCTGCGCCAGCCTGCTGCTGGCGGTCGGCATGGTCGCCGGTCTCTGGGCGACGCGCCGGGACGACGAGCGGCTGCGCGGGCGGGGCTTTCCTGCGCTGCGGCCGGGGCTCTCGCGCTTCCGCGAGCCCGCGCTCGGCGCGGTGACGCTCGGCCTCCTCGTCAACGCCGTGCTCGTGGCGGGTCCCGGGCTCTACGTGGTGGGACTGATCGGGCTGCTGGGCCACGCGGCGGCGGGCCTGCTCTACTTCCTGTCGTTCGTCGGTCGCGAGGCGCGGCCCGCCGGCGAGGGTGCGACCGCCCGGATCTGCGTTCGACGTCTCGTGCCGGCTGCTCCGGCCGCGGTGTTCGCCGCCTTCACGCGGCCCGACGAGATCCGCCGCTGGCACGTGCCCGGTCCGGACTTCCACGTCTGCATCGCCGAGGTCGATCTGCGGCCGGGCGGCCAGTACCGGATCGGCATGCAGCCGCCCGATCGCGAGGCGCCGCACACCTTCTACGGGGTGTATCGCGAGATCACCGCGCCGCATCGGCTCGTCTACACCAGCAACTGGGAGCCGCCCGATCGCGACACGGGCGAGACGCTGGTGACGGTCGAGCTGGCGGCGCACGAGGGGGCGACGGAGGTGGTCGTCACCCACGAGGGTCTGCCCGACCCGCAGTCGGCGGACGACCACACCCGCGGCTGGACCGGAACGCTCGAGAGCCTGGCACGGCACTTCGCCGCCGACTCGGGAGGCGCCGCGTGATGGCGGACGTCGGGCCGCTCAAGGTCTACGGCTCCGAGCTGTCGTACTACACCGGCAAGCTCGAGGCGTACCTGCGCTACAAGGAGATCCCCTACGAGCTGGTCACGGACAACCCCTTCCCCCTGCTGCGCAAGCGGACCGGCGTCGCCCAGGTGCCGGGCGTCGAGCTGCCCGACGGGCGCTGGCTGACCGACACGACGCCGATCATCGCGTGGCTCGAGACGCAGCAGCCCGAGCCCGCCGTGATTCCGCACGACCCGCTGCAGGCGTTCGTGAGCCTGCTGGTGGAGGACTACGCCGACGAGTGGCTGTGGCGTCCGGCGATGCACTACCGCTGGTACTACCCGGGCGACGCCTACCTGACGAGCCGCCGCCTCGCCGAGGAGCTGCTGCGCAACGTCCCGCTGCCTGGTCTCGTGAAGCGCTTCGCGGTCCGCAATCGGCAGCGGCGCCTGTTCACGAGGGGCGACGGCGTGACCGAGCGCACCCGGACCCACGTGGAGGGCGTCTACCTCCGGTCGCTCGATCACCTGCGCGCGATCCTGGCCGACCGTCCCTTCCTGCTGGGCGCGGTGCCGACCGTGGCCGACTACGGCTTCTTCGGCTCGATGTTCCGCCACTTCGGGATCGATCCCACCGCCGCCTCGATCATGCGTGAGACGGCGCCCGAGGTGTACGCCTGGGTGGCGCGCACCTGGGCCGCCCGGGCGAGCCGCGCCCGCGGCGCGCTCGACACGGGCATCCCCAGCGCGTGGGGGGACGTCCTCGACGCGATCGGCTCGGCCTACCTGCCGCACCTGTGCGCGAACGCCGAGGCGTGGAAGGCGGGACAGGCACGCTTCGACGTCGAGATCGAGGGCGTGCGCTACGAGCGGCTGCGCACCGCGCCCTACCGCGTCTGGTGTCTCGAGCAGCTCCGCGCCCGCTTCGAGGGGCTGCCCGAGCCCGCTCGCGAGCAGGCGCGCGCGCTGCTCGAGCGGCACGGCTGCTGGGAGCCGCTGTGGCGGGTGAACGAGCCCGCCTCCGGCATCGACCCGGAGGGTCGGGCCCCGTTCGCTCAGGGCCACTCGATGACCGGGATCCGCTAGGCGGTAGACGGACCCTGTTCGACCCGCAGCGGCTGGCCGGCTGAGGGTGCGCTCGCTGGGGCGGGGCCGGGCTAGGAGTCTGCGCGGCAGAAGCCCCCTGCAAGCGCCCGCAGGGCGCGCGCAGTGAGGCGAAGCCGAACGAAGTCCACCAGCTA
>JASJBO010000082.1 GCA_030066475.1 Myxococcota bacterium
GGGGTAGGGGATGCCCCACCAGCGGCACCAGTCGATGCAGGGGTAGCCGACGTAGAGGTAGAGGCCGCCCTTGGGACCCTCGAGGGTGTTGGTGATGTCCTCGACGACGGTTCCCGAGAGCAGGGACCCCTCGAGCTTCAAGCGCTGCACCTCGGCCTTGGCGAAGAAGGTGTCCTCGATCAGGGTGGCCTCGCCCTCGATCCCCACCGCAAAGGCCTTGCTCGATCCGACGCCCGCGTTGGCGAGCATGCCGACGTCGAAGTAGGGACCCGTGTGGGCCTGGAACTCGGTCTCGTTGCCGAAGTCCTCGTCGCAGACCGGTACGCCCGCCTCGACGAGGAAGCCGAGCTGCCCGGACGCGCCGATGGAGGCCGTGAGGGGAACGACGCCGACCACGAAGTCAGCCGTCGCCTCCTTCGACTTCTCCACGCTCCAGTCGAGCTTCCACTTCAGGATCTCGCCGAGCGCGTCGAGGTCGGGGCGGACCGCGATGCCGTCGCAGGCGTCGCGGTCGAGCAGGGGCTGGGAGAGGAGCACGATGCCGCCGCTGCCGTCCGGGTTGGTGGCGAACTTCAGGTCCGCGGAGAAGCCCAGGTCGAGGTCGCCCGGGTAGGGGTCGCCCGGGTAGGCCGCGCCGCCCGCCTCGAAGGAGAGGAAGTGGAAGTCCAGCCCGAACAGCGAGACCGGCACGCCGGCGTCGGTGTGGGCGGCGGCGCCGTCCTCGTCGAGGGCCGCCCAGCCGTTGGCCTCGAGGCCCGCCGAGACGAGCGCGGAGTGGAAGCCCGTCTCGAAGTCGGCCTCGAAGTGCACCGGCAGGGACTCCTCGGGCGGCGGCACGAAGAGGGGCGAGATGATGGTGACGTCCCGCAGCAGGTCGTCCGGAATCGCGACGGCGGGCGGGGTCCAGTCGCGGGGGATCGGGTTGCCGTCCGTCGGGTGGTCGTAGGCGGTGACCTGCACGTTCAGCTCGGCGGCCTCGGCCTCGGAGAGCAGCGCGAAGGCGATCCGGCGGGCGACACAGACGGGGTCCGGAGCGGTCGGGTGGCCCGGACAGAAGGGGGCCTCCTCGCCGGCGAGCTCGAGCAGAGCTTCGTTCAAGGCAATGGCGACCGCGGACTCGTCGAGCGGAATCCGCAGGTCGAGCTGCACGGAGGTCGCGATGCCCGGCTCGAGGCCGGGGAGGCGCAGCTGCTTGGTGAACACGCCCGCGGGCTCGTCGGGCTGCGGTTCCAGGTTCGTCTGCCAGAACTCCAGCTCGATGGGGCGCTCGAGCCGGGGATGGTCGAAGGTCGCCTCGAGCCCCACGCTGGGGACGGGCGGGCCGGAGGCCATGAGGATCGCGGTGACGCCGACGGTCGAGTTGGCGAGGTTGTCGATCAGCTCCTCGGGCAGGTCGAAGCTCGCCGGTGGGGCGCTCGCGTCGTCGCAGGGGTCCGGGGGCTCGGGGTCCTGGTTGGGCAGGGGCAGCAGGTTCGTGGGGAGCTCGACGCCCGAGAAGTCCAGGACCAGCTCCTGGACGCCGACGACCGAGTTGCCCTGATACTGGCTCGAGACCGTGACCAGCGCGGCCTGGGCCTCGGTCGCGATGTTGTCGCTCTCGTTCGTCTCGACGATCTCCTTGCCGGGGTCGACGACCGGGAACAGGTAGTACTCGCCCGGCGGGATCGGGTCGCCCTCGAGGTCGAGGCCGGGCACCTGGACCAGCACCTCGTAGTCGTTCGATCCGGCCATCACGGTGTCGATGGAGGCCGCGCCGAGGATGTACTGGGTGACCGCGTCGGAGCCTCCCTCCTGCGCTGCGTCGTATTCGCCCCTGTCGACGAGGAAGAACTCGACCGCGACGTCCCGGGTCTCCTCACTGGCCGTGACCCCGATGCGAATCTTGACGACGTGGCCGAGCTGTATGTTCGAGTCGACGGGCAGGCCGACGGCGCCGGAAGGGCCGTCGCGCAGCGCGAGGTTGTTCGTCACCATCGGACTCGCGGCGGCACAGCGCTGCTGAATCCCCGGCGAGAGCTCGTTCAGGGCGCGGATCACGATGGCGCCGTCGAGGCCCGAGCAGCCTTCGGTGCCGCCGACGTCGCACTTGTCGAAGCCGGGGAGAGCGACGCTGGCCAGCCAGGGATCGAGGCTGAGGGCCGCCTGCTTGATCGCGACCGCGTCCTCCTCGGTCACGAAGCCGTCATCGTTGGCGTCCCCGCACTGGCAGGCGTCCCCGACGCCGTCGGGCTGCGAGCTCGCGCCGAGGCCGCCCGAATCGCTCTGGTCGTCCCACGTGTAGGGGCACTTGTCTTCGCTGTCCTCGACCCCGTCGCCGTCGCTGTCGGAGAGCGCCTGGGCGCCCAGGCAGAGGGCCTGGGCGACCAGCAGGAGCAGGGCGAGCTGGCCGAAGCGGCTCCACATCCGCGTCGTCATATGCCACTCCATGCCTTCGAGAAAGCCGCTGCTCCGGGGTGTGCAATCGCCGTACCGCGGATGCAGGCGGCTGGAAGTGGCTGACCATGCGGCGCCGGGGCACTTCGTCCCGGTGCGGAGCGAGTGTCCCAGTTCGCCGCACTCGGTGGTGTCCAGGTGTCGTCTGGCCGACGGCGGCGATTTCACGCCGCTGCGTGTGGGAACGGTCGCTTGCGCGATCCCGATCCCGGAGAACCCCGTCGGCACGGTTGATGCTTCGAGTTCGGGCACTCATGCGTTGCTCGGTCTCGCCTGCCGTCGTCACCGTCGCGAGGATCGCGGCGTTGCTGGCGGGGATGCTGCTCGCCGGCCTGGCCAGCGCCGACGGTCCCGTCCTCGGCTGGGGCGCGAACGGCTCCGGTCAGATCGAGATCCCCGCGCAGGTCGACGGGAGCAGGTCGAGCGCCAGCGCGGTGGCGGTCGGCTTCCGCTTCAGCTGCGCGATCCGGTCGGAGAGCGGTGCCGTGGTCTGCTGGGGCGACGACGAGTTCGGCCAGTCGACTCCGCCGCCGGAGGTCGACGGAACCCGCGGTACGGCGACCGCCGTGGCGGCGGGCTACTTCCACGCCTGCGCGATCCGCGCGGACGACGGCGGTGTGGTGTGCTGGGGCTACGACTTCCAGGGCGAGACCCGTCCCCCGGCCGCGGTGAACGGGTCGCTCGGCGGTGCGGTCGCGATCTCGATGGGCGACGGCTACGGCTGCGCGATCCGTTCGGACAACGGCGGCGTGCTGTGCTGGGGGCCGACCCTCGAGCGGGTGCCGGCTTCGGTGAGGGGCACGACGCCGGGGGCGACCGCCAGCGCGATCGCGGCAGGCCGGCGTCACACCTGCGCGATCCGAGGAACCACGGGCGACGGGCCAGTGGTGTGCTGGGGACGGGACGCCGACGGCCAGGCGACACCGCCCGACTCGGTGAACGGGAGTACGCCGAACGCGACCGCGGCGGCGATCGCGGCCTGGGACGACCATAGCTGCGCGGTTCGCGCCATCGACGGCGGGGTGGTGTGCTGGGGGAGCAACGACGGGGACGAGACCCTGCCGCCGCCTTCGGTCGACGGCTCGACGCCGGCCCGGCGAGCGAGCGCGGTCGTGACCGGGGCACTGCAGAGCTGCGCGCTGCTGGCGGAGAGCGGGGCGGTGGTGTGCTGGGGCTGGGTGATCCCCGGGCCGCCACCCAGCGTCGACGGGACGGAGGGGAGCGCGACTGCCATCGCGGCGGGTGGCCGCCACGGCTGCGCGATCCACGCCGCGGATGGCCGGGTGGTCTGCTGGGGAGACGACCGGCATGGAGAGACCGTGCCGGACCCCGCCGTCGACGGGGTCGACCACCGCGCGAGCGCAATCGCGGCCGGGTTCGGTCACGGCTGCGCGCTCCAGTCCCAGAGCGGTGCGGTCGTGTGCTGGGGAGACGACGCGGCCGGCCAGGCGACGCCTCCGGCGCGGGTCGATGGAGCCGACGGTTCAGCGGGCGCGATCGGGGTGGGCGACTACTACAGCTGTGCGATCCGCTCGCAGGACGGCGGCGTGGAGTGCTGGGGTCTCGGCATCCCGGGCGCGCTGACGCCGCCGCCGACGCTGGACGGCAGCGAGGGCGGCGCGAGTGCCGTCGCGGGCGGGGCGCAGCACGCCTGCGCGATCCGTGCCGCCACGGGCGTCGTCGAGTGCTGGGGTGCCGACGACCTCGGTCAGCTCGGGGTTCCCTGGCAGCTCGACGGGAGCCCGTCCCGGGCGGCCGCCCTCGCCGTCGGCAGCAGCTCCTACGGCTGCGCGGTCCGGGCGAGCGACGGGGGCGTCGAGTGCTGGGGCGAGGATCCCCTCCTGAGCGACGTGCTGGCGGTGCCGCCCTCGGTGGATGGGAGCGAGGGGACGGCCGTCGCGGTCGGCAGCGGCTTCTCCCACAGCTGCGCGATCCGGGCCGAGAACGGCGCGGTCGTCTGCTGGGGCGACGACAGCGAGGGCCGGGCCACGCCGCCCCCGTCCGTGGACGGCAGCACGTCGCATGCGCGCGCGCGCGCGCTCGCGGTCGGGAACTGGCACAGCTGCGCGATCCGCGCCCACGACGCTGCGGTGGTGTGCTGGGGCGACGACGACTTCGGCGAGGCGACGCCGCCCGACTCGGTCGACGGGACCGAGGGTGGCGCGCTCGCGGTCGCGGCCGGGGAGAGCCACAGCTGCGCGATCCGCTCCGAGGACGGGGGCGTGGTGTGCTGGGGCTACGACGAGCAGGGCTGGCTCACGCCACCGCCCTCGGTCGACGGCCGCGGGGGCAGGGCGATCGCCATCGCGGCCGGTGGGGCCTTCAGCACCTGGTTCGGCGGCGGTCACAGCTGCGCGATCCGGGAGTCCGACGGCGCCGTGGTGTGCTGGGGCTACGACGAGCACGGCCAGGCGTCGCCGCCGCCCGCGGTGAACGGAGGAGCGGGCGGGGCCTCGGCCATCGCGGCGACGGGCTGGAACAGCTGTGCGATCCAGGCGGGAACTGGTGCGGTGGTGTGCTGGGGCTACGACGAATCCGGCGTGTGGACTCGGCCGGGGTCGTTGGACGGCGTGCGGTCCAGCGCCGGCGCGATCGCGCTGGGCGGTGGCGTCGGCTGCGCGATCCGGTCCGAGAGCCAGGGGATCCTCTGCTGGGGAGATTCCGAGTCCCCGGCACTGAGCCCGCGCCTCGACGGCCACCCCCACACCGCGAGCGCCGTGACGGCCGGCTTCGCGAACAGCTGCGCGCTGCAGTCCGAGACCGGCGCCGTCGTCTGCTGGGGCGACGACTCCCTCGGCCGCTCGACCCCGCCGCCCTCCGTCGATGGAAGCGCAGGCACCGCGAGCGCCCTCGCCACGGGCGCCGCCCACAGCTGTGCGCTCGAGGCCGACGCTGGCGCCGTGGTGTGCTGGGGCGCGAACCACCGTGGCCAGGCGAAGCCGCCCCTCTCGGTCGACGGCACGACCGGCACCGCTCGCGCCATCGCGGCCGGCGACGGCCACAGCTGCGCGGTCCAGGCCGCCACGGGCGCCGTCGTCTGCTGGGGCGACGACTACAACGAGCAGACCGACCCGCCCGAGGCCCTCGACGGTCGCGATGGCTCCGCCTCTGCGCTCGCCGCCGGCGGCACCTTCACCCTCGCCATCCCCGAGCCCAGCGCCGCCACCCTCGCCGCTGCCGCCCTCGCCACCCTCGCGCTCCTAATCCGCCGCACCTGAACCGCCCCGAGTCTGCCGGTGGACCGGAGTGTTCCAACTTCGGCGCGCGCGGCGGTCGTGCTCGAAAGCGGCAAGGTGGCTCGGCGCTTCCGTGAGGCGCGCTTAGAAGCCACTGCGGCGATCGTGGAGCGCGCGGTCGCGAGCGCCAGCAGGGCGAGCAGGGCCGCGGCCGCCGGGCCGGTGCCGGACGGCTCGGGCAGGACCCAGAGCGAGAGGATGCGGCTCGTGCCGTGCGAATAGGCGGCGGCGCCGAAGTCGGCGTCGAGGTTCAGCTGAACGTCCTGCACCGGGAACTGGGCGCCGTTCGCGAGGCGGAGCTGCCCGAACATCGTTCCGGAGCCGTTGATTCCGAACGCCCCACTCGTGACGGTGCTGTCGAATCCGGGCGACTCGTACGTGCCGCGCGTCACCACGCCCTCGGCGTCGATGTCGAGCACGGCCGTCGCCCAGCTGGGCGCGTTCTCGAAGGCGCCGTCGAAGAACCAGTAGACGTGCCAGCGGCCTTCGCGGTCGCCATCCTCGAACGGCCCACCCCAGCGCACGAAGGTCGCCGAGGTGGCGTAGCCGCGTCGATCGCTCAGCACGCCGGCGATCACCTGCTTGTTCGGCGTCATCTGGAGCCGGACCTCGGGGAAGTCCGCGACCCCGACGGACCCGGAGGCGTCGATCGTGAGCTGGTCGCCCGCCTCGAACTGGCCGCCGGCCTCGCTGCCGAAGCCCGCGACCTGCGTCACGACGCCTGCTTCGCTCACCTCCAGCAGCAGGTCGTCCCAGCCGGCGTCGTTGAACTCCGCCGCCGAGTCCCAGTGGCTCTTGTACCACCAGCGGCCCTCGAGATCGGCGAGCGCGAAGCTCCCGCTCCGCTTGACCCACACGTCGATGCCGCGATAGCCGTCGGGATCGGTGTCGACGCCGACGAGCAGCGTGGCCGAGGGGTCGAGCTGGTGGCCGGTGAACGCATCGGAGCCGCTGGCGTTGAGGATCGATCCGGCGACCGAGCCGGAGCCGTCCACCGTGAGGCTGCCGCCGGTGTGCACGAGTCCGATGCCGTCTTCGTCGGTCGCGTCGCCGCCCGTCACGTCGCCCGCAGCGTCGATCTGCGTGGTCCCGTAGCCGTACTTGGGGTCGTTGACGTCGGAGTTGCCTCGGCGCACGGTCGAGCTCCAGCTCCCCGTCAGATCGGCGAGCCCGAACGTCTCCTGAGCGCCGGCCGCCGTCGGCCAGAGCGCGAGACCTGCGAGTGCGAGCAGCTTGATGCCTCGGGTCATGGGGCAGTCCTCCGACGGGTAGGAGCGTGAGGGAGGCCGCTGCAGCTGTCGCTGACCATTCGCTGACCATCCGGGGACCACGCGTCCCCGTAGGGAAGAGCCACCGCTCGCCGAGCCCAGGCCGTTGGGCGACCTGGCAGTGGTTGCGGGATCTCGTGCTCGTCTATGCTCGCTTTCGCGGTCGCGAGACAGGACGTCTTTGCAGCGGCTCGGACAGCCGTCGTTGCGGCTCGGACATCGATGAAGATCCATTCCATCGGGCAAGCCATCGACCGCAGCAACGACTTCACGCAGGTGGAAGAGGTCGAAAGCGTCGGGTTTCGACTTGCGGCGGGACCGTGCACGGACTGGTTCACCGACCCGAACGGTGCGTATCGGACAGCGTCGGCTCCGATACTCTGGTTCGAAGGCCCGAAAGGCGACTTCGTGTTCGGCGCGACCGTTCATGTGCGGCTGGTCTCGAGCTTCGACGCCGCTGGAATCGTGATGCGGTGCGGTACGGATTGGTGGGCGAAGCTGGCGTACGAACTCTCGCCCCGCGGCGCTCCAACGATCGTATCGGTCGTTTCGAGTCCTGTCTCCGACGATGCGAATGGCCCCGAGCCGGCCGCTGACTCCGTTCAGCTTCGATTGATGAAGAAGACCGATGCGGTGGCCATGCATTGGCGTGTATCTGCTGAACCTTGGAGCCTCTCCCGTTATGCCGCCTTGCCCTCGAGTGCGCCGGTCGAGGTCGGTTTGACGGTTCAATCGCCCACAGGAGAGGGAATCGGTGCTCTGTTCTCGGGGTGCTTCATGGAAGAGTCGGTACCAGAGGACATACGATCGGGGAGTTGATGGCCGGATGCTGGAAGGGTCGAACGATCCCGGGTCCACAGCTCCTTGTTCCTGCTGGATGCCCCGGGTCCGAAGGGCGGGTGGTCTCGAACGGACGTCTCAGCATCTCTCCGGCAGCCTCGTACAATGGACCGACCCATCGCTTGTTACTCGATCGCGGCAGCCGACCGAGTCATGGCGGCTCACCGACGCGTTGGTTCACGATCTTCGGGCGCTGGCGTCACACCTCCACGGCCTGCGCGTCAGTGCCAGAACGAGCAGCCCGCCGACCGCGATGCCGTCCGCCGCGCGGGGCGGCTCGCGCAGACCGAGCGCTGCTCCCGTCGCGGCGAGCGAGACGAGCAGTGCCAGCGCGTAGGCGTAGTGCAGCTCGAGCGCGCCGGCGGCTCCGCCGGCCAGGGCGCTCGAGCACGAGCGATGGGCTCGCGCCGTGCAAGCGTGCGAATTCCCCCGGCGGCGCGGCCAGGATAGCCCCGCTGGGCGGATCGGCGCGGGCGTCTACACTCCCGCTGCCATGACCGACTCCCCCGCCGACCTCTCGCGCGCGCGTCTCTGGATCCTCGTGGCCTACCTGGTCGCCGCGATCGCCGCGCTGCTGGCCGGCATCGCGGTGGGCGGACGCCACCCAATCGAGATCGCCGCGGTGGCCGACCTGGCGGCCACGGTGGCGGTGTTCGCCTTCAGCGTGGCCTTCCGCAACTCGAGCTTCTACGACCCCTACTGGAGCGTGGTGCCGCCCGCGATCGCACTCTATTGGGTGCTGGCGCCGGACCCGGGCAGCCCGGTCGCCGCGCGTCAGGCTCTGGTGCTGGCGCTGGTCTTCGCCTGGGGCATCCGGCTCACGCACAACTGGGCGCGCGGCTGGACCGGCCTCGACCACGAGGACTGGCGCTATCGCAACATCCAGGAGCAGACCGGCGCGCTCTACTGGCCGTCCAGCTTCCTCGGCATCCACCTGTTCCCGACCGTGATGGTCTTCCTCGGCTGCCTGCCGCTCTTCCCGGCGCTGGCCAGCGGCGGGCGCCCGCTCGGCGTGCTCGACGGGCTGGCGGTGCTGGTGACCGCCGGCGGCATCGCGCTCGAGCTGTTCGCGGACAACCAGCTGCGCCGCTTCCGCGACGCCGGTCCCGAGCCCGGGGCGATTCTCGACACGGGCCTGTGGGCCTGGTCACGCCACCCCAATTATCTGGGGGAGATGCTCTTCTGGTGGGGGCTGGCGCTGTTCGGCTGGGCGGCGGGCGGCTTCGTCTGGTGGCTGTTCGTGGGCGCCATCGCGATGGTGGCGATGTTCCGCTTCGCGAGCCTGCCGATGATCGAGACGCGGATGGCCGAGCGACGCCCGCTCTGGGACGACTACTGCGCGCGCGTCCCGCTGGTGCTGCCCCGCCCGCCGCGCTGAGCGCTCGGTCGCGCGCGGCGGCTCGCGCGGCCACGACGTGCGCGAGCCAGTCGCGCACCTCGCACAGCCGCTTGCGAGGCGCCCGGTACCGGTCGAGCGGCTATCCTATCGAGGACACACGGGCTCTCCGCGAGGAACTCGATGAAGCTCGCCATCGAACTGACCGAGCAGCAAGCGGAGCGACTTCGCGAAGGCGCCGCGCGCCTCGGTGTCGAGCCCGAGCAGCTGGCCCTCGCGGCGGTCGCCGATCTGATCGCGTCCGAGGGTCCCGACTTCGACGCCGCCGCCCAGCGCGTTCTCGAGAAGAACGAGGAGCTGTATCGGCGCCTCGCGTGACGCGGTACCTGTCGATCCACGAGGTGCTGGCGCTCAAGAACGCATCGCCGAGCAGTCCGGCGGCGGGGTCGGGCTGCGCGACCTCGGGCTACTCGAGTCGGCGCTTTCGCAGCCGCGACAGGGCTTCGGTGGCGCAGACCTCTACCCATCGCGTGTCGAGAAGGCTGCGGCGCTAGGGCTTCTCGCTCATCGCGAACCACCCGTTCGTCGACGGCAACAAGCGGATCGGCCACGCGGCGATGGAGATCTTCCTCGTCCTCAACGGGCAGCAGATCGATGCGGACGTCGACGAGCAGGAGCGCATCGTGCTGGCGGTCGCAGGCGGGGAGATGACGCGCGAGCAACTGACGGAATGGCTGCGGGCGCATCTGCGCGCGGCGTAGCGCCGGCGGCCGCGCCCGCCGCGCCGAGCGCTCAGTCGCGCGCGGCGGCCCGCGCGGCCACGACGTGCGCGAGCCAGTTGCTCACCTCGCGCAGCCGCACGGCCGGGTCGAGCACGTCCTCATCCAGCCCGAGCCCGTAGGCCAGGTCGGTCCGCGTCGGGTCGTCGTGCAGCGCCTCGAGCCGGTCGGCCCAGTCGCCCACCGCGGCCGGGTCGCGGAAGCTGCCCTGCTCCACCAGCCACGCCGCGCGCACCCGGCCGAGCCGCGCGATCTCGCGCAGGTCGTACTCGGGGTGGTACTGCACCGCCCAGAAGCGGCTCTCCCCGCGCCCCACCTCGAGCGCCTGCACGCGGCTCCAGCGGTTGGAGGCCAGCAGCGCCGCGCCGGCGGGCAGCTCTACGATCTCGTCGGCGTGGCTCGTGAAGGCGTCGAACACCGCCGGCTTGCCCGCGTAGAGCGGGTGCGCGCGGCCTTCGGCCGAGAGCTCGATCTTGCGCGAGACGCCGAACTCGCGCCCGCGCGGACTGGCGGCGCAGCGGCCGCCGGTGGCCACGGTGGCGAGCTGGGCGGCCCAGCAGCTCCCGAAGCCCGGCACGCCGGCGTCGAGCAGCGCGCGCGCCCACTCCACCTGGCGCGTGACGCGCGCGTCCCCCTCGCGGTGGATCGTCAGGCTCGACCCGGTCCAGACCGCGCCGTCGTAGCCCTCCAGCGCCGCGCCGGGCGGCAGCGCGGCCTCCCCGTCGGCCGCGTAGAGCACGTCGATCCGCGCTCCGGGTGCCAGCTCGCGCAGCACCCGCGCGTAGAGCGCGCCCGCCTCGGTGCAGCCGCCGTCGCGCAGCTCCTGGCGCCCGTCGGGCGCGTAGGCGTCCAGCACCAGCAGGCGCAGCGGTCGCGCGCTGGCGACGCTCAAGCCAGTGGCCTCACCTCGATTCGTCGATCGCCCATCGGGACCTCCGGACTCGCGCGCGGCAGGCTAGCACGAGCGTTCCGGCTCTTCCGTCGGGTGAGTTCGCCCCCGTCGGCCGGAATCTCGCGTGCGGGAGTCCCCCGTTCGCCGCGGAATCTCAGGTTTTCTCCCGACTGGGCCGATCGATGGCACGGGTCCGTGCGCGCGTGCCACAGAAGGGGCGCCGCGGGCCGGCAGGGGGACGGAGGCATGCGCCAGGCCGTACGGCCGCTCGCGACGGGCAGGGCCCGCATCCTGTTCGCCGCTGCGCTGCTCTGCATGGGGGCCGTCTCGGCGCCCGCGGAAGAGACGGACGACCTGCTGGAGCTGAGCCTCGAGGATCTGATGGACATCGAGGTGACCTCGGTGAGCAAGCGCGCCGAGAGCCTCTCGGACGCCGCCGCCGCGATCACCGTGATCACCGGCGACGAGATCCGCCGCTTCGGGCACACCTCGATTCCCGAGGCGCTGCGGATGGTTCCCGGCCTGCACGTCGCACACGTCGACGCCAACAAGTGGGCCGTCACGTCGCGCGGCTTCAACGGCCGCTTCGCCAACAAGCTGCTGGTGCTGATCGACGGCCGCAGCGTCTACACGCCGGCCTTCTCGGGGACGTACTGGGAGATGCAGGACGTGATGCTCGAGGACGTGGATCGCATCGAGGTGATCCGCGGGCCGGGCGGCACGATGTGGGGCGCCAACGCGGTGAACGGCGTGGTCAACATCATCACCAGGTCCGCGGAGCGGACCCAGGGGACCCTGGTGAGCGTCGCCGGCGGCAACCACGAGTACGCGATCACCTCGACCCGCTTCGGCGGCCAGGTGGGGCGGGCTGGCGCGGCGCGCTGCGCCAGGACCTGTCGGTCGACCTGGCCGCGTTCTACTTCGACTACGACGACCTGCGCAGCTTCGAGCCTGGCGCGCCCATCGTCGACGACTTCATCGTCATTCCGCCGGCCACCGTGGTGCCGACCGCGGTGACGGCCCCGCTGCGCTTCGACAACCGGCTCGAGGCCCAGTCGTGGGGCGTCGAGCTCGAGAGCACCTGGACGCCCACCTCGTGGATGCGGCTCGTGGCCGGGGGGACCTGGTTCGACATGGACGTCGACCGCGTGGGCAGCTCGGACACGCTCGCCTCGGACGCGGGGAACGACGCGCCCGAGTACCAGCTCCATCTGCGCGGCTCGTTCGACCTGCCCTACGACGTCACGGTCGACGCGGCGCTCTATTGGTTCGACAAGATCAAGGGCGAGGACGTCGACGGCTACCTGCGCGGCGATCTGCGCCTGGGCTGGAAGCCGCGCGACGACCTCGAGCTGGCCGTGATCGGACGCAACCTGTTCGACCCCAGCCACCCCGAGTACGGGGACATTCTGAACGTGCCGACCCAGGTTCCGCGGTCGTTCCTCGCGACGGTGACGTGGCGACGCTGAAGCTCACGCGATTCCCCGCGGCGACGCGAGCCCGGGCGCTCGGCGTCGTCGCCCTGACCGCGGCCGCGCTGGGCCTGCCCGGCGCCGCCGTCGCCACGGGCGAATACGACCTGAAGGCGGCGTTCCTGCTGAACTTCGTGCGCCTGATCCAGTGGCCCGACGCGGCCTTCGCCAGCGACGAGGCGCCGCTCACGATCGGCCTGTTCGGCGAGGACCCATTCGGCGGATCGCTGGCGCGGCGCTTCGAGGGCGTGGGCGTCGGTGGTCGCACGCTCGAAGTCCGGCGCGTGCAGGCCGCCGACGAGGCGCGCGCCTGTCAGCTGGTGTTCGTTCCCGTGAGCCAGGTGGATCGCTTCGGCGCACTCCGCGACGCCCTGGACGGATCGAACGTGCTGCTGGTCTCCGAAGCTCCCGACCTGGCCCGCCGTGGGGCGGCGATCAACTTCTTCTCCGACGGCGGCCGGATTCGCTTCGAGGTCAACCGCGAGGTGGCGCGCGCGGCCCAGCTCAAGCTGAGCGCGCGCCTGCTGCGGCTGGCGCGGATCGTCGAGAAGGACGGCTAGATGGCCCGGGAGCGGTCGATCCACCAGACGCTCGGCGGCGCCATCTTCCTGACCAGCGGCGTGGCGGTGGCGCTCGCCAGCGTCGTGTTCATCGGGTACGACTGGGTCAGCCAGCGCCGCGCGATCGCCCTGCACGTGGAGACACTGGCCGAGGTGATCGGCCTGAACACGGCCGACGCGCTCTCCTTCGCCGACCCCGACACGGCGAACCTCACCCTGCGCTCGCTGAGTGCCGCGCCGGAGGTGATCGGCGCCGTGGTGTACGACGCCGAGGGGCAGGCGTTCGCCGCCTATCGGCAGTCCGACGAGCTCGGCGAGCGTTTCGAGACGCCGGCCGCGGCGGGATCCCTCGGGGCCCGCTTCGCGTCCCGCCATCTCGACCTGGTGGCTCCGCTGACGCTCGACGGGGAGCGGCTCGGGACCATCCTGGTGCGCTGGAACACGGCGGCGCTGACCCGGCGCGCCAGCAGCTTCGCCGCGGTGGTCTGCCTGCTCCTGGTCGCGGTCTACTTCGTGTCGCGCGGGGTCACCCGGGCGCTGCGCGAACGGGTCTCCAACCCGCTCCAGAGTCTGGTCGAGGGCGCGCGCGACGTGGCCGAGGGTCGCCTCGGCACGCGCGTCGCGACGCGCAGCGGGGGCGAGATCGGCGCCGTGGCGGGGGCGTTCAACGCGATGGCCGAGGGGCTCCAGGAGCTGGTGGCGCGCGTCCGGGAGAGCATCGCGAACGTGGCGGAGGTGGCCGACCAGCTGCGCGCCGACTCGCGCGGGATGTCGACCGACGCGCAGCGCCAGGGCGAGGCGATCGACGCGGCGGCGACCTCGATCGGCTCGGTCACCGGCTCGGTGACCGAGGTCAACGAGCACGTCGACCAGCTCGCGGCCCGCGCGCGCGAGACCTCGTCGTCGATCCTCGAGATGGACGCCTCGATCAACGACGTCGCCACGCACATGGACGGCCTGGCCGACTCGATCGACGGCGCCTCGTCCGGCGCGGCGCAGCTGTCCGCGAGCGTGGAGAGCATCGCCGCGGCGATGGACGGGCTGGAGGGCGCGACCGACGAGACGGCCGCCCTGCTGCGGCAGCTCGCCGACGCGGTGCGCGGCGTCGAGACCAACGCGCGCGAGTGCGGGGAGCTGTCCGGCGAGGCGACCCAGGAGGCGTCGCGCGGGCGCGAGGCGGTGGGGGAGACGATCGCCTCGATGCGCGAGATCCGCACCTCCTTCGAGCGCATCGAGACCAGCGTGGGCGGCCTCGCGGAGAAGTCGGGGGCGATCGGCGAGGTGCTCGCCGTGATCGAGTCGGTGGTCGAGCGCACCAACCTGCTGGCCCTGAACGCGGCCATCATCGCGTCGCAGGCCGGCGAGCAGGGGCGCGCCTTCTCGGTGGTGGCCGGCGAGGTGCGCAACCTGGCCGAGCACACCGCGCGCTCGACCCACGAGATCGGCAACCTGATCGACAGCGTGCAGCGCGAGACGCGCGCCGCCGTGGCGGCAGTGGCCGCCGGCTCCGAGACGGTGGAGCGCGGCGTCGACCGCTCGCGCGAGGCGGGCGAGGTGCTGGGCGGCATCATCGAGAAGGCCGAGCGCAGCGCCCGGCGCGTGAGCGAGATCGTCGAGGCCACCGGGCGCCAGGCCGAGGACATCCAGCACGTCGAGAGCGCCATGGAGCGCGTGCGCGCCCGCGTCGACGAGACCAACCAGTCGACGCGCGAGCAGGCCAAGCTCGCCGCGGCGATCGGTGGCGTGGTCGAGCGGATCCGCGATCTCGGTCACGAGGTGAAGCGGGCCACCAGCGAGATGCGCCGCCAGAGCGAGCTGATCACGCGGGCCGTCCACGACGTCGACCGGGGGGTCGACGGGATTCTCGAGAAGTCCCACGCCCAGGCGCGCGAGGGCGAGAACATCCACCGCGCGCTGGGCGTGTTCCGCGAGGTGGCGTCCGAGAGCGCGCGCCGCTCGGGCGACTTCGAGCGCATGATCGAGGGCCTGGCCGAGCGCTCCACCGGCCTCGAAGGGGCCATCGACCGCCTCGACCGTTAGCTCCGGGAACGGAAGGGTTCGCTACGATCTCTTTCCATGCGGGACATCCTCGGCTACCAAGGCAGGCAGATCGCGATCACCGGAGCGGCAACGGGCATGGGCGCAGCGGCCGCGGAGCTGCTGGTCGATCTGGGCGCGAGCGTGCATGCGCTCGACGTGAAGCCGGTGACCGGCGTGGAGCGCTGGATCGAAACCGACCTGGGCGACCCCGCCTCGATCGACGCTGCCGTCTCCCAGCTGCCCGAAGCGCTCGACGTGCTGTTCCACTGCGCCGGCCTGCCGGGCCCCCCGTTCAGCAACCTCGACACGGTCCTGGTGAACTTCGTCGGCCTGCGTCACCTGACCGAGGCGCTGGTCCCGCGCATCGCGCGGGGCGGCTCGATCGCCAGCATCACCTCCGTGGCGGGCATGGGCTGGGCCAGGAACCTCGAGAACGTGAACGGGCTGCTCGCCACCGGGAGCTTCGAGGAGGCGCGCGCCTGGTGCGAGGCGCATCCCGAGGCGGTCAACGGCTACCTCTTCTCGAAGCAGTGCATCATCGTCTACACCATGGCGAAGGCCGCGGAGCTGGTGGAGCGCGAGATCCGCATCAACTGCCTGTCGCCGGCGCCCACCGACACGCCGATGCTCCCGAAGTTCCACGAGCAGGTCTCGCAGCAGTTCCTCGAGACGCACTTCCTGGCCCCGATCGGTCGCAACGCCACGCCCGAGGAGATGGCCGAGCCGCTGGTGTTCCTCGGCAGCCGCGCGGCGCGCTTCATCAGCGGACACAACCTGTTCGTGGACTACGGCTACGCCGCCTCGGTGCACGCGGGGCAGCGGCCGGCGCTGCTGTAGCCCGTGGCGACCCGAAGCCGAGAGCGAGCGCCACGTGGAGGTGATCCGGGCGTGGTTCCGGCGCCACTTCTCCGACCCCCAGGCCGTCGCGCTCGCCGCGATCCTGGTGTCGCTGCTCGTGCTCGTGGGGCTGTTCGGGCGCATGCTGGCGCCGGCGATCGCGGGGCTGGTGCTCGCCTACGTGCTCGAGTCGGCGGTGTCGTCGCTCAACCGGTACGGCCTGTCGCACCTCGCCTCGGTCTGCGTGGTGTTCGTGGCGTTCGTGCTGATGATCGTCTTCGGCTTGCTGGCGGTACTGCCGCTGCTCTCCCAGCAGATCACCCAGCTCGTCGCCTCGCTGCCCAGCATGCTCACCACCGCGCAGGAGCTGCTGCTCGAGCTGCCCGAGCGCTACCCCGAGCTGATCGAGCGCGATCAGGTGGTGGAGCTCACCGACACGATGCGCAGCGATCTGATGTCACTGGGGCAGGGCGTCGTGTTCTACACCTTCGGCAGCCTCGGGACGCTGCTGAACGCGGCCGTCTACCTGTTCATCGTGCCGTTCCTGGTGTTCTTCTTCCTGAAGGACCGCGACCGGCTGGTCGCGTGGGCGAGCAGCTTCCTGCCGGCCGAGCGCACCCTCTCCGCCCGGGTCTGGGCCGAGATCGACCACAAGATCGGCGCCTACGTGCGCGGCAAGACCTACGAGATCGGCATCGTCGGGGCGGCGGCCTACGTCGCGTTCCGGCTGATCGGCCTCGACTTCTCGCTGCTGCTGGCGCTGCTCACGGGGCTCTCGGTGCTGATCCCGTACATCGGCGTGGTGGGGGTGGCGATCCCGGTGACCCTGGTCGCGCTGTTCCAGTTCGGACCGAGCACCGAGTTCTGGATGGCGGTCGGGGCCTACGCGGGCATCCAGCTGATCGACGGCAACCTGCTGGCGACCCTGCTGATCTCGGAGGTCGTCGACATCCACCCGGTCGCCGTGATCACGGCGATCCTGCTGTTCGGCGGCATCTGGGGCTTCTGGGGGGTGTTCTTCGCGGTCCCGCTCGCCACCGCGGCGGGCGCGATCCTCAACGCCTGGCCCACCCGCCTGGCCGTCGCCGAGGCGGCCGCGGAGGGCGACTCCGACGCAGCCTGACTGTCAGCCCGCCAGTTGAAGGCGGTTCGCCAGGTTGTTCTTCTGCATGTTCGAGGAGCCACCCACGATCGGCATCCCGAGCAGGTCGCGCACGTGGCGCTCCATGTCGTAGCCCTCCGAGAGCCCGTACGCGCCCAGCACCCGCTGGCAGGTGAGCGCGATCTCCACGGCCGTGTCGGCCACGAACAGCTTCGCCATCGACGTCTCGACGCTGCAGGGCCGCCCCTCGTTCGCCAGCCAGGCCGCGTGGTAGAGCATGTGCCGGCAGGCCTGGAGCTTCGTGCGCGCCTCCACCAGCGCGTGGCGCACCGCCTGGTGCCCGGAGAGCGGCTTGCCGAACTGGTGGCGCTCCTGGGCGTAGCGCCAGGCCTCGTCGACGGCGGCGCGCGCGATGCCGTAGGTCACCGCGGTGATCTCGAGCTTCTCCACGTCGAGCGCCGGTCCCGCCAGCATGCGCCAGCCCCGGTTCCAGGCCGCCTCGCCGCCCACCACGTTCTCGACCGGCACCTCGACGTCGTCGAACGAGACGTCGCTCGACAGCGTGTAGCGCAGGTTCATGTGGTCGATCGGCTGGATCGTCACTCCGGGCGTGTCGGGCGGCACCAGCACGAACGAGAGGTTCTCGTAGCGCGGCGCCTCGTCGTCGCTGCGCACCAGGCAGTAGATGTAGTCGGCGAACTCGGCGCCGGTGCACCAGCGCTTGCTGCCGTTCAGGATCACGCGCCGGCCGTCGGAGGAGCGGCGCGCCCGGGTGCGCACGCTCGCCAGGTCGCCGCCCACGTCGGGCTCGGAGAGGCCGTAGGCAAACAGCAGCTCGCCGCGCGCCAGCCGGGGCAGCAGCTCGCGCTTCTGGGCCTCCGAGCCGTTCTCCGAGACGTTGACGCCGCCGTAGAAGGCGCAGTGGATGAAGGGGCCCGCGGCGAAGCTGCCGCGCTGGCAGAGCTCCTCGATCACGACCACCGCCGCGACCAGGTCGCGGCCGGCGCCTCCGTAGACCTCGTCGACGGTGAGTCCGCACACGCCGAGGTCGGCCAGCTTGCGGAACAGCTCGGGCGGGAAGCGGTGCTCGCGGTCCCACTCGCGCACCCGCTCGGGGGGCATCTCGGCGGCGACGAAGCGGCGCAGGGTGTCGCGCAGCGCGCTCAGGTGCTCGGGCTCGTCGGTGAAGTGCAACGCTGGATCCCCCGGGGTCTGGCGCTGCGCAGGCTAGGCTAGGCTGCAGCGGATTGCTCCACCCCTGGAGGTCGCCCATCGATGCGCCCGCTGCTCGCCCCGGTCCTGCTCGCTGCCGCCTTGTCGTTCGCGCTGCCCGCCGACGCCGGCCGCTTCCGCTACGCCGACCCCAACGGCCTGGGCCCGTACGCCGTGGGGCACAGCATCTTCACCCCCGTCGACGCCTCGCGCGAGGCGCCCAGGGGTCGCCCCCTCAGGACGGAGGTCTGGTATCCCGTCGACCCCGAGAACGCCGCGGGCGCGCCCACCTTCTACAACTTCGAGTTCTTCAACCTCGGGCTGCTCTCCGACGTGGCCTTCGAGGACGCGCCGCCCACCGGGCAGATCTCGTTCCCCCTGATCGTGTTCTCGCACGGCAGCGGCGGCACCAGCTTCCAGTCCGTGTTCCTGATGGAGCAGCTCGCGAGCCATGGCTTCGTGGTGGTGGCGCCCAACCACAAGGGCAACACCGCCAACGACCAGCTCGGCGGGACCGCGACTCCCTTCGACGTGAGCGCGCGCAACCGCCCGCTCGACGTCTCGTTCCTGATCGACACGATGATCGCGCGCACCTTCGACCCGCTCGACGTGCTCTACCTCAAGGTCAACCCCTTCCTGATCGGAGTCGCCGGCCACTCGTTCGGCGGCTTCACGTCGCTCGCGATGGCGAGCGGCTACGCCGACCCGGACGCCGAGCCGCCCACGGACGTGCCGCCCGACCTCCGCGTGGACGCGATCGCCCCGGTGGCGCCGGCCAGCGGCTCGCTGTCGGACGCCGAGCTCCAGTCGATCGACGTCCCGGTGTTCCTGCTGTCGGGCACGCTCGACACGGCCACGCCGATCGACGACCAGACCACGCGGCCCTTCGATCTGGTGTCCGGACGCCCGATCTATCGCGCCGACATCGACGGCGCCGCGCACCAGCACTTCGCCAACGTCTGCGACATCGGCCAGGCGCTCAGCGACTTCGGCGTGGACGACGAATCGATCGACCGGCTGATCAGCTTCAGCGAGACGTGCCGTCCCCCGGCCTTCCCGATCGGCGAGGCCAAGCGGATCCAGGGCTTCTACCTGACCGCCTTCTTCAAGCGCCACCTGTTCGGCGACGACCGCTACGACGAGTTCCTGACCGACGCCTGGGCGGCCGAGAACGAGCCCGACGTGATCTGGTTCCGCCGCGACTGAGCGCGTGCGCAGTCGACCCCCCCTGCAAGCGCCCGCAGGGCGCGCGCAGCGAGCCGTAGGCGAGCGAAGTCCACCGGCTAGAGGCTGCCGCCCATCATCTCGGCGAAGTTGCCGGCGTAGAACCGCTCGCGGGCCGGCTCGCCGACGTCGCCCAGGGACTCCTCGAAGCGGCGCAACGGGTCGCGGCCGCCCTCGGGATGCGGGTAGTCGGACGAGAACAGGAACAGGTCCTCGCCCGCCTGCTCGATCAGCCAGCCCACCGGCTCGGTGGGGAACGGCGTGAACCACAGCTGGCGGTGTGCGTACTCCGACGCGCGCAGCGGGAGCTTCAGCGCGGGTTCGGTGCGCTGGAAGGTCTGCTGGGCGATGTCGAGGCGCTTCAGCCAGGGCACCACCCACAGCGCCCCCTGCTCGATGCAGCCGCCGCGCAGGCGCGGGAAGCGCTCGAACACGCCGTCGAGCACCATGCACGACAGGAACAGCTCGGGCGGCATCTGGAGCGCCATGTAGTCCTTGGCGCGGACGTTCTCGCCGCCGCCCAGGAAGTCGGTCACCGGGATGCCGTTCTCGTGGAAGGCGCGCCGCAGCGGCCGGCCGCCGCCCCCGATGTGGAGCATGAACGGGACGTCGGCGTCCTGGAGCCGCGCCCAGACCGGGTCGTAGTCGGGGTGCGTCGGCGACTTGTCGCGCGGGGGCGCCGACGGCACCAGGATCGAGGTGCAGCCCAGGCGGATCGCCTCGTCGATCTCGGCCGCGGCCCGCGCGGGGTCGGAGAGCGGGACGAAGCCCACGGCCAGCAGGCGCGGGTCGTCGGCGCAGAACTCGGCGATCGCGCGGTTGTGGGCGCGGGTCCCGCCGTACAGCAGCTCGGGGTCGTCGGAGGCGAACTGGGTCGGCGCGAAGGTGGTGAACACGAGCTGCCGTTCGAAGCCGAGCAGGTCGAGGGCGCGGCTGCGCTCGGAGGGATCGAAGGCGCCGAGCGCCGACCAGCCCTTGGCGCCCATCACGTCGGCCTCGAGTGCGCGGGCGGCCCCGGGGTCGCCGCGGCGCGCCTCGGCATCGGCCACCGCCTGCCCGGCCAGCTTGCCGGCGCCGCCCAGCTGCAGGGGGCGGATCCGCTCGCGCACGCCCGGGTCGGCGTAGGGAGCGAGCCAGTCGGCGAGCTCCATCACGTGGCTGTCGGCGTCGTAGTAGGTGCGGCCTGCGGCGTAGGGCATCGGGGACCTCCGCCTCCCATTGGACCCGATCCGGGCGGGACTTCGCAAGCGGAAACCCTACAATGCCGCCTCCGCACAGCGGGGGGAGGGCGCCGTGTCCGCTGCCGAGGGCGCGAAGGACTTCATTCGCGAGATGGTGGCCGCCGACCTGGCCGCCGGCCGCCACGGCGGGCGCGTCGTCACGCGCTTCCCGCCCGAGCCCAACGGCTACCTCCACGTCGGCCACGCGCGCGCCATCCTGGTGAACTGGGGCATCGCCAGCGAGTTCGGCGGCACCTTCCACCTGCGCTTCGACGACACCAACCCGAGCGCCGAGGAGGAGCGCTACGTCCGCGCCATGCAGGAGGACGTGCGCTGGCTCGGGGCGGACTGGGGCGAGAACCTCTACTTCGCGTCCGACTACTTCGAGCAGCTCTACGGCTACGCGCTCGAGCTGATCCGCAAGGGCCTGGCCTTCGTGTGCGACCTCACGCCCGAGCAGATGCGCGAGTACGGCGGCCAGATCGGCCAGCCCGGCCGCGAGAGCCCCTACCGGACGCGCCCGGTCGAGGAGAACCTCGACCTGTTCGAGCGCATGCGGGCCGGCGAGTTCGAGCCGGGCGCCCGCGTGCTGCGCGCGAAGATCGACATGGCCTCGTCGGTGCTGCCGATGCGCGACCCGATCCTGTGGCGGATCCAGAAGACCCACCACCACCGCACGGGCGACGACTGGAACGTCTACCCGCTCTACGACTTCGCCCACCCGCTGTCGGACGCGCTCGAGGGCATCACGCACTCGCTGTGCTCGCTCGAGTTCGCCGACCACCGGCCGCTCTACGACTGGATGGTCGAGAACACGAGCGTCCCGTCGCAGCCGCGCCAGACCGAGTTCGCGCGGCTCAACCTGAGCCACACGGTGGTGAGCAAGCGCGTGCTGCGGGGGCTGGTCGAGGGTGGCTTCGTCGAGGGCTGGGACGACCCGCGCATGCCCACGCTCGCCGCGATGCGGCGCCGCGGCTACCCGGCCCGGGCCATCCGCGACTTCAACGCGGGCGTCGGGATCACCAAGCGCGAGAACCTGATCGAGCTGGCGCGCCTCGAGCACCACGTGCGCGACGTCCTCAACAAGACCGCTCCGCGCGCGATGGGCGTGCTGCGCCCGCTGCGGGTGGTGATCGAGAACTTCCCCGAGGACGAGGTGGAGTGGTTCGACGCGGTCAACAATCCCGAGGACCCGGCAGCAGGGACCCGGAAGCTGCCGTTCTCGCGCGAGCTGTACATCGAGCGCGACGACTTCCTCGAGGACCCGCCGCGCAAGTTCTTCCGGCTGGCGCCGGGGCGCGAGGTGCGGCTGCGCTACGCCTGTCTGATCCGCTGCGTGGACGTGGTGAAGGACGAGAGCGGCGAGATCGTGGAGGTGCGCTGCACCTGGGACCCCGATTCGCGCGGCGGCGACGCACCCGACGGGCGCAAGGTGAAGGCGACGCTGCACTGGGTGTCGGCGGCCCACGCGCTGCCGGCGCAGGTGCGGCTCTACGGTCCGCTGTTCTCGGTGGCCGATCCGATGGCCGAGCTGGAGGAGGGCGAGGACGTCACCAGGCACCTGGCGCCCGACTCGCTCGAGGTGCTCGACGACGCCCGGGTCGAGGCCGGCGTGGCCGAAGCGGTCCCCGGTGCCCCGCTCCAGCTCGAGCGGCTCGGCTACTTCTGCCTGGACCCCGACTCGAGCCCCGGGCGCCCGGTGGTCAACCGCACGGTGACGTTGCGCGACCAGTGGGCGAAGGCCCAGCGCCGCGGCTGACGGCGGGGTCGCTTCGGGGCCCCGTTCCCGAGTAGACTGGCCCCATGGATCTCCGCTACAGCGACGAGTACGAGGCCTTCCGCGAGGAGGCCGCGCTCTACTGGTACGCGGCGCATGCCTTCGACCACCTGCCCGACGAGGCGCCGCGCGCCGCCGCGCTGGCCAAGGCGCACGTCACCGACCGCACCATGCAGGTGGCGCGCGACACCGTCGAGGCGCACGGCGGCATCGGCTTCACCTGGGAGAACGACGTCCAGCGCTACTTCAAGCGCGCCATGTTCGACCGCGCGTTCCTCGGCACCCCGGAGGTCCACCGCGAGCGCTCGGCCCGACTCGGAGGCTGGTGATGGCGGAGCTGCACACGTTGCTCGAGGTGGCGGACGGGATCGCCCAGATCACGCTCAACCGGCCCGAGCGCATGAACGCGTTCACCTGGCAGATGGGCCAGGAGGTGAACGACCACCTGCTGGCGCTCGACGCCGACGACGCGGTGCGCGCCATCGTCGTGACGGGCGCGGGCCGGGCCTACTGCGCCGGCGCCGACATGGGCGGGGGCGACAAGACCTTCTCGGACGTCGACAGCGCCGGCGGCTCCACCCGCTCCGAGGACGGGCCGCCGCAGCGCCCGATCCAGCCCTGGCAGGTGCGCAAGCCGATCATCGCCGCCATCAACGGCCACGCGATCGGCGTGGGCCTCACCATGCCGCTGCAGTACGACCTGCGCATCGCGGCGCGCGATGCCAAGCTCCAGTTCGCCTTCGTGCGCCGCGGCATCGTGGCCGAGCTGGCCAGCACCTACATCCTGCCGCGCCTCGTGGGCGTCGCGCGCGCCGCCGACCTGCTCATGACCGGCCGCATCGTCACCGGCGAGGAGGCCGCGGCCCTCGGCTTCGTCAACGAGGCGGTCGAGCGCGACGAGGTGCTGCCGCGCGCCCGCCAGATCGCCGCCGAGATCCGCGACCACACCGCTCCCGCCAGCGTCGCGCTCACCAAGCGCCTGATGTGGGAGCACCTGAACGTGGACGATCCCCTCGTCGCCGCGAAGCGCGAGGCGCGCGGGCTGGCCAAGCTGGGGCGTATGCCCGACGCGGCCGAGGGTGTGATGTCGTTCCTCGAGAAGCGCCCGCCGCAGTGGAAGCTCACCGCGAGCGACGCGCCCGAGGTGGATTGAGTCCACGGAGTCCACGGAGGAACCGGCATGAACACGGCCCTCGTCTGCGTCGGCCTGCTCGGCATCCTGCTCTTCGGCATGGGCTTCGTCGTCTCGATCGCGCGCGGCCGCGCCGACCGGGTGATCGGCTACGACGACGCGCCTACCGACCCCCTGCACAAGGCGATCCGCGCGCACGGCAACACCGCCGAGTACGCGGCCATGCTGGCGGTGCTGATCTTCGTCGTAGGCAGCCGCGACCCGGGCACCTGGGCCACGATCTGCATGATCGGCGCCACCGCCAGCCGCTACCTGATCGCGATCGGCCTGCTCACCGGCGCCACGCTCGCGAAGCCCCACCCGCTGCGCTTCGTCGGTGCGCTCGGCACCTACGTGTTCGGGCTGGGGCTGTGCGGGGAGCTGTTGCGGAGCCTGTAGGCGGCCCCGGGTCGCCGCTCCACGCGGTCGGTCGATTGCGTTCTGATGTCGAATCCGGTATCAGAATGACATCACCCGCGAGGTCCCGCCATGGGTGCCATGACACTGCGGAATCTCGACCCCGAGGTCGCCGAGACGCTGCGCCGCCGCGCCGCGCGCGAGGGGCGCAGCCTCAACTCGCTCATCTGTGAGATCCTGGCGCGCGAGGCCGACGAGGATCGCCGGCGCGAGAGAATGCGCGCCCAGCGCCCTGCCGCGGCGGCGCTGCGGCGGCGCATCGAGCGGCGCTTCGGACCGGGCACGCCGAGCGAGAAGCTCGTCCGGGAAGATCGCCGCCGTTGAGGGCGGTGGTCGACGCCAGCCTCGCCGCCAGGTGGTACTTCGCCGAGGAAGGCCACGCCGCAGCCGACGCGCTCCTCCACCGGGCCATCGACGGGCAGCTCGAGCTGCTGGCGCCGGACCTGCTCGAGTGCGAGCTGACGAACCTGCTCTGGAAGAAGGTCGGGCGCGGCGAGTGCAGCGAGGAGATGGCCCACGAAGTGCTCGAGCTCTGGGACGCAGATCGGCCACGGCTGATCGAGTCGAAGCACTTGAGTCGGCGCGCTCTCGAGCTCGCGCTCGGCTTCGGTCATCCGGTCTACGACTGCCTCTACGTCGCTGCGGCGGTCGAGTACGAGGCGGCCCTCGCCACGGCCGATCGGCGCCTCGCCCGCGCTGCGCGTGGTGTGGTCCGGGAGGTGATCCTCGCCAGCGACCGGGAGTGATCGGGCGCTGCCGCCGATCAGTCGTCGGCGGCGGCCGGCGCCGCCAGGGCGCTGCCGACCCCCGGCGGAGAGCGTCCGCTGCCGGCCTTCGGCGAGCTCAGCCGGGCTCGGCCGCGCCGGAGGCGGGGCGCTCGCTCGAGAGCCGCTTGCATCCGGCACGGGATCTGGCGCATGCTGG
>JASJBO010000095.1 GCA_030066475.1 Myxococcota bacterium
CCCTTGCGCGCGCCGGTTCCGACCGGCCCCGGCGGCAGCACCCGCTCGACGGCGAAGCGGAGCAGCGCGTCCGGGCCCGGGTAGGCCACGACCTGGCTCGGATCGAGCCGATCGAGCGCCTCCGCCAGCAGCCCTTCGTCGCCCTCCCGGTACAGCAGCACGAGCGCGCTTCCGGCCGGGAGCTCGCGGATCCCCGCCAGGCGCTCGAGCCCCGCCTCGCCGGCACCCGCCTCCAGCACCGCCACTGCGGCGCCCGCGTCGAGCCAGTGCACGCGGTCGTCGAGCTGCTCGGGGCTCAGCGCAGCGGTTCGCCAGCGCGCGCCGAGCCAGCGCGCCAGGTCGTTGCGAACCTCGGGCTCCGCGGCCACCAGCAGCAGCTCCGCCTTGTCGCGCTTGTTCGTCACGCCAAGTTCTCCCATCCCTCGCCGGTCACGGGGTCCCGCGCCGGCGTGAAGGTCACTGGCAGGTCCACCTGGAAGCACGTGCCTCGCCCGGGCTCGCTGCGAACCCGGATCTCCCCGCTGTGCCTCGATACCACGCCGTAGCTGATGGCCAGGCCGAGCCCGGTCCCGCGCCCCACCTCCTTGGTGGTGAAGAACGGCTCGAAGATGTGGTCGAGATGCTCCGGCTCGATCCCCGCGCCGTCGTCCTCGATCTCGACGCGGACGCGGTCCTCGCCGAGGCGAGCGGTGCGCACCGTGATCGACCCCTGCTCGTCGGTCGCGTCCGCCGCGTTGGCGAGGAGGTTCATCAAGACCTGGTTGATCTGGCTCACCAGGCACTCCACGCGCGGGAGCTCGCCGTACGACTTCGAGACGACCACCCCCGCGAGGCGGCTCCGCAGCAGGGTCAGCGTCGATTCGAGCGCCTCGTTCAGATCCACCTCCGAGCGCTCGCCGCGGTCGAGGTGCGAGAAGGTCCGCAGGTCCTTGACCAGCGTGGTGGTGCGCCTCGCGCCTTCGTCGCAGGCCGCGAGCACCGACTCGAGGTCCGACACGACGTAGTCGAGGTCGCACTCCTCGCGGATCGCCGCGAGGCGTGCCGCAACCTGCGGGGCCTCGTCGCTCACGGCCTTCTCGTAGGCGCCGACGGCTCGGACCAGCGCATCGCTGTGGTCGCGGAGGAAGTGCAGGTTTCCCTGGATGAAGTTCACCGGGTTGTTGATCTCGTGCGCGATGCCCGCGACGAGCTGTCCGAGCGAGGCCATCTTCTCCTGGTGGACGAGCTGCGCCTGCGCGCCGCGCAGCTTCTCGACCGCCTCGGCCAGGGCGCTCGTCCGCTCGCGCACCTTGTGCTCGAGATCGCGGTTCAGCTCGCGCAGGCGGCCGAGAGCCAGCGCGTTCTCGATCGCGACACCGCCCTGGTTGGCGAGCACGTGCAGCAGGCGCCGGTCGGCGGCTCCGTAGAAGCGGCCCGAGAGCCTGCGTCCCAGCACCAGGACGGCCGTCAGCTGGCCCTCCACCTTGAACGGGATCGCCAAGGCGCCCCACTCGAGGTCGAAGGGCCGCGACTCCTGCTCGGCGCGCTCGGCGGCCTCGCGTTCGATCGGCGTGGGCGGGGCCGCCTCCAGCGGCCGAAGCTCGCCGTCGTCGCGTCGCACCTGGAGCGACACCCACACCGGCGCCAGCGCCTCGGCCACGGCCAGCTCGATCTCCTCGGCGATCACCTCGAGGTCGGCCACCGACGCGAGTCGGTCGCTGGTCCGCTCCACCAGGCGCCGGAAGTCGTAGGACGACCGGAAGAACACGCGGTTCAGGGTCGACTGGATCCGGTCCCGGATCGGCAACAGCAGTGCCACGGTGACCAGCCCGAAGACGACCGCGGAGATCCCGCGCGACGCCGTCGTGTGCTCCGGGAGCATCAGCTCCACGCCCGCGATCGCCCCCGCGTAGCCGAGGGCAAGGACCGCGCTCAGCACCGCGTAGTTGGCCGTTCGGCGCAGGATCGTGTCGACACCGAGCAGGTCGTGTCGGAGGACGGCGTAGCCGACGGCGATCCCGAACAAGGGGGCCGTCCAGCCCATCGTGTTCTCGTGCACCTGGCCGCCGCTCAGTGCGGACGCGCCGGCCAGGACGACCGGGAGCCCGAGCGCGGCCACCGCGCCGAGCGCGACCACCTTGACGCGCTGACGAGCCTCGAAGCTCGGCGGTCGCCAGAACGCGTGGAGCTGCCTCAGCACCAGCGCGACGAGCGAGACGCCGAACGCCGTCACGGCGATCCGGTGGGCCGCGACGTAGGCCGCCGGGCGGTGGAGGCCGAGCTGCAGGAACAGGGCGAGCACGGCAGCCGCGCCGTAGCCCAGCCAGATCACGTGGGGTCGCCGGTGCATGAGCCGCATCGGGTGGGGAAAGACCAGCGAGGTGTGGATCGCACCGACGAACAGGAAGCACTCGAGCAGGGCGTGCAGGCGGAACAGGCGGTAGGGGCCGTACAGGTCCATGGCCGTCAGCGCGTAGGCGCCGGTGATCCACATGCCGACGGCGGTTCCGGTCGCCATCCGCTCGCGGCCGCGCAGGAAGCGCACGACGAGCGCGGTGCCGCACAGCGCCACCCCGCACAGGAAGAAGGCGCCGAACAACAGGGTGGCATCGAGCGCGGTGAACACCCGCGTCTCGATCGTCCGGGTGATCTCGCGGTCGCCCCGCCGCAGCCGGTACTCGATCGGCGTCCCGACCGGCTGGGACTCGACGAGGCGCTGGAGCTCCCTGGCCGACGCCAGTGGGATGCCGCCGGCCGAGAGGACCTCGTGCTGGTAGATCTCGCCGCCGCGCACCGCGGGCCAGCTCGTCAACCCCGCAGACGCGACGACGCGGTTCCCCAGCACCAGGAAGCCCGGGAACGGCCGCCCCACCCAAGACAGCGCCTCGACGCTGCCGACGACCGAGGCGAGCAGGAAGAGCAGGGCGGCGACCATCAGGAGCGGGTCGCGACGGCGCACCATCAATCCGGGTCTTCGGCCAGCCGCGCGGTCGACTCAAGCAAAGGGGAGGCCCGACCGATCCCTAGGGCCTCCGACTGCGTGCCATGGAGGGAGTTCTGCCGATGCGGGACACGCCGCGGATTCTGGCGGTCGACGACGAAGCCCGCGGGGTGGAGCTGGTCAAGCGCATTCTACGCAAGACCGCCGCCGTGGAGACCGCCACGTCCGGCGAGGCGGCCTGGGCCGTGCTCCAGGAGCGGGAGTTCGACCTGGTCATCTCCGACCACCGAATGCCGGGGACCTCGGGCGTGGAGCTGCTGGCCCGGGTGGCCGAGCAGTTCCCGTTCACCGGGCGGATCCTGATCACCGGCTACGCCGAGGCAGTCGACACGGTCGAGGCGATCAACCGGGCGCGCGTGCACGCCTATCTGAACAAGCCGTGCCCACCCGACCAGCTCTCGCTGACGGTCGGCTCGGTCCTGGAGCGCGTCGAGACCCTGCGTGACAACGCGCGGCTCGCCGACCTGCTGCGATCCCGCGGACCGGGCTCGCTGCGCGCCGGGCCGATCGAATCGATCCTGGAGGAGCTCGCGGTCTGCGTGCGGGCCGTGCGGCAGGAGATCAGCGAGCTGGAGCGCAGCGCCGACGGTGGCTCGCCGACCCTGCTCGAGCCCGTGGGCCGGCTGCGGGGCGCGAGCGAGCGCGTGGACGAGCTGGCCGAGGAGCTGCTCGAGGCCGCTCGCGACAAGGTCTAGCTGTCTGACTTCGTTCGGCTTCGCCTCACTGCGCGCGCCCTCCGGGCGCTTGCGGGGAGCTCCGGCCGAACAGGCTCCTGGCCGGCGGGCCTTCGTTCGGCGGCGGCTCCGTTCATCCCTGGGCGCGCACGAAGGCCTCGCACGCCTGGGGGGGCAGGGCGCGGCTCAGGGCGAAGCCCTGGATCTCGTCGCAGCCGTGATCGCGCAGGAAGCTCCACTGCGCCTCCGTCTCGACGCCCTCCGCGACGACCCGAAGCTCGAGACTCCAGGCCAGCGAGATGATCGAGGCGACCAGGCTGCGCGCCGTGGCGTCGCTCTCCAGATCGCGGATGAACGCGCGGTCGATCTTGAGCGCGTCGATCGGGAGCCGACGCAGGTACTGGAGCGACGAGTACCCGGTCCCGAAGTCGTCGATGGCGATCCCGAGCCCGCTGCTGCGAAGCCGGGACAGGGTGGCGCAAGCCTGCTCGCCCTCGAGCAGGCAGCCCTCGGTGATCTCGAGCTCGATGCTCCGGGGATCGGCTCCCGTCTCGTCGATCACCGCGAGCACCGATTCCACGAAGCCCGGGCTGCCGAACTGCTGCGGCGACACGTTGACGGCGACGCGTCCCACCTCGACACCGCGCGCGTGCCAGTCCGCGAGCTGCCGGCAGGCCGTCTGCAGCACCCAGCTCCCGATCGGGAGGATCATCCCGCTGCTCTCCGCGATCGGAATGAAGTCCGTCGGTGCGACCGCGCCCAGCTCCGCATCGACCCAGCGGATCAACGCCTCGAGCCCGGTGACGCGCCGCGTGTCCGCGTGGGCCTTGGGCTGGTAGTGCAGCAGCAGGTCGTCGTCCTCGAGCGCTTCGCGCAGCCGCCCGAGCGTGGGTTGCAGGCAGGCGTCGTCGGCGAGCTCCGGGAGTGGGAGGCGCGCGCGACTGGCCGGCGGCTCGGCGGGCCCGGCGAGTCGCAGGCGGTCGATCGCGTCGGCTCGCTGGAGGTCGCTCAGGTGACGCGCGCCGCGGATCATGCAGCGGACGCGGTATCGGAACAGCATCGGCTCCAAGGGGCGCGCCAGGAAGTCGCTGGCGCCGGCGCGGTCGAACGCGTCCAGACACGACAGCGCTCCGGCGTCGGTCATCACGGAGATCGCGAAGTGGGAGCGGCGGCTGTGCTCCCGGAGCTCCTCGCAGAGCGCGATCACGGCCGACTGGCCCAGGCTCGACGCGACCAGCACCAGCCGCAGCTCGCCGTCGAGTGCCGAGGGAGCCTGCTCGGGTGAGGCGACCTCGCGCACCTCGATGCCCTCGGGCTCGAGGATGCGGCGGATCGACTCCCGCTCGTCGCGGTCGGGATCGATGACGAGGATCGCGGTCCGCTTCGCGGACGGGTCCCGTTGAGGCACGGTGGCTCCGTCTCGGCGGCGCCTCGCCACGACCGCCGACATCCCTGCTTCGACCTGGCGCCGCGCCTGCTTGAGGGCGTCCGTCAGCGCCACGCCGCCGAGCTCGCGCGGGCCGCCGCCTCCTGCCGCTCCGATGCGCGCCGGCTGCCGGCCGCCCTCAAGGCCGCCCGAGGGCGTTCCGATCCGGCGCCCGTGAGGTCGACGGCCGCCGTGATCGTCTCGGGCGCCGCGTACGCGCTCCTCTACGCCCCGCTCGAGTGGGTGTGGCTGTCCTGGTTCGTCCTGGTGCCGCTCTACCTGGCGATCCGGGCGCGCGGAGCGGCGGTGGCCGCTGGGCAGGCGGCCCTCTGGTCGTACGTCGCCACGGTGGCGGTGATCTCGTGGCTGGTGCCGACCCTGACGGAGCACTTCGAGCGCTCCTTCCCCGCGAGTCTGGCATTCCTGCTCCTGTTCGGCGCCGTGGCGGCGAGCCCGTTCTTCGCCGTCTCGTTCGGCGCCTGCGGCCTCGCTGCGCGTCGGCTGCCGGGCTGGGCACTCCCCCTGCTCTGGGTCGCGGCCTGGGTGGGCGCCGAGTACGCGCGCACGCAGCTCGGGTTCCGGTCTCCGTGGGCGAAGCTGGGCGACGCGCACTACGGCTCGGAGCGGCTGCGCCAGATCGCGGACCTGACCGGCGTCTACGGCGTGAGCGGGGTCGTGGCGCTCGGCAACGCGGCGGTCGCCGAGTTCTTGAGAGCCGCCGCGGCCCGGCTGCGCGACGCAGAGTGGGAGCTGCGCGCGCCGCTCGTGACGGGCGCTGCGTTCGCCCTCGTGCTGGGCATGGCCCTCGTCTACGGGGAAGGCCGTCGCCTGCCCGATCCGCGGGTCGGGTCCGGCTTCGACGTCGCCGTGGTGCAGGGCAACGTCCCCCCGAGCCTTCGCTGGAGCCGCTCGAGCGCGAGCCGCGTGCTGCGCCGCTACGGCAAGCTCACACTCGAGGTGCTCGGAGGCGACCCGGCCCCCGATCTGGTCGTCTGGCCCGAGAACGCGATCCAGACCCCGCCGTCCGATCCGACCTACGGGCCGCCTCTGCGGGGGCTCGTTGCCCGCGGCGCGCCGCTGCTGATCGGTGCCCCGCGCTCCGAGGTCGACGCACGGGGCCGGCGGCACCGCTTCAACAGCGCCCATCTCCTCGGCACCGACCGCTCGGCCCGCCACTACGACAAGCGGAGGCTGCTCGCCTTCAGCGAGTCGCGTCCCTTCGGGCTGCTGGATGGCTTCGGGTCGCGCGGCGACCTCGACACCGGCAGCTATACGCCCGGTCGCAGGCCCGGGTTCTTCGCCCTGGGCGACGAGCAGCTCGGCGTGTTGATCTGCTTCGAGGCGATCTACCCGGAGCTGGGGCGCGAGGCGGCGCAGGGCGGCGCCAGCGTCCTGGTGAACCTGTCGAACGACGGCTGGTACCGCGGTCGCGGCGGCGCCCGGCAGCACCTGGCCCTCGCCGTGTTCCGCGCGATCGAGACGGGGCTCCCCCTGGTGCGCTCCACCACGACGGGCATCTCGGCGGTGGTGGCACCGGACGGCGCGGTGGTCGCCTCTCTCGGCGAGGGCGAGACCGGGACGCTGCGACGGCAGGTGCCCCCGCCGCGGCCCCGCGGCACCGCCTACGTGCGCCACGGCGACTGGTTCGCCGCCGGCTCGCTCCTGCTGTGCGCGCTGGCGCCGGCAGTCCGGATGCGGCCGCGCACGCCGCCCTGCCCGGGCGACCCGCCGGCCGCCGCCGCGTCGCGCTAGGCTAGGAGTCTGCGCGGCAGGAGCCCCCGCAAGCGCCCGAAGGGCGCGCGCAGTGAGGCGAAGCCGAACGAAGTCCACCAGGTGGGGGCAAGGGCCCCCGGGGCTCTGCCACGCAGGGCGGGAATGCGCCACCTATCCTGGAGATGACCGCACGTCCTTCGCGCAGGCTGCTGGCCGTCGGCGCAATCGCGGCGTTCCTGGGCAGCGCCGGCACCGCCCTCGGCGCGCCCCTGATCTTCGAGTTCGAGGGCGTCGTGGAGCTCCTGGCACGCGACGGCGGCCTGTTCGGCGCACCCGGCACCGTCCAGATCGGCGATTCCTTCAGCGGCCGCTTCTCCTACGACGTGGGCGCCAGCAATCCCGACCAGCTGCCGGCCGATGCCGAGCGGGGCGTCTACGTCCTGGCGAGCCTCGAAGTCGACCAGTCGGTGGTGGCGATCGAACCCGACTTCGTGAACGTGATCCACCGCCCGGGCCAGGACTCGCTACCGCCGGCGCCTCCCAACCCCGGTCAGGACTGGTTCCAGGCCTTCGCGTCGAGTCTGCCCTACGAGCGCTGGGTGGCCGTGCAGCTCCTCGGCTCCTACGATTCGGCCTTCGGCGACGACTCGCTGCCGCTCGACCTCGACCTCGACGACTTCGACCAGGGCGCCTTCCTCCAGGGGCTGTTTCGCTCCGGCATCGCACCGGCCCCATCGATCGAGGACGTCGGCCGCATCACCTCGCTCTGGCTGGTGCCCGAGCCCGGCAGCGCGGCGCTGCTCTCGCTGGGCGTCGCCGCCCTCGCGTTGCGCCGCCGCCACGGGCGCGCCTGAACCCCGCGTCGGGGTATCGTGGCTCCGGTCGAGCCGGAGGACGCGATGGATTGGCAGGACGTACGCTACGAGGTCGACGGCCCGGTCGCCGTCGTGACGCTGGATCGCCCCCGCTACCGCAATGCACAGAGCTGGCGCCTGCTCGACGAGCTCGACGCGGCGCTCGACACGGCCGTCGAGGATCGGGCCGTGCGCGTCGTGGTGGTGCGCGGCGCGGGCGAGCACTTCTCCGCGGGCCACGACCTCGGGACCGCCGAGCAGATCGAGGACATGAGGGCGCGCGGCACGCCGCGGGTCGGCATCGCCGAGTACGACAGCTTCCGCCGCTACAACCTCGACCTGACCCTCAAGTGGCGCAACCTGGCGAAGCCCACCATCGCCATGGTGCGGGGCTACTGCATCTACGGAGGCTGGATGATCGCCGCCGCCATGGACGTGCTGTTCGCCTCGCCCACCGCGCGCTTCCTGGCGGGCCAGGTCGAGTACCTCTCGGTGCCCTTCGACGTGGGTTTCCGGAAGGCCAAGGAGCTGCTGTTCGAGAGCCGCTTCATCGACGCCGAGGAGGCGCGCGCGCTGGGCTTCGTCAACCGGGTCGTCGACGACGCCGCGCTCGAGGCGGAGACCCTGGCCTGGGCACACCGCATCGCCGAGAATGGCTACGGCAACCTGCGCATGGCGAAGCTCGCGGTGAACAAGATGCACGACCTGATGGGCTTCAGCGCCGCGATGGAGGCGGCCTTCGCCGACTACCTGGTGGTCTCGCGCCTGGGCGGCCACCCGGTGGAGCGTCCGAAGGACCGGCGCCTGCCGGGTGTGGACCTCGCGCTGCAGGGCGCGCAGGGGCGGCGCGCGGGACAGCGATGACCGCGACGCTCCGGACCGCGCTGCTCGCCGCCTGTCTGGCCGCGGCGGGCTGCGCCACCACGCTGCCCGAGTACGCCGCACCGAAGGGCCGACCGATCGACTTCGACGAGTACGACGCGTCGGACGTGATCTCCTACCGGACGCTCGCGCGCGAGGACTTCAAGGGGGTCCAGGCGCCTCCCGCCTTCGCGCCCTATGCCGACTCGATCGGCGCGGCCACGTGCGCGTACATCCTGACGACGCCCGAGACGCACGTGGCCATCCAGGGCGAGCGGCGGGCGAACGGCGACGTGGTCTATCGCGCACGGGCCGAGCAGCTCGGGTTCCGCACCCAGATGGACCGGCGCTGCTCGTGGTGGAACACGGCCCAGACCGCGCTCCCGCCCGAGTACGTGCTCGAGCACGAGCAGATCCACTTCGCGCTGTTCGAGCTCGAGGTGCGGAAGCTCAACCGGGAGAGCGCGGCGATCCAGAGTCGGCTGCAAAGCTCGGCGGACACCCCCGAGGCCGCGGTGGCCCGCGTCCGACAGATGCTCCAGGAGGAGATCGGGCAGCGCATGGGCTCGATCCTGGCGCGCAGCCGCGACTTCGACGAGGACACCTCGATGGGGTTCCGGCCGGCGCGCCAGAAGGCGTGGCTGGCAGACGTCGAGCGCGAGCTCGCCGCCGGCGCGCCGTGACCGCCCGCGTCAGGCCGCCAGGCCGGACTGCAGCTCGACGTAGCGGCGATAGGCGCCGTCGTGCGCCATCAGCTCCTCGTGGGTGCCGCGCTCGAGCACGCGGCCCGACTCGAGGAACAGGATCTGGTCGGCCGCGCGGATCGTCGAGAGGCGGTGGGCGATCACCAGCACGATGCGGTCGCGCCCGGCCTGCCGGAGCGAGGCCAGCAGGCGCTGCTCGGTGTGCGGGTCGAGCGCCGAGGTGGGCTCGTCGAGGATCAGGATCGGCGCGTCGCGCACCAGGGCCCGAGCGATCGACAGGCGCTGCTTCTGCCCCACCGAGAGCTTGCCGCCGCCTCGACCGAGCCGCGTGTCGGGGCCCTGGGGCAGCGCGCGGACGAACTCGGCGGCGCCGGCCGCCTCGAGCGCGCGCGCCACCTCCGCGTCGCTCGCGGCCGGGTTCCCGACGCGCACGTTCTCGGCCACCGTGGCGTCGAAGAGCGCGGTCTCCTGGAACACGAACGCCACCTGGTCGCGCACCGACCCGAGCGTGGCGCGCGCCGCGTCGGTGCCGTCGAAGCACACGCGGCCCCGGGTCGGCGCGACGAAGCGCGGGACGAGCTGCGCCAGCGTGGTCTTGCCGGCGCCCGCGGGTCCCACCAGTGCGGTCATCGTGCCGCGCCGCGCCTCGAGGTCGACGTCGCGCAGCGCCGGCGTGCCGTCGGGGTAGTCGAAGCTCACGCCCTCGACACGCACGCTCTCGCGCACCGGCGGCAGCGGCATGGCCCCGGGCGGGTCGGCCTCGCTCGGCAGGTCCATCACGAAGAACACCCGGTGCAGGCCGGCGGCCGCCGACTGGATTCGCACCCAGACCGCACCGAGCTCGACGCTCGCCCAGGCGAGCAGCCCGAAGTAGGTCAGCAGCAGCCCGAAGTCGCCGATCGAGATGCGCGACTCGATCACCAGGTTGGCCACGTAGTAGAAGGCCCAGGCGCCGAGTGCCGCCGCGGGCACGGCGGCGGCGCACAGGGCGAGCATGCCGGTCGCCACCAGCGCGCGGTACTGGCCGAACGAGGCCCAGCTGTCCGCCGCGAAGCGCTCGCGCTCGCGGTCCTCGCCGCCGAGGCTCTGCACGGCGAGGATGTTGTGCAGCCCCTCCTCGAGGCTCGAGGTCGTGGTGGCGCCGGCGCGGCGCGCCTCGCCGCTGCGCCGGCGCAGCATGCCGGCGAACGGCCAGGTGACGACCAGGGCCACGCCGAGCAGACCGGCCGCGCAGGCCACGATCACCGGGTGCTCGCCGAAGAGCTGCTGCATCACGCTCACGACCAGCAGCGCGAAGCCGAGCGCCGCCAGCGGCGTCAACACGATCCGGTAGACCGCGTTGGTGATCGAGGGCGTGTCGTACATCACGCGGAACACGGCGTCGCCGATGCGCTCGTCGTCGAAGGCGGTGGGGGGCAGGCCCTGGATGCGCTCGAAGAGCCGCGAGCGGTAGTGGTGGTTGAGCGCCTGGGTCAGGCGGATCGTCCAGCGGAAGTCGAGCATGCCGAGCAGGCCGCCGGTCAGGCTGAAGCCCGCGTTCGCGTCGTTCTCGGTGCGCGTGGCGGTGTCGTGTCCGCTCGAGAGCCACGCGTCGGCCTGGTCGCGCTCGCCCCCGCTGCCGCCCACGGCGCCGAACAGCAGCACGCCCACTGCCTGCAGGCCCACCATCCAGAGCAGGATGTCGAGGGGGGCCAGGCCCGTGAGCAGCCGCTCGAGCGGGGCGAGCAGCGCGGGGTAGGGGGTGGCCTGGGCTCCGACCGGCACCTCGAGGATCACGTGGTCGACGACGATCTTGATCGTCCAGGGCAGGAACAGGAGCGGCAGCAGGCTCAGCAGCAGCAGCGCGAGCTTCACCGCGAAGCGGGCGCGGAAGGGCGTCGCGTAGCGCAGCGCGCGCCCGAACAGGCGCAGCGTGTCGCGCGTGCCGAGCTCGAGCGGCTCGTCGTCGGCGCGCTTCACGCCGCGTCCCCCGCCAGCGTCGCGAGCCCGCCCGCCTCCTGCAGGGCGAGCAGCCGGTACAGGCCGCCGTCGCGCGCCAGCAGCTCGTCGTGGGTTCCCTGCTCGACCAGCCGGCCCGCGTCGAGCACCAGGATGCGGTCGGCCGAGCGCACGCTCGACAGCCGGTGCGCCACCAGGAACACCGCCCGCCCGCGGCTCCAGGCGGCCAGGTTGCGCAGCACCCGCAGCTCGGTCTCGGCGTCGAGCGACGCGGTGGGCTCGTCGAGGATCAGGATCGCCGGGTCCTTCAGGATGGCGCGCGCGATCGTGAGTCGCTGGCGCTGTCCGCTCGACAGCCGCGTGCCGCGCTCGCCGAGCGGCGTGTCGTAGCCCTGCGGCAGCGCCTCGATGAACGCGTCGGCCGCCGCCACCCGCGCGGCCTCCCGCACGCGGTCGTCGTCGGCGTCGGGCACCGCGTAGCGGATGTTCTCGCGAATCGTGGTCCCGAACAGCACGTTCTCCTGCAGCGCCACCGCGACCCGCTCGCGCAGGCTCTCGACGCGCAGCCGGCGCAGGTCGACGCCGTCGATCTCGACGGCGCCCGCGTCCGGGTCGAACAGCCGCAACAGCAGCGCCATCAGCGTGGTCTTGCCCGATCCGGTCGGGCCGACCACGGCGGTCACGCTGCCCACCGGCGCCTCGAAGCTCACGCCGTCCAGCACGGGGCGGTCGGGCTGGTAGCGGAAGCCGACGCCGCGGAAGCGCACGCCCTGCCGCAGCGGGCCCAGCGCCACGGCGTCCGGCGCGTCCTGCACCTCGGGCTGGAGGTCGAGGATCTCGAACACGCGGTCGAGGCCCACCGCGATGTCCTGCGCCTTGGTCCAGGTGCGCAGGAGCTGGCGCAGCTGCCCCGCGCCGTCGCCGAAGCGCAGCTTGAAGAAGTTGAAGCCGCCCAGGGTCCAGGCGCTGAAGCCCGCCGCGGCCAGGAACAGCTCGCCGCCGCGCCGCGTCAGCTCCGCCGCCCAGGCCGACGCGCCGACCAGCCCCAGGAACACCACCCAGTAGAGCGCCACCGAGATCCACGCGAACAGGTAGCGCGCCGAGAAGGCGGCCTCGAAGGCCTCGCGGCTGGCCGCCTCGAAGCGGCCCTGCTCGAAGCCCTCGGCGCCGTAGGCCTTGAGCACCCGGATGCCGGAGAGCGTCTCCTGGATGCGCGAGGTCAGGTCGCTGTTGGCCTCGCGCGCGCGGCGGAAGCGGCGGCGCAGCGGGTGGGTCGCCCCGAGACCGAGCCACAGCATCGGGAGCAGCAGCACCAGCAGCGCGAACGCCAGCCCCAGGTCGAAGAACGCGACCACTGCGATGCCCATCAGCGCGCGCCCCGCGCTGTAGACCGGCGCGAGGACCACCACCTCGATGAGCTGCGTCACCATCGCGCTGTCCTGGTAGACGCGGTAGATGGCGTCGCCGATCCGGCTCTCGCCGTGGAAGCGCAGCGACAGCGCCTGGAGCCGCTCCATCATGCGGACGCGCAGCACCTGGTTCACGCGCTGCAGGATCCAGACGTGGTAGTAGTAGAGCGCCAGCACGAGCGGTACGGTGAGCAGGGTCACGCCGACCCCGATCGCGATCACGCGCACCAGCACCGCGCGCCGCTGGTCGGCGTCGAGGGCCTCGCCGGCCGCGTACAGTGCGGGATCGAGCCGCAGGAAGCCGGCCAGCGTGCCGGTCAGCGCCTCGCCCTCGAGCGCGCGGGTCCAGAAGGCGTCGACCAGGAACAGGACGACGGGGAGCAGCGCCAGGGCCAGCGTCACCGAGCAGCCGAAGAGCGCGGCGAGGTGCCAGCGCACCGGCCCGAGCAGCTCGAGACAGCGCCGCAGCAGCGCGGCGTCGAAGCGCAGCTCGGGGCTTTCCTCCTCCGCAGGGGGGGGCATGGGCGGGGCTGTTCTCTCTCTTCGAGCGCCAGGGGATTCCAGCGGGAGCACTCGGCTCGGTCGCCGGCTTCGCCGTCGGCAGGTCCGCGGGCTGCCCGATCGTGTGCCAGCTGGAGCATAGCCTCGGCGCGGAGCCGGCGTACAGCGCACCTCGGTGGCGAGCGCGCTCGCGTGGGCGGCCTACACGGGGCTCGCGCAGGGTGGAGGCGGTCCCGGCCTACTCCCGGGCGAAGTTGAAGATCGGGAACACCGGCAGGAAGCCGTTCTCGGCGGCGTTGATGAAGCCGATCTGGACGCCGGTGATCTTCTCGGTGACGTTCACGAAGCCGAGCTGAACGGTCGACTGCTTCGAGACGTTCAGCCCACCCACGTCCACCAGGGTGGTGCCGTCGGCGACCTGGACGAAGCCCACGTTGACGGCGCGGTCGGGCGAGCCCAGCCGGTTCACGAGGGCGGCGTTGAGCCCCGCGTCGCGGCCCGAGTGGACGTTCACCAGACTGATGGCGGCGCCGCCCGACATGTCTCCACTGAGCCGGCTCATGCCCGCCACCAGACGCAGGCCGGACAGCTCGCGGCTCTCGCTCAGCGAGAGCAGCCCGATGTCGACGCCGCGCACGACCTCGGTGTCGCCGTGGAAGATCGAGAGGCGCAGCCCGTTCACGTGCGTGTCCTCGGGCGCGCGCAGGTCGGGCGCGGCGAACTGGAACGGGGAGCCGGCCAGCGCCAGCTCGGCTTGCAGCAGAAGGGCCACGCACAGGACGAGTCGGCTCACGTCGGTTCCTTCCCCGAGCGGATCGAGGCGGAGGCTAGCTGAACTGACTTCGCTCGCCTGCGGCTCGCTGCGCGCCGAGCGGTAGACTCGCGCGTCCCGGGCTCCGGGTGGGGGACGCGCATGGAAGAAGCCAACGGCCAGCCGTCGTTGCGACGGGTCGTGTCGCTCCCCTGGCTCGTGCTGTACGGCCTCGGCACGACGATCGGCGCGGGGATCTACGCGCTGTCGGGCCTCGTTGCCGGGCGCGCGGGAATGGCCGCGCCCGTGAGCTTCCTGCTGGCCGCGGCGATCGCGCTGTTCTCCGCCTTGAGCTTCGCCGAGCTCTCGTCGCGCTTCCCGCGTGCGGGCGGCGAGGTCGTCTACGTGCGCGAGGGCTTCGGGTCGCTGCGGCTCTCGGCGCTGGTCGGCGTGCTCGTCGCGGCGGCGGGGCTGATCTCCGCGGCGACCGTGAGCGTGGCCTTCGCCGGCCACCTGGCCGAGTTCGTCGAGGTCCCGCTCGTGCTCGCCGCGGGCAGCGTGGTGCTGGTGCTCGGCGCGGTCGCGGCCTGGGGCGTGCGCGAGTCGGTGACCGCAGCGGGCCTGGTCACGCTGGTCGAGGTCGGGGGTCTGCTGGCCGTGATCGCGTACGGCGCGCCGCACCTCGCCGAGCTTCCGGAGCGTCTCCCGGAGATGCTGCCGCGCGGCGCGCTCGACGCGCGCGCGGTCGCGTCGGCTGCCGTGCTCGCGTTCTACGCCTTTCTCGGCTTCGAGGACATGGTGAACATGGCGGAGGAGGTCCGCGACGTGCGCCGCACGATGCCGCTCGGGATCGTCGTCACGCTCGTGCTGACGGCGATCCTCTACGTCGTGACCACGAGCATCGTCGTGCTGGCCGTCCCGCCGTCCGAGATCGGCGCCTCGAGCGCTCCGCTCCTGCTCGTGTTCGAGCGCGCCGGCGGTCCCGTCGCCGCGCTCGGGGTGGTCGCCCTGCTGGCGCTCCTGAACGGCGCCCTGGTCCAGGTGGTCAAGGCCGCTCGCGTGATGCTCGGCCTGGCGCTGCAGGGCTCGCTGCCCGCCGCGTTCGCGCGCATCCATCCGCGGACGCGCACCCCCCTGCTCGCTACCGCGATTGCCGGACTGGTCGCCGGCGGGCTCGCGATCGCGCTCCCGCTCGAGGCGCTGGCCGAGGCCACCTCGCTCGTCACCCTCCTGACCTTCGCGCTCGCCAACCTCGCCCTGGTGCTCGTGAAGCGGCGCGGCCCGCCCTCGTCGGACACCGTCTCGTTCCCGCTCGCGGTGCCGGTCGTCGGCTTCGCACTCACCTGCACACTGGTTGCCTTCGACGTGGCGCAACGCCTGGGGCGCTGATCCGCCAGCGACGTCGCCGCGAAGTCGTGCCCGGTCTCTGGTACGCTGCCCGAGCGAGATCGGCCGCAGTCGTCACCTCGCGGGGAGGGCGCCATGGGATCGCACGGCAACCGACTCGCCCCGCTCGCCGCGGCCGTCCTCTTCGTCGCGCTGGTCCCCCCCGCCAGCTCCGGGCCGGCCGGTCCGGGGATCCGCATGGAGCCCGACCTGCCCCTCGACTTCCTCTCGCTGCCCTGGCCCAACGACATCCGCGTTCGTGCCGACGGGACGATCGACCTGACCGGCTATCCGGGAACGGCGGTGAACATCCTCGCGGCCGGCGTGTTCTTCAACGGCGGCCTCGTGACCACCGGCTTCGGCACCAACGCGGCCATCTACTTCCAGGCGACGGAGGCGCTCGACCTGGCGCCGCGCTGGGATGCCGCGGCGACCCTCTCGGACGACGCGCCGGCGCTGCTCGTGAGCCTCGACGCGCCCGAGAGCCCGCGGACTCCGCTGCTGCTGGACTTCGAGGCGGCGCCGACCCTGATGCGGCCGGCGAACCTGCTCTCGCTCATGCCCTACCCCGGATACGCCCTCGAGCAGGGCACGCGCTACGCCGCGATCCTCTTCGAGGATCTCCCCGGCGCGGGTCGGCCACCGCTGGCGCGGGCCGACCTGCTCGACGCGCTGGACGAGCCGTGGGACGCGAGCCGCCCGGTGGGCGAGGCGGACTGGAATGCGCTGCGGGAGCAACGCGATGCGGCCTTCGCCTACGTGGCGGCGCACACCGATCGGGTGCCCGAGGAGATCGTGGCGTTCACCGTGTTCACCACGCAGGACCTCACGAGCGAGATGCAGGCGATCGCGGCGGCCGTCGCCGCGCTGCCGGCGCCTGCACCGGTGTCGCGGAGCGCGGGCAGCTGCGCCCCGCTCTCCGGGACGACCACCACCGTCTTCGGGTCCCTGGACCTCCCGAGGTGGCAGACGGGCGTCCCGCCCTACGAGTTGCCCGGGGCCGGCGGCGCGATCGTCGTCGCGGGCGGTGTCGCCGTGCAGCAGGCGACGGAGCGCGTGGACTTCGAGGCGACCTTCCCGTGCGGGCCGCCGCCGCCGGAGGGCTGGCCCATCCTGCTCTGGATGGCCGGAACGGGTGGCTTCGCGGAGTCCGACGGTCTGGGGGTCTTCGACTCGGCGCCGCTTCCCTACGTCGTCGCGTCGATCGCGCCGCTCTACAGCGGCGATCGGCGCGTCACGGCCGCAAACCCCTTCCTGCAGGAGCCCGAGGCGCAGTTCTTCAACTTCCTGAACCCGCTCGCGGCTCGCACCAACCTGCTGCAGCAGGCGGCGGACATGATCTACCTGCGCCGCGTGGTCGAAGGGCTGGCGTTCTCGGCCGCCGAGGCGGGCGCAGAGGCTCCCGTCGAGACGGACGACGCGCTCGTGGTGATCGCCGGGCACAGCCAGGGGGCCCTCACGATCCCGATCACCATCGGAGTGGACGACCGCTTCGACGCGGCCTTCCTGTCCGCGGGTGGCGCGGGGCTCTTCCACGCTCTCGCGCACCGCGGCTCGATCCGCGAGACCCTGGCGACGCTGGTGCCGCAGCTCGAGCCGGACGAGCTGGACAGGTTCCACCCGCTGGTCACCGGGCTCCAGACGATCTCCGAGATCGGCGATCCCGCGAACTACGCACCGTTCGCGCGGAGCGCACACGTCCTGTCGGTCGGTGGCCTGCGAGACGGCTGCTCGCCGTGGGAGGCGATCTCCCACCTGGGGACGGCACTCGGTCTGCCGCTCGCGAACACGACCTACCATCCCACCTTCGGCTCGCTCGCGCTCGAGCCGATCCCCGACCCGTCGACGCCGCTCGCGGGCAATCTCCCCGACGGGCGCACCGGCGTGACGGTGCAGCTCGACCACAACCACTTCGGTGCGTACGAGAATCCGGCGCTGGGCAGCTCCTTCGTCCGCTCCCTGCCGATCGACCTCGTCCCGGCGGTCGACGTTGCGAGCCTCTCCTCCGGAGACGCGTCCCAGTGCGCTCGTGCCGACGCGCTGCCCCCGCTGCCCGATTCGGACGGCGACGGGGTTCCCGACTTCCGGGACAACTGCCTCGCGCTCGCCAACCCCGACCAGCGCGACGCGAACCGGGACGGCTACGGCAACGCCTGCGACGCCGACTACGACGACGACGGGCTGGTGGGCATCGCCGACTTCAACCGCCTGCGCAGCCGGTTCGGCAGCACCGACGCGGACCCCGGCTTCGATCCCGAGGTGGACGTCGACGGCGACGGCGCCGTCGGGATCGTCGACTTCAACCGGCTCCGAGGCTCCTTCGGCGAGCCGCCGGGCCCCTCGGGCCTGGCCTGCGCGGGGAGCGCGCCCTGCCCCCCGATCTGAGGGCTTCCCGTCACCTTCCAGGACGGGAGCGAGCCCGCTCCCGGCATCCAGCTCCTGGAGCGTTTTGCCGATGCGGACCCTGGCGTTCCTCGGAGGAATCAAGCCAGCCACCATGGTGACTCGCGTGCGTCCGCCCTCGCCCCGGCAGGTCCCCACCAACGGGACCGGTCCGCCGCCCAGCATCCCCGAGCTGCTCGTGGCGCTGCGCGAGGTGGGCGAGTCGGGCGTGCTCGAGGTACGCGCCGGCGGCGTCTGCACCCGCATCCACCTGCGCGCGGGCGAGCCCGTCTTCGCGGAGGGCGGCGCCCTGCGCGAGACGCTGGGCCGCATGCTGGTGCGCCACGGCGAGATCGCCCAGGACGACTACGTCCGCGTGGTCGAGCGCATGACGGAGCGCCTGGTCGATTGCGAGACGATCCGCATGGGCGAGGTGCTGATCGAGCTGGGCATCCTGTCGCCGGTCGAGGTCTTCGAGGCGCTCTCCCGACAGATCGTCGAGAAGATCGGCGCCTGCTTCCGCTGGTCCGAGTTCGAGTACCGCTTCGAGCTCGGGACCGAGGTCGCGGAGGAGAACGGCGAGTACGCCTGCCCGCCGCTCGAGCTGCTGGTGCTGTCCGGGATTCGCGACAACTTCGGTCCCGACCAGCTCGATCCGATCATGAAGCGGCACTCCGGGCACCGCGTGAGGCTCGACGCGGAGCCGGGCGATCTGGTGAGGCGTTTCCAGCTCACGCCGGCCGAGCAGAAGCTGCTGCTCCTGCTCGCGGAGGGGAAGGCGCTCGCGACGGTACTGGCCGCCTCGCCGCTGTCCCGCGAGCAGACCGCGCAGCTCGTCGCGGCGCTTACGATCACGCGGGCTGCTGGCTTTGCCGCGATCGGCGGCAGCGCGGGTTCGCACGCTGCGCCCGCCTGGCCGCAAGCCGCGGGATCCGCGGCCGCGAAGCAGGGGCTGATGTGGGGCGGCAGTCTCGCTGGGCTCCGCCGCGAGGTGGACCGCGCGCGCCGCACCGCCTCGTCCGGCGACGCCAAGGTGAACGAGCGCACCGACTGCCTGCGCGCCGAGCGCGCCTACCAGCGCGCGAAGCTCATGTTCGAGTCGGGCGCCCTGGCCGGCGCCCGGCACGAGCTGGTGAGTGCCCTCGAGCTCCAGTCCGGCGAGCCCGAGTACGAGATGCTGCTCGCCTGGATCGAGCTGCAGCTCGCCCGTGGCGACGACGAGCGCGCCGCCGCGCGCGCCCAGGCTGAGCGAGTGGCGCGAACCGTCCTGGAGCAAGACCGCGAGAACGTTCGCGCGCACGTCGTGCTGGGACAGCTCGCCTTCGCCGCCGGCGACGCCGAGGCGGCAAGCCGACACTTCTCCACTGCCGCCCGCATCGCCCCGAACGACCACGACGCGCAGCGCGGCCTGCGGATGCTGGAGCGGCGCAAGGGGCGCTCGGGCTGAGCGCCTCCAACACTCGCCTGTAAGCCGGCTGACAGCGTCGCCTGTGGCAGCGCGGCGAATCGACCCACTCCCGCCGACATTGCGTCCCACCACGGGGATGGCGCCCTCCCCCGCGGCAGTCCCGTCGGGCACGCTCGCTGCAAGGGTTTTCCCTTCGGAGGAAATCCCGATGCGCCCCCAGCAGCACCTCTCGCGACCGCTCTTCCTCGGCTGCGCCGTCCTTGCGCTGTGGCTGGCCGGCACGGCCCGCGCCGACGTCGACGTCCAGGCCTTCGACCTCGGCACCATCGGAGGCGAGCAGAGCTGGGGCAACGACATCAACGATGACGGCGTCGTCGTGGGGAAGAGCGGGACCCGCATCGAGGAGGTGCACGCGTTCCTCTGGCGCTACGACGACGGCATGATCGACCTCGGAACCCTCGGCGGGGGCGACAGCCGGGCCGTCGCGGTGGACGCCGAGGACAACGTGTTCGGCAACGACCGCGACGCCGCGGGTGCCCAGCGGGGCTGGGTCTGGACCGAGGCCGACGGCATGCGCGACCTCGGCACCCTGGGCGGCAACTACACGCGCGTGATGGACGCCAACGCCGCGGGCATGGTGATCGGCGACAGCCGGACCGCCACTGGCGCGACCCGCGCCTTCCTGATCCTCCCGGCCGAGGTCCTCGGCGTGAAGGTCTGGTTCCAGGACTCGGACGGCGACGGCGCCAACGACCTGATGATCGACCTCGGCACCCTCGGCGGCAGCTCGAGCAACGCCACCGCGCTCGACGCCGATGGAGTCGTCGTCGGCTATAGCCGCAACGCCGACGGGAACCAGCGCGCCTTCGCCTGGGACCCCAGCTCGCCGGTCCCCGCGATGCTCGACCTCGGCACGCTCGGCGGCACCTCGAGCTGGGCGTTCGGCGTCAACGACGGCGTCGTCGTCGGCTCGAGCTACACGGGGGGCGCCTCGAACGAGGGCCACGCCTTCCGGTGGACGCCCGCGCAGCGCATGGTCGATCTGGGCGTCAACGCGGCCCTCGGCAAGACCTGGAGCCGGGCCCTGTTCGTGTCCGACACCGGCGTGATCGTCGGCCAGTGGGGCACCGCCTCCTTCAATTCCACGGGCTTCATCTGGCGCAACGCCAGCAGCATCGATCCGCTGCCGGACCTTTCGCTCACTCACGAGGAGCAGTCGAGCATTCCCCTGGCCATGTCGGGCAACGGCCGCGTGACCGGCTGGACGGGCTACAGCGGTCCTGGCACCGGACACGAGGAGCACGCGTTCCTCTGGCGGGACGGCCAACCGATGCTCGACCTCGGCGCGATGATCTCCGACCGGGACGACAGCGCCGGCGTCGCCGTCAACGACGCCGGCTTCGTGGCGGGCTGGTTCGAGCCCCGCGACCGGCGCGCCTTCGTCTACTCGCCGCTCCTGCCGGGCACCATCGACCTCGGCACCCTGGGCGGCGTGGAGAGCGCGGCCACGGCCATCTCGCCGAACAACACCGTGGTCGGCTGGAGCGAGACGCCGCCCGACGAGATCCACGCCTACCTGCACGACGACGGCGGGTTCACCGACCTCGGCCTGCTGCCCGATGCCACCACGAGCGAGGCCACCGCGGTGGCCAGCCCGCTGCCGGTGGTGGCGGGGACGAGCAGCGGCCGTCCCTTCCGCTGGTGGCCCACCATGAACGTCGACGCCAACTGGGCGACGACGATCCGCAACCAGCCGATCGTGGTCACCCTCGAGCAGATCGGCAACCACGTGGAGGTCAGCCAGCTCGCCGGCTTCGAGGGCGAGATCGTCGGGCGCGACATCACCCTGACCGGCAGCGTCCTGATCCCCCCCACCATCCGCCTGGTCGCGCTCGCGGGCACGGTGGTGCCCGACGGCCGGCGCATCTCGGCCGTCGCTCGCTACTACGTCGGGAGAGTCCAGTACGCGGAGCACATCACCCTCACGCGAACGACGCCCCCGTCGGGGCTGACCGTCGACGCGGCCATCCCGGGCGAGATGGAGGAGCTCGACCGCCTGGGCGGGTCGACGACCGTCACTGCGGTGAACCGCAACGGCTTCGTCGCGGGAACGAGCGATGACCAGGCGGCGCGCTGGGACGCGAGCACCGCCGCCGTGACGGGACTCGGCACCCTGCCGGGCGACGAGCGCTCGATCGGCTCCGACCTCGACGACTCGCGCAACGTCGTCGGCTCGAGCTTCGACGTGGTGACGAGCGGGAGTTTCCCCTTCGGCTGCACGAAGCACCTGTACCACCACGCGCTTCGCTGGGACGCGGCGGGGGACTACGTGGATCTCGGGGCCCTGCCGGGACGCAGCGCGAGCGAGGCCGTGGCGACGAACAACCGGGGATTCGTGGTCGGCACGAGCTGGAATCGGGTGGAGACGCCCCCGCCGTTCCCGGGCACCTGCCCCGGCTCGTACCGAGCCGACGAGGCGGCGTTCGTCTGGAGCCAGGCCCACGGCATCCAGGACCTCGGCACGCTCTCGCCCGGCTGGGAGTGCCGCGCCATCGACATCAACGACGCCAACCAGGTGTTCGGAAGCTGCGGCGGCCGCTTCTTCCTGCTGACCGCCGTCGAGATCCACGACCGGCCGCCCCTGTGGTCGACCGACGTGAACGGCGACGGCATCAACGACCTGATGTTCGACCTGGGCGAGGCGCTCCAGGGCACGGCCCCCAGGGCCCTCAACGACGCGACCGAGGTGGCCGGGAGCGATTACGTCGAGGGCTACCACTCGCACGCCTTCGTCTGGAGCATCGAGACGAGCGGCCAGCCCGACAACGACGGCGACGGCTACACCGCGGCCGGCGGCGACTGCCACGACGGGAGCGCCGCGGCACATCCCGGCGCCGCGGAGATCTGCGACGGCCTCGACAACGACTGCGACGGCACCGTCGACGAAGGCTTCGACAACGACGGCGACGGCTACAGCCCGTGCCTGGACGACTGTCGCGACGACAACGCGGAGATCCACCCCGGCGCCGAGGAGCGCTGCAACCGCCTGGACGACGACTGCGACGGCGTCGTCGACGAGAGCCCCGACTACGACTTCGACGGGGTGGGCCACTGCCAGGACAACTGCAGCACCTGGCGCAACCCGCAGCAGATCGACAGCGACTTCGACGGCTACGGCGACGCCTGCGATCCGGACTACAACAACGACGGCCTGGTCGGCATCCCGGACTTCAATCTCATCCGATCGCAGTTCGGCCGGACCCACGCCGATCCCGGCTTCGCTCGGATCTGCGACCACAACGGCGACGGAGCGATCGGCATCCCGGACTTCGGCGTGTTCCGCTTCTACTTCGGCAGGGAGCCGGGCCCGTCGGGGCTGCGCGGGGACCCGATCAGTCCGTGAAGTCGGCTTCGCTCGCCCCGGCCATCTCCTCCAGGAACCACTGGGGGAACTGGCCGACGAAGCCCGAGACGTCCCAGTAGTCGCTCCAGCGCACGACCTTGCCGTCGCGCATCTCGTGGAGCGTCGCGAACTGGTGCGAGGCGGTCTCGCCGGTCTTGAAGGTCCAGGACTCGGTGTGATCGAGGAACACCACGTCGCCCTCGCAGACCAGGTGGTGGGTCGTGTGCTGGTGGTCGATCAGGTGGTCGAAGGCGATCGCCAGGCGCTTCACCACGTTCTCGGGCCCGCGGGCGCCGGGGTCCGGGGTCGGGACGTCCTCGTAGTGCACGTCGTCGGCGAGGCAGCTCTTGAGCGTCTCCCAGTCCCGGGCGGAGAGGGCAGACCACAGCTTCTCGACGGTCCTGCGATTCTCGACGATCGACATCGACTCCTCCCGGAGGCAGGACAGTAGCCTGGCGGGCATGAAGGTGACCGTCGAGAAGATGTGCCGCTGGCTCGCCCGTCAGGGATCATCCGAGCGCGGCGGGAGGAAGTCCTCCGTCCGCTCGGTGAACCAGTCGATCGCGTGAGGATCGAACGGCACGACGTCGAAGTCGGCCGTCAGCCACTTCGCGAGCCGGTCGGCGTAGTGGGGGCTGTCCGCGTCCCCCGAGGCGCCACCGGCCAGGCTCGAGAGGGCGAGCACCCCGTCGCGCCACGCATCCGGGTGGCCGGGCGCCAGCACCCAGCGGTAGACCGAGCCGATCGTCACCTCGAAGCCGTTGGCGCCCGAGGCCGCCGCGTCCGGCGTGCCGCGGTTCAGCGTCTGGAAGGCGCCGTCGCGCGGGATCCCGGGCAGCTGCGGCGACAGGTTCGCGAAGCCGCCTGCGGGCGGGACGGAGCGCGTCGGTGACGCGGGATGCCGGAGCGTGACGCGCGAGAGCTTGCCCCAGCGGTAGTCGTCCTGGTCTTCCGAGCGGGCGAAGGCCGCGGCGTAGGTGTCCGAGGCCAGCGCATCGAGCGTCGCCTGCAGAGCGCGCAGCAGCGCGGCGTCGCGGCGGTCGTCGGCGCCCAGCGCGACGGGCTCGGGGAAGAAGTCGATCCCCGAAGCGCCCACGCCCGTGTACGGGTCCCGGGACAGCAGGTGGTGCAGGGCCTTCAGGTTGCGCTTGTCGAAGATGTCCCGGAAGCCGAAGCTGGTCAGGCCCGTGTTCGCCAGGCCGAAGTCGGCCAGCCGCGCCACGATCACGTCCTCGACCACCTGCGCCCGCCAGACGTTGTAGAGGGTCGCCGCGACGCTGCTCGCGATCTCCTCCGCGGAGACCTCTTCGTCCGGGTGGTTCTCGCCGTCGACGTCACTCGCGTCGTAGCCCTCGGGAATCCCGGTCGGAGCCGTGTAGTCCCAGGCCGCGAGGCGTCCGATCGCCTCCTCGAGGCGCGGGTCGGTGGCGAGATCGGCGAGCGCTGCGGGAGCCCCGGCCCGGACGGCCCGGTCCCACGCCTCGAGCAGGTGCGGCACGAGCAGCTCGGCATCGAGCTGGCGCACGTCGCCGTGAAAGCGCGCCATGTCGTCGAAGGAGACCGTCTCGCCGGCGGCGAGGCGCGCCTCGATCAGCTGCGTCGCGCGCCCCGCGCGCAGGTGCGAGGCGACCCGGTGCGCGAAGCCGAGGTAGTAGATCGCGTCCGGATTCGAGCGACGGCGCTGGTTCAGGGCGTCGTTGTCGTACTCCAGGCCGGTGGGCTCGTTGTTGGTGTTCACCACGAACCCGCTGGGCGGGTTCACGAGCTGCGGCATCTCCTCGAAGGGCAGCACTGCAAAGGGGATCGTCTGCCCCTGCGATCGATCCGGATCCCCGATCCAGTTGCTCGGCCCGGAGCCGTCGCGGATGAAGGCGGGCCCCTCGCCCTCGACGCGGCCTGCCTCGAGGTCGGCGCGCAGCGGGATCTCGCGAGTCGCGAAGTAGGCGAGCTGCCCCTCGCTGTCGGCGACGACGTAGTGGGAGGCCGTCCCGGCGAAGAGCCGGAGGGCCTCGCGGAAGTCGTCGACGTCTCGCGCCTGGAGCACCGCGAGCGCGCCGCGCAGGTCCCGCGTGGCGTGGAAGCCCGTCCACTGGAGCGTGAGCGCCGTGGTCTCCCCGGGTCCGGTGACGGTGTCGTCCAGGAAGGTCGGGTCGCCCACGTCGAGGATCGGGCCGAAGCTGCGGAAGGGAACGGTGAGCACGTGGGCTGCCGCGGGAGCGGACGCGCGGATCCCGAGGGTGAAGTCCACGTGGTTGTCCGGGATCCCGTCGCCGGCCAGGTTGGCGAGGTAGGTCTCGTCGCGCTCCTCGACCGGGTGCAGGGCGCCCTCCGACAGCAGGCACAGGCGCACCGGCTGCCCCTCGCCGTCGCGGCAGTCGGGGTCGTCGCGGACGAGCCGGTCCGAGAACAGGTCGTAGACGTCGAAGTAGGAGCCGGTGGCGCCCCAGGCGAGGTGGTCGCTCAGCCCGATCAGGAAGTAGGCCGCCAGTCCGGGTGCCGAGATGCCGTTCACGTTCACGTCGCCGAAGAGGGGGTCGCCTTCGACCGTGAGGTGCATCTCGTAGCCCGGGGCCGGCACCGTCAGGGTGAGGTCGTTGAGCGGTGCCAGCATGGGGACCCCGGCCGCGCTCTCGCTGCCGGCCACCGCCCACCAGCTGCTGCCGGCGTCGGCCGCGAGTCGCGTGGGCCACGGCGGGAGATCGGCGCTCGTCATCCGGAACGGCACGGGCACGGGCGGCTGCGGCGCGCCCGTGTCCGGCGCCACGCCTTCGAGGAAGGCGGCCTCGCCGCCGCCGTCGGGCACGGTGGCGACCGGCACCATCGGCGCGATCCGCGCCACGTCCTCGAAGTAGAGCGCCCGGCCGTCGAAGCCGTGCTCGCGTCCGGCCTCCACGAAGCGCGCCAGATCGGTGGTCTCGCCGATCTCGAACAGGCGGTTGTCGAACAGCAGCATGAAGAGCTTCGCGAACAGGAACGAGTCGACGATCGTCCACGGCTCGGCGCGCGTCAGCTCCAGCTCGGCGTACTCGGGCGGCAGCGGGTTGGTCTCGAGCCAGGCGTTGACGCCCTCGACGTAGGCCTCGAGCACGGGCCGCTCGGTGTCGGAGAGCGCGGCCTCTTCGCGCTCGGCGGCGCCGCGCAGGCCGAGCAGTCGCAGCCGCGCGTCCTCGATCACGCCGTTGAGCCCGCCGAAGAGCTCCGCCAGCGTGCCGTCCGCCGTGCGGCGCAGCACGTCCATCTGGAAGAAGCGGTCGCGGGCGTGCAGGTAGCCCTGGACGCGCATGGCGTCGACCAGCGAGCTCGCCTCGACGTGCGGCACGCCCCGCGCGTCGGTCTGCACTCGAACCGGCGCCTCGAGCCCCTCGAGCTCGACGCGACCGAAGCAATTCGTCAGGCCCGCTGCCGCCAGGCACGCCACCGCCAAGACTGCTGCCGTGATCCACCGCATCCAGGAGCCCTCCTTGCGCTTCCGTGTGCGGCGGTAAAGCAAGCGACGTGCCAGCGTGCGCTCGATGTCTCGATGTCGCCTCGTTGGCGGATCTCGCGCGCGTGGTGTCGTGCGGTCGACACGCGAGCGCGTCACCCAGCCGACAAGCGTTCGATTCGCACGGCGACGCATCGCCCCAAGGCCTTGGCAATCGGTCTCACCGGGCGACCTGCCCCGCGCCGTGGGCGAGCGAGCTTCCGTTCGCCGCCGGGTCGGGAGCCTGCCGCGGACGGGCTGATTGCGCCGCTGCGCTACTGCGACGGGCTCGTGTACGTGTACCGGATCCGGGCGTTCTTGAAGAGCACGCGCTGGTCGGACTGGACCGAGCCGGGCAGCCGCAGCCCCAGGTAGTAGACGTAGAACCGATTGTCGATGACTGGAGCCGTGATCGACTCCGAGAAGCTCAGGTTGGTCGCCGTGGAGTCCCAACGCGAGGTCATCTCCGCCATGTCGACTCCGTCCCCGGTATTGATCCTGCGCCGACCGAGCCAGAGCGTTGCGTTGTCGGGCGAGTCGTCGGCCCAGTAGCAGCTGACGCGATCGACGACGGCGCCATCCGGAAGGTGCACGCCGGCATAGAAGAAGACCTCGTCGGCGAAGGTGTAGAGCTGGCGGCTGGATCGACGGTAGTCGGCCAGGCTGCTCTCGGGATTGAACTCCAGCGCCCCGACCGTGTAGTAGCCGGTCCTCTCCGGCCAGGAGATCTCTCCCTCGACGTGCAGGTCGCCCGCCACGTCGAGCTCGGCGCTGGGCTCGGTGGTGCCGATGCCGACGTGCCCGTCCTCGCGGACCAGCAGCAGCGAGGTGTCGCCGGCGACGAAGTGCGCGACCTTGGCGTTGTTGCCGACGTGATCCCCCGCCTCGACCAGCAGGCCGTCGCCGCCGTCCGCCATGTTCTCGATGCCGACCGCGTAGCCGGCCCCCTGGATGCGCCAGTTGAGTCCCGAGGGCTCGGTGGACGACGCCCCGTCCGAGGCCAGCGTCGACGAGTTGCTCAGGTGGGAGGCCGGGGCGCCGGTGCCGATGCCCACGCGGCCGCGCTGCTCCACCACCAGCCGGGCGGGCCAGGTGGTGCCGGTGTCCTCGCTGGTGGTGATGGCGAAGACGTTCGCCGCGCCCCCGCCGTCGGCGAACAGGACCATCTGCCGGTTGCTGCCCCCCTGGCTTCCGATCGCGAGGCCGCCACTGCTGACGTGCTGCTCCCAGCCCAGCCCCAGGGCCGGATCGAGATCGAAGAGCTGGTAGGCGTTCCGGTAGCCCTCTGCATTGAGCGCCCCGGTGATCACCGCATTCCCCGCGACCTCGAGCTTCTCGGAGGGGCTCGTCGTGCCGACGCCGACGTTGCCCGCGCCGTCCACGTAGAGCGCGTCGCCCGGGCTGCCGTCGGCCGCGTCCAGGCTGTGGTGGGCGTGGCCGCTCGCGGCGAAGGCGGAGGCGTGCTGGCCGTCCACCGTGTCGGCGTTCCCTGCCGCGGCGGCAAAGGCGACGGTGATGTCGTCGGGAATCTGCGCATCCGAGGCCGTTCCCACCAGCTGGGTGAACGGGTGCCCGTGGGCCGCTTCGGCGAACTCCGCGGCGCCGAAGCCCTCCAGGCTGTCGGCCTCGCCGGCCCGGATCGCGAACGAGGCGACCTCGGCCGTGTCCGCGGCTTGGATCGTGATGTCGTCGGGGACCTGGGCGTCCCCCGCGGCGCCCGACAGCTCGCTGAAGTGGTGCGCGTGTCCCTGCGTGGCGAACTCGGCGGCCGTCGCCCCGCCCAGGCGGTCCGCGTCGCCCGCCCGCAACGCGTAGGGCGTGCTGGTGAGCTCGGTCCGCGGGAACAGGGTCTCCCCAGCCACCCGCACCTCGAGCCACAGGCTGCCGGTGGCGAAGAGCAGCGGGTCGAGGGCGACGATCGAGCCGAGCGACACGCCGTACACGCCCGCCTGGACGTCGACCACCTGGGTCTCCTCCCAGAGCGGCGCGCCGTCGAGTGGCGTGTCGTACAGGGCAAAGACCATGGAGAGCGCGGGGTCCGTCACCGCAACCCCGTCGCCGTCCAGCAGGAACCCCTGGTGGTCGACCCGATTCGGCACGTCCCCCCAGCCTGTCGGCGGGCCGACGATCCCCAGTGCTGCCACGATCACCACACCTGTCTGCCAGCGACTCGTTCCCACGTCAGCTCTCCCTGTCTCCGTTCCCCCGACCGAGATCGGAGAGCAAAGGACGTGCCGCACCGCGCGCGCGATTCGAACGGCGCGATCCGCGTGGGCGACGCGGTGCCTCAGGCCAAGCCGGGGGTGGGTCGTCGCGTCTCAAGGGCACGCAGCGGTCGTCCAGCTCGGATCCCCCGCGTCGACCCCGGGCAGCCCTCCGATCAGGGCGTCGGGCAGGGAATCGTGCCCGCGCAGTCCAGGCCTGAGGGCCCCGGTGGTCCGCCGAAGAGCTGCCGGAGCACGTTGAAGTCCGGAATCCCGATCGCGCCGTCGCCGTTGTGGTCCAGGAGCGGGTCGAAGCCGGGGTCGTCGATCGTCCTTCCGAACCGCTCCCGGAAGTAGCTGAAGTCCGGGATGCCGACGGCGCCGTCGTTGTTGTAGTCCGGATCGCAAGCGCTTCCGAATCCGTCTGCGTCGGTGTCCCTCTGATCGGGGTTCGCGACCTGGATGCAGTTGTCACTCGGGTCCGCCACCCCGTCCTGGTCTGCGTCCGGCAGCTCGAGGGTGACGGTCGCGATGTTGGAGAGTTCGCTCTCCCCGCCGTTGCAGATGCTCCGGATGGCGTAGCCATAGGTCCGACCGGGCAACACGTTCGCGTCGAGGAAGGTCGTCTCCGGCGGCATCACGACGGACAGCAGCAGCTCCGACCCGTCCTCGCGGCGGAACAGCGTGTAGCTGTCGGCGCCCACGTCGCTCCAGGTCAGCCGGACGCCCGCCTCCTCCTCGACGGCCGCGAGATCCCACACGACCCGGTCGCAGATCGGCGTCTCGACGACCTGCACGGTCCGCTGCATCGTCTCTGCGGCATTGCCGACCGGGTCGCTGGCGTCATAGGTCAAGGTGTAGTCGCCGCAGATGGCGGGATCGACGACGTCCCCGCCGATCGCGACCGCGACGTCGCCGGCGCACGCATCGAATGCCGTGGCGCCGGGCTCGACCCAGGCGTCGATGCCACAGCGCAGTCGGACGGTCGAGGGTCCCTCGAGCTGGATCACCGGTGGTGTGGCGTCCCCGACGGAGACCATCGCGCTGCCGGAGTCGGTCCCGCCCCGGCCGTCGTCTACGGTCAAGGTGACGGTGTGCGTGCCCACCGGCAGGGTCACCTCGAGCTGGACTTCCGAGCCGAGGATCGTCCCGGCGTTGTCCTCCCACGCGTAGCTCAGCGCATCCCCGTCGGGATCCGAGGAAGCCGTGGCATCGAGGGTCACCCGGGCTCCCACGCCGTCCTCGCAGTCGGGGAACTCCTCGGAGACGCGCGGTACGGCAGTCGGTGGATGGTTCCCCGGTGTCAGGCGGACGATCACCGCAACCGGCTCGCCCTGCGACGGCACGTCCGCGCCGAACAGCCGCACGGTCCACGCGCCCGGCTCGGGATCGGCGATCGTGTAGTACTCGTGAGTCGGGGTGAGCTCGTGGGTCACGTCGGGATCGGTCGTCGTGCGGTCGATGACACGCCCCGTGGGTGAGACCAGGCTCAGCGCGACGTCGCTCCCCGGGATGAAGCGGGAGACCGTCACGCTGCCCGTGCCCGGCGGAACGTCTACCTCGCCCTCCGTACTCTCGCCGGGGAGGATCTGAGCCGGCAGCTCCGCCGGCGTCCGACACTCCATCGGCGGACAGACATCGCCGCGAATCCCCCGCTCTCCGGCTCGATCGGGCTCCTCGGCGGGTCCCCCGTCGCCGCCCGGTCCGATCACCGATTCGGGGGGCAGCGACGCTTCGCAGTAGTCGAGGTCGCTCTGGAGGTCCTCGAAGACGTCGGCCGAGGCGAAGACGATCGGCTCCGACCCGG
>JASJBO010000460.1 GCA_030066475.1 Myxococcota bacterium
GATCCGCCAGACCAACGTCGTCACCATCGGTGACGTCGAGCGCCTGGGCATCGACAAGGTCGCCGAGATGGCCCTGGAGACGGCCTGGGAGGGCACGGATGCCGTCTGGCTGAGCTTCGACATCGACGCGATCGATTCGGGCTTCGTGCCGGGCACCGGATGGCCGGAGCCGGGGGGCTTCCTCCCGCGCGAGGCGCTCAAGCTCGTCGGCAAGGTCGCGTCCGAGGGCCTGTGTGGCATGGAGGTCGTCGAGGTCTCGCCGCCCTACGACGTCTCGGACATCACGTCCCTGATGGGCTTGAGGATCATCGTCGACGCGCTGGGCTCCCTGGTGCTCAACGGGAAGATGGGCAAGCACAAGTCGATCATCGAGAAGGAGTTCAAGCCCTTCTGATGGGCGAGGCCGTGAAGCGTGCCGAGGCGGAGAGGATCGACCACGACACGTCCCACCTCCTGGAGGAGATGTTCGTGGAGGGCTACAGGTCGGCTCGCGACAAGCTCGTCTATCTCCGCCTGGCCCACATCCCCTTCGAGCTGCAGGACGGAGACGGTGGGGACTCACGCCTGTACCTGCAGGGCGTGCGCATCGAGGACTTGTTCGAGGTAGGGAGCGCGTCACCGGCCTTCGGATCGGCCGAGATGATCCATCACATGTATCCGCACGATCTCGTGAGGAACCACGTGTCGCTGAGGTTCCTCTACGTCGGCCGGAAGGGAGTCGTCGAGAAGCCACTCCACGAGGTGGTGGGTCTCGAAGTCGACGACACGTCCTCTCACCACCACCTGTGAGCTCCGACCTGCGCTTCGACAGGATCGCCGGGGGCACGCCGGTCGCGGTCGAGACGTCGGAGCGAACGGGGCTGGTCGGTATCGCCGTCTGGATCCGGGCCGGCTCCGCCCGGGATCCGGTGGGCAAGGAGGGCCTGGCGCACCTCTGCGAGCACCTGCTCCTCCGGCCGCTGGTCCAGGAAGGGAGCCGCGCCCACGGGCTCCAGGTGGAGACGGGAGCGATCGTCGACGCCACGACAGACGTCGAATGGGTGATGATCGCCGCGCAGGCCCCTGCGGCGCAGACCCGGTCGCTGGTCGACCTCCTGGGTCTGCTGCTGCGCGAGCCGAGCTACGACGCGGCGGACGTCGAGGCGGAGAAGGAGGTCATCCGCCAGGAGGTGTGCGGGGATCCGGGCGCGGTGGATGCCCTGGCCCGCCTCTTCAGGCAGTCGGCCTTCGGCGCGTCGGCGTGGACGCGGGCGTCCTGCGAGACGCCCGCGTCGCTCGCGGCAATCAGTGCCGGTGACGTGAGGGACTGGTACGCCCGCTTCCTCCGCGGCACGAGGATGGTGGTCACGGCGCACGGGCCGGCGGTGGGCGAGGACCTCGTGGACCTGCTGGACGACGCGCTCGGAGAGCTGCAGACGGTGGGCAGCTCGACCGCCCCTGGGAGCGCGGAGGGGCCGACCCCGCGAAAGCTCGAGTACCGACCGATCCGGGTCCGCCGCGAGGCACCCGGAGCGGGGGTGCCCTCGGGCATGGCCGTGCTGGCTGGGACTCGTGCGCCATCCAGGTCCGAGGAGGAGTACTGGACGGCCCTGGCGTTCGAGGTGCTGATGGCCGACGGAGCGAACTCGCTCCTGTCGCACTGGCTCCGGCGAGAGCACACCTTCTGCCACGGCGCCGTCAGCATGACGGAGGCGCACTCTGACTGGGGCAGCCAGTACTTCTTCGTGCGCCTGCCCTACGACCGGACGGATGCCGCGCTGGAGCACCTGGGTCGCCGCTGGCGTGCGCTCCCCGAGTCCGTCACGGACACGATGGTGAGCGCCCTCAAGCACCGCTTCCTGACCAGGGCCCTGTCTTCGCTGGGTCGCATCCAGGACCGGATGGCCTTGCTGCGTGACGAGGTCGTGGCAGAGGCCAGCCGTTCCACCCTGCCGGACGACGGCCTCGAGGCGCTCGTCACGCGGCGGATCTCCCGACTGGGCACGGCCCACCTGCTCGCCTACGTCCGGCGTTACGCCGCATGGGATCGCGTCTCGCTCGTCTGTCATCCGATGCAGGGCGCCTGATCAGCAGACCCCGGGAGGGTAGATGTCCGAGGACATCTGGGTACTCACTGCCACGGCGGGCTCGATCGCGCTGTTCCACACGCTTCTCGGGCCCGACCACTATCTCCCTTTCATCATGATGAGCCGCTCGCGGCAGTGGTCCCGCTCGAAGACGACGCTCATCACGCTGGTATGCGGGGGCGGGCACGTGCTCGGCTCGGTGCTCCTCGGGCTGGTCGGCGTCTCCGTGGGGATCGGCGTCGAGCAGCTGGAGCTCGTCGAATCGGCGCGCGGGACGTGGGCTGCGTGGGGCCTCATCGCCTTTGGTTTGACCTACATGGTCTACGGAGTCTTCCGCGCCGTGAGGAACCGGCCACACAGCCATGCGCACGTCCATCCTGGGGGGACGCTCCACGTGCACGAGCACACGCACCACGAGGAGCACGCGCACGTGCACGAGGGACGATCGGCGCGGTCGTCGCCCGTCCCGTGGGCGCTGTTCGTCATCTTCGTGTTCGGGCCCTGCGAGCCTCTGATCCCGATCCTGATGTACCCGGCGGCGCAGCACAGCCTGGCCGGGATGGTGCTCGTCACCGCCGTGTTCGGCGTCGTCACCATCGCCACCATGCTGGGAGTCGTGCTCGCCGGGATCTACGGGCTGAGCTTCGCGCCGCTCAAGAGGGTGGAGAGGTACTCCCACGCCATCGCCGGCCTCGCGATCCTCGCCTGCGGTTCCGCCGTGCAGTTCCTGGGCCTGTGAAGAGGCGCGCCGCGTGATGGGGATCCTTGCCATCATCCGCTCCGAGCCGGGCCGCCGAGCGTGATCTCGCTCCTGCTCGTCCTCGCGGGCATCGCCCTGGTCGACTCGACGTCGATCGTGCCGATCGGCATCGTCCCGCTCGCGGCGCTGCTCGGCGGGCCGCGTCCGGTCCTCGGCGCGGTCGCGTTCCTCGCCGGCATCTTCGCCGCGTACCTCCTGTGCGGCGTCGTCATCCTGCTCGGGCTCGACGTGCTCGTCGACGCGATCGGTCCGACGCTCGCGAGCATGTGGAACGAGCCGCTCGCGCTCGAGCTGGCGATCCAGATCGTTCTCGGAGTTGTGCTCGTCGCGTTCGGATGGCGCCTCGCGCGGCGGCGCGGCGAGCGCGCGGCCACCGAGCCCGCGGGTACCGTGGCGCCCGGGCGCGCGTTCTCCCTGGGCGCCGTGCTGACGCTCGTCGGCATGCCCGGCGCGGTGCCCTACTTCGGCGCGATCGATCAGGTCCTGCGCGCCGACCTGTCACCGACCGGCACGGTCACCGCGCTGGTCGTCTACAACGTCGTGTTCCTCGTGCCGCTCGCGTCGCTGCTGCTCGTCCGCGTGGCGGTGCCGACGCGCAGCGAGGCGATCTTCGCGGGCGTCGCCGCCATCGCGGAGCGCGGCGGACGTGCGCTCATCGTCGCGCTGCTCGTGCTCCTGGGCCTGGTGTTCGCCGCCGACGGCATCGGCTGGTTCCTCGGGAGCCCGCTGCTGCCGGTCGGCGGAGCGACGACGCGCGATCTGGGCGCAGGCTCCAGCGGGTCTGTAGTCATCATGGGCAGTACGCCGACAAGCATCGGACTCGTCTGACATGACGCATGAAGAGACTCTCCGCCGCGTCCGCGACATCATCCGCTCAGAGATGGCCTGCTGGGTCGGCCTCACCACGGTCCTGGTGTACTTCACGGTCGGAGCGGGCTGGCTCGACGACCTGTCCAGCGGTGCGTGGTTCGCCTTCCTCTTCGCGTGGCTCTGCGGAGCGATCCTGTGGGCCGCGTTCGGAGTGACGAAACACGCGGATTGCCTGGCGGTCATGCTGGGCGAGCCCTTCGGCACCTTGCTTCTGACCGTCGCCGTCACGGGCATGGAAGTCATCATGATCATCGCGGTGGCGATCACCGGGGGCGAGAACCCGACGGTGGCGCGAGACACGGTGTTCTCCGTCGTCATGATCCAGCTGAACGGTCTCATCGGACTGACGCTCCTCGTGGGAGGGCTGCGGCACCGCGAGCAGTCCTTCAACCTCCAGGGCAATCACGCCTGTCTCGCCGTCATCGTGGCCCTCTCAGCGCTGACCCTCGTCCTGCCACGATTCGCTGCTACGCCGCCGTGGTTCCTCGCAACAGCGGGATGCGTCCTCTACGGCACCTTCCTCGCGATCCAGACGATGCGGCACCCGGGCTACTTCAAGTACCAGAGCGCTGGCGAGGCTGCGGATGGCGAGGACGAGCATCACGGGCTGGTGATACGGAGCAAGCCCTATCACTCGGTATTCCTGCTGCTGACCATGCTCCCCGTCGTCTTGCTGGCGAAGAAGTTCGCCGTGTTGATCGATCACGGTGTGGACCAGATGGGCGCCCCCATCGCCCTCGGGGGCCTTCTCATCGCCATCCTGGTCCTGTCGCCCGAGGTCCTCTGCGCCGTGAAGGCTGCATATGCGAACCAGCTCCAGAGATCGGACAACGTCGTCCTGGGCGCCACGCTGGCGACCATCGGGCTGACGGTCCCGGGCGTCCTGGCGGCGTCCTACTTCACCGGGAACGAGGTCGTCCTGGGCCTCGATGATGCGGGATTGTTCCTACTGACGGTGACCCTGCTGATCTCCATGATCAACGCCAGTGCCGGCCGGACGAACATCCTGCAGGGCGTGATCCACCTGACGCTCTTTGCCGCCTTCCTCGTGGTGATCTTCGTCTGACCGGGCAGTGAGACAAAGGAGGCGTGACATGAGGTTGAGCATTCTTGTCATCCTAACCGGTGCGCTTGTCTGTAACCGCGCGGCAGCGCAGGAAGGCACCTTGGATCGCTTCTTCCTTCCCCAGCCGGATCAGCCTTTCGAGGGCCGGGTAGAGACGCCCATCGGGACGCTGGAGTTCGAGAACCAGTATCCCAGCCAACAATCCCTCGAAAAGCTGCTGGACAATATGGATTTCCACGGCGCCACGCAGGCGTTCCTGTGGGGCATCCCCATCGCGTCCAACGCGAACCTCCAGTACTTCCTGGAC
>JASJBO010000461.1 GCA_030066475.1 Myxococcota bacterium
ATGGGGGGGGGGGGGGCCCCGCCCCCCCCCCCCCAGCCCGTGGTTCGACTCTAGGCAGCCGCGTCCGCAGCGCGGGCGGCATCTGCCGCGCCGGGCAGCTCCACGGCCTCCTCGGATCCGGTGATCCAATCGAAGCCGCCGAAGCTCTTGTACGACGCGCGGAAGAGCAGGCTCAGGGCGATGTGCTCCGCGAAGACCAGCGGCGTCGGCAGGGTGGCGATCCCGGCCATCACGGAGGCGGTGATCACCGAAGCCACGCCGCCCACCACGATCATGGCGTAGATTGCGAAGGCTCGATCGTTGCTCATCTGGGTTCTCCCTTGGCTTGCCCGGTCGTAGTGCACGCGCCGTGCCAGCACCGGGACCTCGCCGGACGTTGCGCACGACCTGCCGAGGCCGATCGCCCCGCGGCTGGCCACCGTGGTCGGTCGGGCGGTCCGGCACGTACCGGCCGGGCGCCGACGGCGGCTTTCTGAGTGCCCGTGATCATGGTTCGGTGTAGACCAGGATGGTTCAGGAACCGTGCAGGGAGATGACGCGGGCCGGCTCGGAAGCTGCCCAGGCCGGCGAGGAAGTGGGGCAGGAGCTCCCACCTGGGTGGGATCAGCCCCGGAGATTCGACCCACCTCCAGGTCACCGTGGAACCCGCAACTCCACGTGCAAATGGCGCTTTCTGGGTACACGAGAGATGGGCTTCGCCCTTCGAAGGGCACCGTCGGAGAAGCGAGGGGCGGGGCTCGCTCTAACGCGCCGCGGCAGGGCCGGCGGCGAAGCGCTCGAGCTCTTCCGCCACGCGCGCGCGGTACTGGTTCACGGACGCCAGCTTGATGTCCTCGAAGCCGCGGACCTGGCCCGGAAGGCCGGCGATGGCGACCGCGTCGTCGAGCAGCTCGGGCTTGAGATCGGTGAGCACGCGCCGGATCGCGGCGCGGTACTCGCCCGGAAGCTCGCGCTCGATGCGCCGGATGCGCGTGCGACCGAAGAGATCGAGCGGCGTGCCGCGCAGCCAGCGCGCCCAGGCCAGCAGCCGGAACAGCGGCGCCGCCCACGACGGAACCGCGATCTTCCGCGTGAGGCCCAGCGCGCGCAGCAGCGGCGGATGAAGGCGCCAGGCAATGCGCGCTCCCGGCGCCGCCAGCGCCCGCGCGTCGGCGAGCCCCTCGTCGAGGAGCATCAGCCGCGCGACCTCGTACTCGTCCTTGTAGGCCAGCAGCTTGTGGAGCCCGCGCGAGACCGAGAGCGTGAGCCGCGTCGACCCGGGCACGACCGCGGCCTCGCGCTCGGCCACCTCGGCCACGGTCGCGAGGTAGCCCTCGGCCAGGCGCACGTCCTGGTAGGCCACCAGGTCGCGGCAGAGGAGCGCGATCGTCTCGCGAAGCTCCGCGTCGCCGTGAGCGAGCTCCGCGACGCGCGACGCCAGCCCGTCCGGCAAGACCGCCGCGCGGTCGGCCGGCGCAGGGGCCTGCTGCTCCGCGAGCGCCGCGCGAAGCGTTTCGGGATCGGCGATCCGGCAACGACCCCAGCGGAAGGCGGCGACGTTCTGCTCGACCGCCACGCCGTTCAGCTCGATGGCGCGCTCGACGGAGCCGGCACGAATGGGCAGGCACCCCGCCTGCACCGCCATGCCCACCACGAAGAAGTTCGCGGTGAGCGCGTTGCCGAAGAGGGCAGTGGTGATGGCCGAGGCGTCGGCCCAGTGCCGGTGTCCCTCCCGCGTCCGCGCGGCCAGGCGGGCCTCGAGCCGAGACGAAGCCGGCAGCTCCGTTCCCGGCGACGCGATCATCGCCCCGGTCGGCGTGGCCGTGGTCGAGCCGACCACGGCGGTGCGCTCCGGGCTCGCGACGCCCAGGCCGTTCGGCGAGCCGGCCACCAGCGCGTCGCAGGCGAGGATCAGGTCGGCCTGGCCCGAGCCGAGCCGGTTCGTCTCGGCCGGTGCGCCGCGCCGCAGCCGGAGGTCACTCACCACGGGGCCGGCTTTCTGGGAGAGACCGATCTGGTCGAGTCCTCGCACCTCGTAGCCGTCGAAGGCGGCGGCCGTGCCCAGCACCTGCGAGACGGTCACGATGCCGGTGCCGCCGATCCCGGTGATGCGCACCGCGAAGTCGTCGGCGTCGACCCGCAGGACGGGTTCGGGCAGCGAGGCGGGCGGCACCGGCGCCGCGGGGCGGGCCTCCGGAACGGCTTCCGTGACGCGAGCGCCCCGCAGGCGTCGCCACAGCCGGGCGAAGCGACCCGGCCCCGACACGGTCATGAAAGACGGGCAGTCGCCCTCGAGACACGAGAAGTCGAGGTTGCAGGTCGTCTGATCGATGCGCGTCTTGCGCCCGAAGGGGGTGTCCACGGGCTGCACCGAGAGGCAGTTGCTGACCCGGCCGCAGTCGCCGCAGCCCTCGCAGATCCTCGGGTTGATCACGACGCGCAGATCGGGCGTCGGGACCAGCTTCCGCTTGCGGGCCCGCCGCGCCTGCGCCGCGCAGGCCTGGTCGTGGACGAGCACCGTCACCCCGGAGATCTGCGCGAGCGTCTCCTGGGCCTCGAGCAGACGCGACCGGCTCCACACCTCCACGCCGGCCGGCAGCGCGCGGTAGGCCTCGCGCTCGGGGTCGTCGCTCGTCACGAGCACCCGGCTCACCCCCTGGGCGAGCAGCACCCGGGCGACGCTGGCGAGGGAGCCCTGCCCCTGCACCGTCTGGCCACCCGTCATGGCGACCGAGCCGTTCCACAGCAGCTTGTAGGTGATGTCGACGCCGGCCGCGACGGCGGCCTGCACGGCGAGCTGCCCGCTGTGGAAGTAGGTGCCGTCTCCCAGGTTCTGGACGAGGTGCGGACGCTCGACGAACCCGGACATGCCGATCCACTGGGTCCCCTCGTTGCCCATGCACGAGAGCGCCGTGATCTCGCCGACGCGCTTCGGGTCCATCAGCATCACCATCGTGTGACAGCCGATCCCGGCCGCCACGAGCGAGCCCTCGGGCACCCGCGTGCTCCGGTTGTGCGGACATCCCGAGCAGTAGAAGGGCGTCCTGCGCACGGCGAGGGCCGGCGGCGGCGCGGGAAGCTCGGGAGCCGGCGCGAGCCGCTCGGCGAGGCGTCGCGCGAGGCGGCTGCGGAGGGCGGGCAGGATGTCGTCGGCCGAGAGCGCGCCGTGACCGGGCAGCAGGGGCCGGTCCTGCTCGTCGAACTTGCCGACCACCATGGGGTGCTCGGAGTGGTTGTAGAGCGCGTCCTTCACCAGGGATTCGAGGTTCGGCTGCTTCTCCTCGATCACCAGCAGCTCGTCGAGACCACGCGCGAAGTGACGCAGGGTCGCCGGGTTGAAGGGCAGCGGCATCTGCATCTTGAGCAGGCGAATGCCGGCCTCCGCCACGGCCGCGTCGCTTGCCAGGCCCAGGCGCCGCAGCGCCTCGCGCACCTCGCGGTAGGTGATCCCCGAAGAGACGATCCCGATCCAGGCGTCCGACGGATCCACCGTGCTCCGGTTGAGCCGGTTCGAGGAGGCGTACTCGACGGCGAGGGCGTAACGGATCTCGTAGATCTCGCGCTCCAGCTCGATGGTGTGCGGGGTGAGGAGCTTGCCGTCGGGAACGTGGACGTAGGGAGCGCCCTCGTGCAGCGGGATCACCGGCGGGACGCGCTCCGGATCGAGGTGCACGGTGCCGCTGCCGTCCGCCACGTCGGCGACGATCTTGAGGCTCGTCCACAGCCCCGTGCAGCGCGAGAGCGCGATGGCGTGGCGGCCGAGCTCGAGCGCCTCGGCGGGGTCTCCCGGGTAGAGCACGGGGATGTGCATGTCGAAGAGCGAGCCGGCCGACGACGAGGGCAGCGTCGAGCTCTTGGCGGCCGGATCGTCTCCCACGAGCGCCACCGCACCGCCGCGCGGGTCGCTTCCGGCATACACCGCGTGGCGCAGCGCATCGCTCGCCCGGTCGACGCCGGGCGCCTTGCCGTACCAGATCCCGAGCACGCCGTCGTAGCGGCGGTCGGGCTGGGCGGCGGCGAGCTGCGAGCCCATCACGCTGGTCGCCGCGTACTCCTCGTTGAGCGCCGGCTGGCACACGATGGGCAGGTCGGGCGCCTCGCGTGCCGCGCCGCGGATCGCCTGGTCGTAGCCGCCGAGGGGTGAGCCGGGATAGCCGGACACGAAGGCCGCCGTCTGGAGCCCGGCGGCGCGGTCGGCGCGCAGCTGCTCCAGCGGAAGGCGGGCGAGGGCCTGGATGCCGGTCAGGAAGACCGTGCCGCGGTCGGCTGTGTAGCGGTCCGAGAGCCGATAGCCCGTGGGGAGCCCCACCCCATGCCGCTCGTCCGCCATGGCCTCACCCCCACTCGAGACTTATCGGTCGACCGAGCGGCGGGATCCAACACCCCAACGGATCGGATTCCGCTGGCACTGGAAGGACCTCACGCCTTCAGACATCGAGCCCCACCTCGCGCATCAGCGCGAGCGCGTTGCTCTTCTCGACGACGCCGTCGCGCAGCCTGTAGTCGAAGGCGATGCGGCCGTCTTCGAGGTGGTCCTCGAAGTGGAGGTTCACCGCGCGGGGCGCGAGCTCGTCGGCGATGCGGGCGAGCGCCAGGTCGTGCGTGGTCACCAGGCCTATGGCGCCCCGGCCCACGAGATCGCGCACCACCGCGGCCGCGCCGATCTGGCGGTCGTGCGAGTTGGTTCCGTGCAAGATCTCGTCGAGCAGGAAGAGCGTGTCGCTCTCGCCCCGCGAGACGTCCACGATCTGGCGCAGCCGCTTGATCTCGGCGTAGAAGCGTGACTCGCCTTCCTGGAGTGAGTCGTGGACGCGGATCGAAGCTCCCACCCGGAGGGGAGACAGGCGCAGCCACCGGGCCCGCACCGGCGCTCCCGCCAGCGCGAGCACCGCGTTGGTCCCCACGGTGCGCAGCCAGGTGCTCTTGCCCGACATGTTGGAGCCAGAGACCACGACACAGGCCAGCTCGGCACCCAGGCGAAGGTCGTTGCGGACGCTGCGCGAGCTCGGCAGCAGCGGGTGACCGAGGCCATCGCCCGCGAGCACGGGCCCCTGGGCGTGGATCTCAGGAAAGG
>JASJBO010000096.1 GCA_030066475.1 Myxococcota bacterium
CAGCTCGCTGCGCTGGCGCTCGTCCTCGGGCGAGATGTCGGTGATGACGTCCTCGGGACCGCAGTGGCGGGAGAGGGCAATCTCGAGGCTGGTGCCCGCGGTCTTCTTCGTCTTGAGAAAGATGTATCGATAGCGATGGCAGATGATCACGGGCTCCCCCTCCCCCCAGGATCTCTCTTCGCCAGGTATTGTGAACCCCGGGGGAGCCGTACACAAGGCTGCGCTTCCTGGAATCGGCGGCTAAGTTGACCGGTTGCCGGAAGCACCGGCCTCCGGGGAGGCGGGGAGCGGGCAACGAGGAGGCGGGGAGGATCGGGCGCCATGGCGGTCTCTGCGACCGGAGGCTCCATCGGCTGGGGCATCATCGGAGCCGGAGACGTCGTCGACCGCAAGGCGGCCGCGGCGTTCCAGGAGATCCCGGGCACCCACGTGGCCGCGGTGATGCGCCGCTCGGCCGACCAGGTCGAGGAGTTCGCGCGCCGCCACGGGGTCCCCGTCTGGACGACCGACGCCGACGAGGTGATCCACCATCCGGACGTGGACGCGGTCTACGTCGCGACCCCGCCGGACTGCCAGGTGGAGTACGCCCTGGCGGCGTGCGCGGCCGGCAAGCCGTGCCTGGTCGAGAAGCCGGCGGGGCGCTCCGCCCGGGAGTGCCGCCGGATGGTCGACGCCTTCGCGGCCGCCGGGGTGCCGTTCTTCGTGTCCTACTACCGGCGCCACCTGCCCCGCTACCGCAAGGTCAAGGAGATCCTCGACTCGGGCCAGCTCGGCCGCGTCGTGGCGATCCACTACCGCATGGCCAAGCAGCCGCGCGAGGGCAACTGGCGCCTGTCGCCGCGCGTGTGCGGCGGCGGCCAGTTCTACGACCTGAGCGGCCACATCCTCGACCTGCTCGACTTCTGGTTCGGCCCGCTCGAGCTGACCGGCAGCGCGGCCACCAACGCGATCCCGCTCCACGAGGCGGAGGACGCGGTGGCGCTCTCCTTCCGCACGCCCGAGGGCGCCGTGGGCACCGCGACCTGGAACTTCGCGGCGGCGCGCTCGGCCGACGAGCTGGTGATCGAGGGCCTGCAGGGCAGCATCCGGCTCAAGGGTATGTCGACCGATGCGCCGGTCCGGGTCGAGCTCACCTCCGCCGCCGCGGTGCTGCGCAGCGAGTCGCGCGAGCAGCGGGCGCTGCGCAAGGTCCAGGAGGCGCTCAAGCTCCCGTTCCGAAGCAGCCATCGCTTCGACCAGGTGACGCCCCACCGCCCGATGCTCGAGGCGGTGCTCGCGGCGATCCGCCGGGGCGAGCCCGGCTCCGGTGCCGCGGCGCTGCGCACCACGGAGCTGATGAACCAGGCGCTCGAGGGCTACTACGGCGGGCGCGACGACGACTTCTGGGAGCACCCGGGGCGCTGGGACAGCCTGCGCGCACGCGCCGCGCGGACGGCGAGCGCGGAGATCGAGGCCCGCTACCGGCTGAGCGACGAGCAGATCCGCTTCTACGAGGAGAACGGCTACCTGGGCCCGTTCGAGTGCGAGGGCGACTGGGAGCAGCTCCACGTGCCGCTGAAGAAGGGGCAGAACTTCCACCTGCGCGACGCCGACGTGTTCGCCGTCTGCACGCACCCCTCGGTGGTGCAGCGGGTCGCGCAGCTGATGGGGACCGACCGCATCGCCTTCTTCAAGAGCCGCTTCGTCGTCAAGGCGCCCCACAGCGAGCGCGACGTCGCCTGGCACCAGGACGTCGGACCGACCAACGGCGGCTACTTCCCGGACGGGAGCCCGGTGCCGACCGTGAGCACCTGGATGGCCCTCGACGAGGTCACGGCCGCGAACGGCGCGATGCAGGTGATCCCGGGCAGCCACCGCGAGCTCGTCGGGGACTTCCACAAGCGCATCCGGGCCGACCTGATCGAGAAGGGCGACCTCACCCAGGAGGAGATCGACCGCAGGGCCGTGACCTTCGAGCTGCGGCCCGGCCAGTTCTACATCTTCCACTCCTGGATCCTGCACGGGAGCGCCCGCAACGACGCGGACATCCGCCGCGCCGGGCTCAACATGCGCTACGCGCTCGAGGGTCACGACTTCGAGGAAGGCGTCGAGCACTTCCCGCTGAGCACCCGGGCCGGCAGCGCGCCGGTCGAGCCCGAGGCTCAGCCGTCGAGTGCGGCCAGCTCGGGAGCCGGCTCGGCCGGGCGGATTTCCTTCGGGTAGTCGAAGCGCCGGAAGTCCTCGTCGAAGAGCGCGTCGACGATCTGCTTCGACTCGTCGCAGTAGTAGGACGAGAAGTGGCGGTGGCGCGTCGCGTTGACCCAGGGCAGCTCGACCCCCTCCAGTCCCAGCTCCCGGACCACGCGCCGGAAGTCGGCATCCAGGCTCTCGAAGCGGCCGGTGAAGTCGGGATCGGTGTGCTCCAGCCAGCGGAGCTGCGGATTGCAGAGCCCGAGACCCACCAGCTTGTGCACCCCCACCGGCTCGAGCTTCGTGTCGGCGACCAGTCGCCAGAAGTCGAGGAAGCTCATCTCCCGGGGCACGTACTCCTTCTTGTTGAGGAAGAAGAACAGCGAGACGGCCCGGTCGTACGGATCGCGCACGAAGCAGAACTTGTAGGCGCTCTCGTCGAACTCGCGCGAGACCAGGCCCGCGTCGACGAGCCGGCCGTAGTCCATGTGCTTGAAGCTCACCAGGCCGCGCTGCGGGAAGGTCCAGCGCACCGCATCGGGCGACTTGAGCCGGTAGCAGCCGGCCTCGCGCAACGCGAAGTACACGCTCTTGCCGGCGGTCTTCGGCACCCACAGGAAGACGGCGTTGCGCACGTGGTGCGACCGGGACGCGTGCCTCCAGTAGTCGAAGCCGGTGCGCTCTCGGATCAGTCTACGCAGCATGGTGTGTCTCTCGGCCCGGGGGACGCCGGAACATAACGAACCCGCTCAGGCCAGCTGGGCGACGCCCAGTGTCGCGGGGGCGACGTTCTCCGAGAGCCGGCCGCCCTCCAGGTGGTGGACCCGGTCGGCGATCTCGAGCAGCGAGGCGCGGTGCGTGACCGCCAGCACGGCCAGGTCGCGGGAGAGCGCCTTGATGCGACGGCACAGGTCGCGCTCGGTCTCGGGGTCGAGGGCGCTCGTCACCTCGTCGAGGATCAGCAGGCGCGGCTTCACGGCGAGCGCCCGGGCCAGGGCGATGCGCTGGCGCTGGCCGCCGGAGAGCTTGGCGCCCTTCTCGCCGACCACCGCCATCAGCCCGTCCGGGTGCTCGGCCACGAACTCCCAGGCGCCGGCCACCTCGAGCGCCGCGCGTGCATCGGACTCCCCGATGGCGGGGTCGCCGAGGGCCACGTTCGCGTAGATGGTGTCGTGGAACAGGATCAGCTCCTGGGGGACGTAGCCCACCATGCTGCGCCAGGCGGCCTTGTCGAGCTCCGACAGCGGGACGCCGTCGATCAGCACCTGCCCGGCGTCGGGCTCGTACAGGCCCAGCAGCAGGTCGGTGATGGTGGTCTTCCCCGCGCCCGAGGCGCCGGTCAGGACCGTCACGCTCCCGCGCGGCACGTCGAGATCGACCTGGCGGAGCACCGCCGTGTCGCCGAACGAGAAGTCGACCCCGGCGAGCCGGGCGCCGTGCTCGAAGGTCGGCGGCGCCCCATCGCCGAGCGGCTCGACGTCGCGCTCGGCCTCCTCGATGATGTCCACCACGGCCCGGTAGGGCGCCTCGAGCACCGCGGCCTGCTGCAGGAACTCCTGCACCTTGTTGACGTTGCGCAGCGTCTGGATCAGCAGCACGCCCATCACCAGCATCTCGCCGATCGGTCGGCCCAGTACCGCCACGGTGGCGTAGAGCAGCGCGCCCGCGCTGGCGATCGTGAGGGTCTCCTCCAGGTTCCGGCGCGCGTGCTTGCTCAGCACCTTCTGGCGCAGCGCCTTGCGCAGCGTCTGGATCTTGCGCTCGAGCAGGCGCGCGATGCCCTCCTGGCGCGCCATCGCCTTGAGCGGCTTGATGCTGTTGAGCGCATCGGTGAGATAGGTCACCAGATCGCGGGTGCGGCGCGTCTGGCGCACGCCGGCGCGCCGCGCCATGCGCACGAAGGCGTAGAGCGCGAGCGCGATCACCACGCCCGTGGCGAAGGCCAGCAGCGAGAGCTGCCAGGACACGAAGAAGGCGAGCGCGATGTAGACGATCGCCTGCAGCGCGTTCGCCACGAACTGCGCGGACGCCAGGTAGGCGTTGCCCGCCCGCGTCGCGTCGACGCTCACCGCGTTGGCGAAGCGGCCCATCGGCTGGCTGGTGAGGTAGCGCCAGCGCACGCCGAGCAGGCTGGTGATCATCTGGCTGCGCAGCGCGGTGGAGACGTGCGCCGTGGTGTTGCCCACGTAGAGCATCGCGAGCAGGGTGAGCAGGTTCTTGAGCGCGAAGGCGGCCACCACCAGGATCACGAGGGTCCCGATGCCCGCCTCGAGGCCCAGCAGCGCGAGCATGCCCAGGATCACCTGGGACACCGCGGAGTCGCTCGAGGCAGCGCCGCCGTCCCCGGCCAGGCCGAACAGCGGCACCAGGCTGGCCAGGCTCAGCCCGCCGGCCAGGCTGGCGAACACCAGCGACACCAGCACCGCCACCGGGCGCGTGCCCGGCGCGTGGAAGAAGATCGTGAGCACCTGTCCCACCATCGCGAGAGAGCCTAGCGGCCCGGGCGATCCGGGCCGCGGGAGAGCGAAAACCGGACGAAAACCGGGCTTGACGGGCCCGCTGCGGAGTATGAGCCTTCTCCCCGAGGCCGTTCGGAGGGGGGGCGTCGTGGAGGGTTCCGTGGCACGCGTCGAGAGCATCCTGGGGTCGATCGGGCCCGAGGACATCCAGGACCTGGGCTTCCCGGCCGTCATCAAGCCCCAGGCGCTGTCCCGGGACTACTACGAGGCCCTGGACCGCGCCTTCCCGCCGCTCGAGAAGGTCACCGGGGGCGCTCCGGTCGCGAGCAACACCCGGCACCGGCTGGTGGCGCGGGACTGCCTCGCGGACCCCGAGGTGCCCGAGATCTGGCGCGATTTCGTGCGCTACCACACCTCCGAGGCGTTCTTCCGCGAGTTCTGCCGGATGTTCGGGGACCACGTGCGCCGCACCCACCCCCGGTTCGAGGAGAACTTCGGCAAGCCCCTCGAGGAGTTCTCGGTCGGCCTGCGGCACGGCGGCAAGGCCGACGACGAGGGCAACCGCTCCCACGACATCGTGCTCGACGTCCAGTTCGGCTGGAACAGCCCGAACACCGAGGTCAGCACGGTCCGGGGGCCGCATCTCGACAGTCCGATCAAGCTGCTGACCGGCCTGCTCTACTTCCGGGACGAGGACGACGACTCCGAGGGCGCCGACCTCGAGTTCCACCACCTGCGGCAGGGCCGCTACCCGAAGCCCAAGGCCGCGCGCATCGATCCGGACACGGTCGAGCCCTATCTGCACGTCCCCTACGCCGCGAACACCCTGGTGTTCTTCATCAACTCGCCGCTGGCCGTCCACGGGGTGACCCCCCGCTCGGTGACCGACCGGCCGCGGCGCTTCATGAACTTCGTGGGCGAGTGCTACCTGGGACGAACGCCCGACTTCTTCATCGCGCCCGAGACGCGGAGCCCGTACGCCTGGCGCCAGCTGGTGCGCGCCGTGAAGCGCCGGCTCTGATCGAGCGCGCCCAGAGCGAAGCGGCGTGATCCAGAGCGGGAAGGACGCCTGGAAGCGGGCGCGTTTCTACGGGCGGCTCCTCACCGCCCGCCGGCGCTCGCTGCCCGACGTCGTGATCCTGGGGGCGATGCGGGCGGGCACCACCTCGTTGCTGCGCTGGCTCGCCCAGCATCCGCACATCCGGCGCTCCCGGAAGAAGGAGGTCCACTACTTCGACGTGAACTTCCATCGGGGCGAGCTGTGGTACCGCGCCCACTTCCCGCGGATCGACGCCGCCGACACGGGGACGCGGATCCTCGAGTCCTCGCCGTACTACCTGTTCCATCCCCTGGCGCCCGAGCGGCTGGCCGCCACGCTGCCGGAGGCGAAGCTGGTCGCGTTGCTGCGCAACCCCGTGGACCGGGCGCTCTCGCACTACTACCACGAGATCCGCAAGGGGCGCGAGGAGCTGGACGTCCTGGCGGCCATGCAGATCGAGGAGGAGCGGCTCGCCGGCGAAGAGGAGCGCCTCCTCCGCGACGGGAGCTACGTGAGCCGCCCGCACCGGCGCTTCTCGTACAAGGCACGCGGCATCTACGTCGCGCAGCTCCGGCGCTGGGAGCCGTGGCTGCGCGACGGACGCCTCCGCCTGATCCAGAGCGAGGACCTGTACCGGGACCCGGGCCGCGTGCTGGGCGAGCTGTTCGAGTTCGTCGGCGTCGACCCCGACCACCGCCCCCCCGACCTGCGCCCGCGCAACGTGGGCGGCTACCCGCGCGAGAAGGTGGGCGGCGAGGTCCTGGAGTATCTCGCCGAGTTCTTCCGCCCGCACAACGCCGAGCTCGAGGACTTCCTCGGCCGAGACTTCGGCTGGAACGCTCTATAGTCCGGGCGGGGTGGGACTGCGGCGCTTCGATCGGAAGTTCGGGGCGCAGCTCGTGCGCGAGCTGCCGGACGCGCCGGGCGTGTACCTGTTCAAGGACGCGGGCGGGCGCGTGCTCTACGCCGGCAAGGCGAAGAGCCTGCGGCGGCGGCTCGCCAGCTACCGGAACGCCAGTCGGCGCAAGGCGCACCGCAAGATGCGGACCCTGGTGCGCGAGGCGGCGTCCCTGGAGGTGCGGCACCAGCCCAGCGAGCGCGCGGCGCTGATCCTCGAGAACGAGCTGATCCGCACGCTGCGCCCCCCGTACAACGTCGACGGCGCCTACTCGTTCCTCTACCCCGCGATCGGGCTCGGCGGCGACGCGCGCCAGGCGCTGCTGTGCTTCACGACCCACCCGGACGCCTGGGACGCGCTGGGGCTCGACTGGTTCGGCGTGTTCCGCTCGCGGCCGCGGGCCCTCGAGGCGTTCGAGGCGCTCGCCGCGCTGCTCGGCCGGGCCGGCCACCGCGAGCCGCGCAAGCGCCTCCCCGAGGCGCCGCGGCTGCGCGGCTCGCGCCTCGCGGGCTTCCGTCGCGTCGACGCGGACTGGCTCGCCTCGACGCGTCGTTTCCTGGCGGGGGAGTCCGACGCACTGCTCGCCGAGCTGGCGCTGCACCTGCTCGAGAGGCCGGACGCGCGTCGCGAGGCGGACGCGGTAGGGGACGAGCTGCGCTGCCTCGAGGCCTTCTTCCGCGGCGACCTCACCGCCCTGCGCGACGCGCTGCGCGCCTCCGGGCGCGGGGGCCACTTCGTCGGCCAGGACGAGCGGGACACGCTGTTCCTCGCCAGCAGACGTGACGGAGGGGAGTGATAAACTCCTGCCCTCGATGGGAGGGACCATGTGCACCGGCTTCGCGCGGAACGGAATCATCGCGGCCCTGACAGGCCTCGCGGCCCTGACCCTGGCCGGCCCGGCGGCGGCGCAGGCCGTGAAGGCCTTCCAGCTGGTCGGCTTCACCAGCGCCACCCGCAACGGCGGCAAGGGCGTCGTCGACTTCACCCGCACCTGCCAGCTCGAGTTCGAGGCGAGCCGCATGTGCACGAGCACCGAGGTGATGCAGACCGTGGACTTCCCCGAGCTCACCTCCAACGCCTGGGTGCGGCCGGTGTTCTCCCCGCTCACCGGGGGCGCCACCAACCTCACCGTGCTGGACGCGTCGGGCGTAATGAGCGGGGACGACGGCGACCTGTCGTGCAGCGGATGGCGACGAAACGCCAGCGACGCCAGCGGCCTCACGGTCGACAAGGACGGCCTGTTCGAGGCCAGGGCCTGCAACGAGGGCCGCCGCATCGCCTGCTGTGCGCTGATCCCGGTTCCCGAGCCCTCGATGTCGATGCTCCAGGGCGCGGCCGCCACCACGCTCGCCGCCACCAGCATCCTGAAGGGGCGCCCCTGAGGACCGCCCTCGCCTCGGCCTCCCTCAGCGGGCGCGCGGCGCCAGCCCGGCGCGGCGGGCGGCGGCGAGCCCGGCCTCCACGTCGTCGACCAGCAGGAAGTCGACCCCCGTCGCGAAGAGCGCGTCGAGATCGGGCTCGTCGGGCGCGCAGCAGTGGTTCACGCGCAGCCCCGCGGCGTGCGCGCGCGTCACCAGCTCGGGCTCCGGTGCCCCGCGCAGGTAGTGGAGCTGCACGAAGTCGGCACCGGTGGCGAGGGCGTGCTCGAGGTAGCGGGCGCGGGTCTCCTGGCGCACCAGATTGCACACCAGCACCTCGGGATGGACCCGCCGCGCCTGGCGGGCGGCGGCGTTGCCGCAGGCCACGAAGGCCTGGTGCAGCCGGTCGTGGCGCGCCAGCGCGGCCGCGACGTCCCCCGCAACCGGCTCGCCGCGCTTGATCTGGACGTTGATCCACAGGTCGCGCGGCAGCGCTTCGAGCGCCTCGTCGAGGGTGGGAATGCGCTCGCCGGCGAACTCGGGGCCCCGGTGCCGGCCCGCATCGAGCCGGCGCAGCTCGGCGAGCGGCAGGTCGGCCACGAGTCCGCTGCCGTCGGTGGTGCGGTCGACGGACTCGTCGTGCATCAGCACGATCGCGCCGTCCGCGGCGCGGCGCACGTCGAACTCGACCTGGTGCGCGCCGAGCGCGGCCGCCGCGCGCAGCGCCGCGACGGTGTTCTCGGGCTGCGACCGCGAGGCCCCGCGGTGCGCCGCGACGCCGCGAGGGGGCAGCGCCTCGCCGGCCCGGCCCGAGCTCACGAGCCCGGCGCCGGCTCCAGGCGGACGGCCCGGGTGGCGTCGCCGTCGGGAGCCAGCACGCGCACCCACCAGTCGGCGATGCCGTACTTGTCGCGCAGCAGGCGGTCGATCGACGGGTGCGGCCCGGACACCGGCGACGCGACGTAGTCGCGCGTCTCGCCGCCTCGCTCGAGCCGCACGTGCGGGTCGGCGTGGAGCCCGTCCATCCAGCGCGAGCCGAGGTTGCCGTGCAGCCAGGCGCGACCCTCGTGATCGACCACCCAGAGCCGCGCCTGGTTCCAGACCCCGTCGGGTGCGCGGGTGTGGAGCACCACCACCTCCCTGCCCATCTCGATCAGGGCCAGGTGGCCGGCGGCCAGGGCGACGGCCAGGAAGACGCCGATCCAGAGGAGTCTCGCGACGCGTCTCACGGCGGCGGCGAGCATAGCGGAGCGGCGCGACGCCGAGGCCGGGCCGCACGCTATCGTCGCCGGGCGCCGAGTCCGATCGGAGTGGCGACCCTCGAGCCTTGGAGACCCCCAGCGATTGAGCGACCCGGGACCCGCACGCGCCCCCGCCGACCACCAGGTCCCGCTCGGCATCCGCCTCGCCTACGGCACCGGCTCGGTCGCCGACGGCGCCAAGAACGCGGCCTTCAACGCGTTCCTCGTGATCTACTACACCACCGTGCTGGGCCTGCCGGGCACGCTCTCGGGCCTCGCGATCTTCCTCGCGCTGTGCGTGGACGCCGTCACCGACCCGCTGGTCGGCTCGATCTCCGACAACTTCCGCTCGCGCTGGGGCCGCCGCCATCCGTTCATGTTCTTCGCGGCGATCCCGATGGGCGTGTGCTTCTACGCGCTGTTCGCGCCGCCGGAAGGGCTCTCGGAGGGCGGCCTGTTCGCCTGGCTGCTGACCTTCGCGATCGGCGTGCGGCTGTTCCTCACGTTCTACATGGTGCCCAGCAACGCCATGGGCCCCGAGATGACCACGCACTACGACGAGCGCACCACGCTCGCCTCGTTCCGCTGGCTGCTGGGCTGGACCGGCGCGATCGTGATCACCAGCACGGGCTGGCTGGTGTTCCTGGCCGATCGCGCCGAACAGGTCGGCGAGGGTCGCCTGGCCGCGCAGAACTACCCCGCGCTGGGCCTGTTCGTCGGCGTGGTCGTCGCCAGCGCGATCCTGGTGTCGTCGTTCGGAACGCGCAGCCTGATCCCGCGCCTGCGGCCGCCCGTGCACGACGGACCGATCTTCTCGCTCCCCCGCTTCCTGCGCGAGGTGCGGCTCGCGCTGCACAGCCATTCGCTGCGCGTCCTGCTCGCGAGCTCGCTGTTCGCGGCCACCGCGATCGGCATCGAGGAGGTGCTGCGCACCTACATGGGCACCTGGTTCTGGGAGTTCCACTCCGAGCAGCTCGGCCTGCTGGCGGTGCTCCAGGTGATCCCGATCGTGATCGGCGTCGCCTTGGCGCGCCCCGTGAGCGAGGCGCTCGACAAGCGCCGCGCGACGATCCGGCTCACCTTGTTCGCGATCCTGTGGGGCCCGCTCCCGGTGCTGCTGCGCCTGGCCGGACTCGCTCCCGAGAACGGCGACCCGATGCTGCTGCTGATGATCATGGCGCACGGCGGCTTCCTGATCGCCACCGTGATCCAGATCGGGATCCTGCACAGCTCGATGATCATGGACGCGATCGACGAGAACGAGCTCCATACCGGCGAGCGCCAGGAAGGCGTGTTCGTGGCGGCGATCGCGTTCACCGGCAAGGCGGTCTCGGGCTTCGGCAACTTCCTGGGCGGGGTCGTGCTCGACGTGATCGACTTCCCGACCGGCGCGGTGGACGCCGCCGTGGGCCAGGTGCCGACCGACACGATCGTGCGGCTGGGCCTGGTGGCCGGCCCGGGCCTCGTGGTCTTCCACCTGGCGGCGCTGTGGTTCGTCTCGCGCCTGCGCCTCACGCGCGCCCGCTACGGCGAGATCGTGGCCGCGCTCGACGAGCGGCGCGCCGCTCGCGCCGGGCGGTGATACCCTGCCGCCAACCCAGCGAGGAGCCCCCCGATGAGCGACGCGATCCAGCCCTTCCGCATCGAGACCGGCGACGACGAGATCGACGACCTGCGCCGGCGCCTGCGCGCCACGCGCTGGCCCAACGCCGAGCCGGTCTCGGACTGGTCGCAGGGCATCCCGCTCGCCTACGTGCAGGAGGTGTGCGCCTACTGGGCCGAGAAGTACGACTGGCGCGCGCGCGAGGAGCGGCTCAACGCCTTCCCGCAGTTCCGCACGCCGATCGACGGCCTCGGCATCCACTTCGTGCACGTCCGCTCGCCCCACGAGGACGCGCTGCCGCTGGTGGTGACCCACGGCTGGCCGGGCTCGATCGTCGAGTTCCAGAAGGTGATCGGCCCGCTCAGCGATCCGACCCGGCACGGGGGCGACGCGCGCGACGCCTTCCACGTGGTGTGTCCCTCGCTGCCCGGCTACGGCTTCTCGGACAAGCCCGCCGAGACGGGCTGGGGCGTGGGCCGGATCGCGACGGTCTGGGACCAGCTCATGGAGCGCCTCGGCTACGGGAGCTACGTCGCGCAGGGCGGCGACTGGGGCGCGATGGTCACGACCCTGATCGGCGCGCAGAACCGGGGACGGTGCAAGGCGATCCACCTCAACATGCCGATCGCCCCGCCCGACCCCGAGACGCTGAACGATCTGACCGAGCGCGAGCAGGCGGCGATGGCCAGCATGCAGCACTACCAGGACTGGGACTCGGGCTACTCGAAGCAGCAGAGCACCCGCCCGCAGACGCTCGGCTACGGCCTGGTCGACTCCCCGGCCGGCCAGGCGGCCTGGATCCTCGAGAAGTTCTGGGCCTGGACCGACTGCGACGGCCACCCGGAGAACGTGCTCACCCGCGACGAGCTGCTCGACAACGTGATGCTCTACTGGCTGCCGGCGACGGCGGCCTCGTCGGCGCGCCTGTACTGGGAGAGCTTCCGGACGCCGCCCTTCGACCCGGTCGAGCTGCCGGTGGCGTGCAGCATCTTCCCCAAGGAGATCTTCCGCTGCTCCAGGCGCTGGGCCGAGAAGCGGTTCCCGAACCTGATCTACTGGAACGAGCTCGAGAAGGGCGGGCACTTCGCCGCGTTCGAGCAGCCCGAGTCGTACGTGGAGGAGATCCGCGGGGCGTTCCGCAGCCTGCGCTGAGCAGGCCGCGGCGCCGGCTCAGGACTTCGGCTTCTTCTTCTTCTTGCCGCGACCGGCCAGCGCCGCGTCGTAGACGGAGGCGGGGAGCAGGCGCGCCAGCGCGACCGGGAGCGCCACGGTCGCCGGGAAGGCGATGCGGCGCGGGCGGCGCTCGACCGCGTCGGCGATGCGCCGCGCGGCCTCGTCCACCGACACCGAGATGAGCCGGCTCTTCTTGCTCTTCGGCTTGAGCCGCACCGGCCCCGGCGCCACGATCGTGACGTGGATGCCGCGCGGGCGGAGGTCGATCCGCAGGCTCTCCATCATGGCGTCGAGCGCCGCCTTGGCGGACGAGTAGGCGGCGCCGCTGGGGAGCCCGCGCGAGCCGGCCAGGCTGCTGACCGCGACGAGGTGGCCGGCGCCGCGCTCGAGCATGCCGGGCAGCACCGCCTCGATGCAGTGGGCCACGCCGACCGTGTTGAGCCGGATCGTGGCCTCGATCTGCTCGGCCTGGAACTCGTCGACGTGGGTCGGCGCGCCCCCGCCCGCGTTGCCGATCAGCACCTCGACCGGACCCAGGCTGGCCTCGGCCTGCTTGACGGCGGCGAGGACGGCCGCGCGATCGGTGACGTCGCAGGGCAGCGCCAGGGCGCGGCCGCCCGCCGACTCGATCTCGGCGACCAGCGAGTCGAGCAGCTCGGCGCGCCGCGCCAGCACGGCCACCGCATGGCCGCGCGAGGCGAGCTCGAGCGCCGTGTGGCGACCGATCCCCGAGGAGGCGCCGGTGATCAGCGCGACCGCCATGGCCGGTCTCCGCGGCGCCCGCTCAGCGGATCATCGCCTCCAGCTCGGGGCCGGTGGGCGCGTCGGTGCGCTCCTCCCAGGCGAGCTGGTTGCGGCGCGCGTCGCGCACGAAGGGGCTCACCCGCAGCAGGTTGCTGGCCACCCACCAGGCCGCGCGACCCGGCCAGCGCATCGGGCGCACGAAGTCGAAGAGCAGCACCACGCGCTCCTCGTCGGTGTCGTTCCACACCTCGTGCTTCCACTTGTCGTCGAAGACGACGACCTTGCCCTCCTCCCAGGTGAAGTGCTGGTCGGCGATGTGCATCATGCAGCGCTCCCCGCCGCGCGGCACCTTGAGGCCCAGGTGGCAGCGCACCAGGCCCTTGGTGACACCCGTGTGGAGCGGCACGTGCTTGCCGGGGGAGAGCACCGAGAAGAAGGCCGCCGTCAGCCCGGGCACCTGGTCGAGCAGCCGGGTGGTCTCGGGGCACTCGGCGCGGTGGCGCTGGGACCAGTAGCCGAAGCCGCAGAAGAAGTAGACCCGCCACTTGTCGTCCGGCGAGACCTTGTACTGGTCGGGCTGGATCTCCTGGATCGGCGCGACCGCGTCGCGGCGCGCGAGCACGGCGTCGAGCTCGTCGCGGACGGCCTTCCAGTTGGCCTCGAAGTCCGCCGACCACGAGAACAGCTCGCTGGGAAACACGACCCGGTCGCCGATCAGCGACTGGCTCGCCATGAACTGGTCGAGCTTGGTGACGATGGGCTTGCCCATGCGCTTGATCAGGAACCAGCGGGCGAAGCGTTTCGGACCGAGCTCGGCGTAGCGCTCTCGAAGCCTCATGGCCCCCCTCCGGAGAGCGCGACCCTAGCGGATTCGAGGGTCGCGGGCTGCCCCGCGGGAGCGCGGACCGGGGCGCCTACCAGGTGATCCGGTAGTGGACCTCGTAGCCCCAGTGGTCCGACAGCGGCGCACCCTCCCAGTACTCCGTGAAGTTGCGAACCAGCCGCACGGGGCGGATTGCCGCACTCGCGTCGCGGGGCGCGTAGTAGAAGTGGCGGTCGTGCGTCGTCTTCCACACGTCGGTCTCGTCGGTGTGCCCGTGGACCCCCACGACCACCTCGCAGCGCTCGGGGGCGCCGAGGCACTCGGCGCCGACCTCGCGGAACGGCAGCTTGCGGAGGAACTGGTGGTAGCTCTCGTGGCGCGGCTTGAAGTTGAAGTCGCCGGCGAAGATCGCCAGGCGGTGGCCGAAGCCGATGCGCCGGAAGAAGATGCCGAGGTCGTCGACCTGGTTCTTGCGCACGCGGTCGTTGATCGAGTCGGCCTGGAGGTGCGTGTTGAAGATGTCGACGTCGACGGGCACGCCCGGGATGCGGATCGTCGCGCCGAGCACCGACTTCTCGACGAAGCACTCCGGGAAGGCGCAGTCGCCGAAGCTGCGGTGCCAGCTCTCGACGATCGGGTGGTTGCTCAGGATCTCGAGCCCGGTGGGGTTGCGGAACGGAAAGCCCGGCTCCGGATCCACCCCGACGATCTCGTGGGGATAGCCGGCCCGCTTGCGGATCCGCTTCGCCTTGTCGAGGAAGGCCTCCTGGAGCAGCACCACGTCCGGCTCGCGTCCCGCGCGGCGCCGCTCGCGCAGGATCTCGCCGATCCGCTTGAGGCGGTCGAGGTCGTTGACGATCGGCAGCGCCTTCACGTTGTAGGTGAGGACGACCAGCTCGTACTCGTGGGTCTCGGCGGGGGCGCTCGGCGCCGCGGGCGACGCCGCGGCCGGCGGAGACAGCAGCAGGGCGAGCACGAGCGCGAGGGACGGAGCGTAGGTCACATCCTTTAGGTGCCCGGGGGCGGACCCGGGTGACGCGAGCTGCGTGCCTGTTGCCGGCGGGCTGCGTCCGATAGCGTGCGGCCGATGACGGAGGGACCGCGGCGCGCGCTGATCCTCGCCGGACGGCGCGGGAACGTGGATTCCCTGGCCGTGTCCGCCGGCGTGCCGCACCGCGCGCTGATCGAGGTCGGCGGCCAGCCGATCCTCGAGCGCGTGGTGGCGGCCCTGCGCGAGGCCGGTGTCGGGGCGATCCACGTGTGCAGCGACGACGCGTCGCTTCCCGAGGCCACGCCGACGCTCGCCGCGCTCCACGCCGCCGGGGCGCTGCTCCACCAGCCCGCCGCCGCGTCGCCCGCGGCGAGCGTGGCCGCCTTCCTCGAGGGCTGCGCCGACGGCGAGAGCGTGCTCGTGACGACTGCCGACCACGCGCTGCTGAGCGCCGAGATGGTCGAGCACTTCGGGCGCGAGGCGGCGCAGGCGCAGGCCGACGTGGTGGTGGCCGTGGTCGAGGCCGCGCGGGTGCGCGCGCGCTTCCCCGACGCGCGGCGCACCTTCATCCCGCTCGCCGACGGGGCGGTGACCGGCGCCAACCTGTTCTGGATGCGCGCCTCGCGCGCGCAGCGGGTGGCGCGCCTGTGGATCCGCGCCGAGAGCGTGCGCAAGCGACCCTGGCGGCTCGTCGCGCTGTTCGGCCCCGGCGCGCTGCTGCGCTTTGCGCTGCGGCGGCTGTCGCTCGACGCGGCGCTCGAGCGCGTATCGCGCGCGGCCGAGGCCCGCGTGGAGGCCGTGCGCATGCCCTTCGCCGAGTGCGCCGTGGACGTCGACACCGAGCCGGATCTGGAGCTGGTGCGCGGGATCGCGGGCGCAGCGCTCAGAGCGTCCGACGGCCCTCCGGCTTGAACTCGCCCGAGGCCGGGTCGTAGCCGCGGATCTCGCAGCCGATCTCGCCCTCGGGGCCGATGCGGTAGATGTGGTAGCGCGCGCGCCGCTCGGGCCGGTGGCCGACGTCCGAGGCCGAGGGCACCGAGACGACCGGAATCGGCGCCTGCGGTCCGGGCACGGACTCGATGCTGGTGCGGTGGGTGTGGCCGTGCAGGATCAGCTCGGCGCCCGTGCGCGCCAGCACCGCGCGCAGCGCCTCGGCGTCGTCGAGCTGGCGCCGGGGCGCCTGGCCGCAGGGCAGCGGCGGGTGGTGGAGCAGCACGATGCGGAACACGTCCACGCCGCCGAGCTGCGCGAGCGCCGCCTCGGCACGGGCGAGCTGCTGTGGACCCAGCCGGCCGGTGGCGAGCCACGGCGCCGTGGGAAGCGCGCTCGAGAGCCCGACGAACGCGATCCGGTCGCGGCGGCGCACGTAGGGAAACCCGCTCCCGAACTCGGCGCGGCCGGCGCGGGACGCGCGCCCCGCGGGGTCGTCGCCCCGCATATAGGCACCCCAGGACGCCCAGCGCTCCTCGCCCCGGAAGCCCCCATAGGCGTCGTGGTTGCCTGGAACCAGCGAAACGCGCTGCGGGGGCCCAATTCGCTCGAGAATTGCCGCCGCTCTGCCGATCTCCGAACGGAGCCCGATCTGGGTGAGGTCTCCGGTGATGGCCACGTGGTGGGTCTCGACGCTCGACAGGTCCCTCAGCAGCGCCTCGACCACCTCCGGGCGGTGGGCGTGGCGCCGCCGCAGCCGCCACGAAGCGAAGCCCAGCCCGCGCTTGCCGAATAATTCCCACGGCGCATCGATCCGAACCTCGGTGGCATGGAGGTCGGAGAGATGAGCGAGCAGGAACCCGCCGTCCCCTCGGGGATGCTCGAGGCTACCATCCAACACGGCAGCGGCTATCGTAGCGGCCGGCTCGGAACCCCCCGGTCGACCCCTCGACAGCGAGAGCTCTCCACCACCTGCGTGACCGCGAGGCCCGGCTGCTCGGGCGCGTCACCGAACCGCGAGGTCCTCGACCGGATGCCCCCGATGCGCTGCCACCGGTGGATCGTCGCCGCGCTGATCGCCGCCCTCGCCGGGCTGGTGGCGGCGACGACGCCGCGCGACCCGGGACGCGGTGCGCCCGCCGTGCGGCTGCCGGACGCCGAGTTCGGCGGCGACTACTGGGACCTGGTCGCGCGCTTCGACTCGGGCCACCACCTGTTCGCGCAGGCGGCCGTCACGAACATGGGACTCGGCGACCACAAGGCGGCCGTGTTCGGCTTCATCGTGACGCCCGAGGGCGAGGAGATCCCGTTTCGCAGGACCGAGAACCGCGGCGGCTGGCGCCTGTCGCCGGACGGCTCGCGCATGGACCTGCGCTCGATCGTGCTCGACACGGCCGCCCCGACCCGCTCGCTCGTGGTCGACAAGAAGGAGATCGAGATCGACCTGGCGATCGAGGCGGCGCCGAGCCCGGCGTGGGAGGCGCGGCCCGGCGACCGCTGTCCGGTCGACGTGCTCGACGTGGCCAGCCCCGTGCGCGGCTCGTACTGGCTCGCCGAGACCGACGAGCGCGTGGAGCTGGTGGGGAGCGCGACGCTCACGCACCGCTGGATGTCGGGCCTCGAGGCCGAGTGCGTCCAGCGCCGGGTCGAGTTCTTCGGGCTCGAGGCGGAGCTGGGCGTGTACTTCTCCGAGGTGACCACGCCGGAGGGGGCCGTGCACCGCTGGTCGGTGGCGCGGCGCGGCGACCGGCTCGAGATGGATCGCGGCGCTGCCCAGGTGGAGCTCGCCTGGCGCGGCGACGTCAGGGGCTTCCCGCAGCCGACCGCGATCGACCTCGAGGGCACGGCGCTCGCGCTGCACGTGGACGTCGACGAGCCCGTGCTGGTGGTCGAGCCGCTCGCGCGGGTGTCCGAGCCCTGGCGCGGCTTGCTCGAGCGGCTCACCCGGCCGCTGCTGCGCTTCAGCCCGGCGCCGTTCCACCACGCGTCGAGCGGCGAGGAGGCCTGGCACGAGGGGCGCGGCGTCGTGAAGGTGTCGTACCTGAACCCGCTACCTTCCGAGGTCCCCTCGACTGCCCCCGCCAACCCCGTCCCGGGGAGGGATCGATGAAGATCGGCGTCCTGAGCAATCTGCGGGCCGGCAAGCGCGACTCGAAGGTCGAATCGGTGCTCGGGTTCCTGCGCCAGCACCCCGAGATCCTGCGGATCGAGACCGAGAGCGACGCGGACGTCTCCGACGCGCTCGCCCACTTCCAGCGCGAAGGGGTCGAGGTGCTGGTGCTGAACGGCGGCGACGGCACCGTGCAGCTGGGGCTCACGCACCTGCTCGGGGGAGGCTGCTCCGGCTGGGACCCGTGGGTCGCGCCGATCCGGGGCGGGCGCACCAACATGACGGCAGCCGACCTCGGCGCGCAGCGCCATCCGGTCAAGGGACTCCAGGCGCTCGTGGCGGCGCGCAATGCCGCCAGCCTCGCCCAGCGCGAGGTGCGACGCGCGGTGATGCGGATCGAGCTGGGAGCGGGGCGTCCGCCGCTCCACGGGATGTTCCTCGGCGCCGGCATGCTGCACCGCGCCGTCGACTTCACGCACAAGAGCTTCCCGGAAGGGCGCGCGCAGGGCACCTTCGGAGCCGGCGTGGTGACGGCGATGCTGGTCGCCCGGGCGGCGCGGGGCAACGTGGCCGGCGTGCTCACGCCCGACAAGATGCGCATCTCCTGCAACGACGAGGGAGAGCAAACCGGCGAGGTCGTGCTCGCGATGGCCAGCACGCTCCACCGGCTGTTCCTGGGCCTGCGCCCGTTCTGGGGCGAGGGACCGGGACCCGTGCGGGTCACCACGATCGCCCCCGGTGCGAAGCGCTTCGGCCTGGCCGCACCCGGCGTGCTGTTCGGCCACCCGCCCCGCTGGACGCGGCCCGAGAACGGCTACGTGAGCCGCAACGTGCGGGAGGCTGCCATCCAGCTCGACGCCGGCCTCGTGCTCGACGGCGAGCTGTACGCGCCGGAGCCGGACCGCGTCGTCAAGGTGAGTGCGGTCGAGGGCGTTCGCTTCCTCCGTGCCTGAGGGTGCGGCGCCGGCGACCCATCCGGACCTCGCCGCCCTCACCCGCTGGATTGCGGACGAGCTCGACGGGCCGGTCCCGGCCGCCATCCGCGGCGCGGCCGAGGCAATCCGCCGGCGCCATCGCGGCGCGGCGGCCGTGCTCTTCTACGGCTCCTGCCTGCGGCGCGACACCACCGAGGGCGTGCTCGACTTCTACGTGCTGGTCGACCGCTATCGCCCGGCCCACCGCTCGGCTCTCGTGGCGGCCCTGAACCGCCTGCTGCCGCCGAACGTCTTCTACTGGGAGGACGAGGTCGACGACGCCGGCAAGCTGCGCGCGAAGTACGCCGTGATCAGCACCGAGCAGTTCGCCCGCCGCGCGCGCCGCGCCAGCCCCGACTGCCGCATCTGGTCGCGCTTCTGCCAGCCGGCGCGGATCGCCTGGGTGCGCGACGAGGAGACGCGCCGGGCGGTCCACGACGCGGTCGTACGCGCCACCCTGACCGCCGCCGACTGGATGAGCAGCTGGCTGGACGCCGCCGGCGGCGTCCAGCGGGTGCGCCCGGCCGAGCTGTGGGTGCGCGGGTTTCGCGAGACCTACGGGGCGGAGCTGCGCGGCGAGAAGCTCGACACCGTCGACGCCGTCTACCGCGAGCAGGGGGAGCGCTTCGATCGGCTGACGCCGCTGGCGCTACGCGCGCTCGCCGCGCACGGGCGGCTGCGCGTGCTCCAGCTCGAGCCCGAGATCCAGCTCGACGGGGACCCGGCGCGCCTGTCCCGCATGCGTCGCAGCTGGCGCGTGCGGCGCCCGCTCACCAAGGCCCTGGCCGTGCTGGGCCTGCTCAAGACCCCCGTCACCTTCGACGGCTGGGTCTCCTACGCGCTCTGGAAGGTCGAGCGCCACAGCGGCGTCCACGTCGAGGTCACCGACCTCCAACGCCGCCACCCCCTCCTCTTCGGCTGGCCCGTCCTCTTCCGCCTGATCCGCCACCGCATCCTCCGCTAGCGGCCCGCGCGGCAGAAGCCCCCTGCAAGCGCCCGAAGGGCGCGCGCAGCGAGCCGCAGGCGAGCGAAGTCCACCAAGACGCCGCCGCGCCGGCACCGCCGCCCTACGCGGGCACCCCTGCAAGCGCCCGAAGGGCGCGCGCAGCGAGCCGCAGGCGAGCGAAGTCCATCAAGACGCGCTCGCGCCGGCTACTCCTCCGTACGCGGGCACCCCGCAAGCGCCGCCGGTTCCTCCGGCGGCGCGCGCAGCGAGCCGTAGGCGAGCGAAGTCCCCTAGGGCCGGGCGGCGGAGCGTTCGAACAGGGAGCGGAGGGCGGCGAGGGCGCCGGGGGCCACCGTGTCGCGGTAGCCGGCGTCGGCGGGGAGCTCGGCCATCAGGCTGCGGTGGACGTGGCCGAGGCTGTGGTACGGCAGGCCGGGGACGAGATGGTGCAGGCCGTGGTAGCGCAGGCCGACGGGCGCGAAGAGCGCACCCAGCACCGGGAGGCCGGCGAGGTTGACCGAGTCGGCGAGCTGGCCGCGCACGTCGAGCGACTCGCCGGGATTCTCGTAGCGGTGCGCGACGAGCGTGCGCAGGTGATTGAGCACGAGGATGCCGATGGCCACGACGTACCAGCGGGTGATCCACTCGGACCCGATCGCACCGGTCGCCAGCGCCGCGACGAACGCCCAGAAGGCCAGCGCCGCCCCCGCCTCGCCCAGTGCGAAGCGCCAGCGCGCGCGGCCGGTCGGGAGCGGCCGGACGTACTGCTCGTTGATCACGAGGGTGGACAGGCGCGCGATCAGCCAGCGGCGCAGCGGCGGCACCAGCCAGGAGAGCGGAGCGAGCACGCCCCAGCGCAGCGCGAGCACCGCCGGAAACACCGCCATCAGCAGCGTCGAGGCCACGATGCGCCAGGGGGGCCAGGTCGCGATCGGGGCGTACTCCGGGTCGTCGGCCGTCCCGTAGGTGGAGCGGCGGTGATGCACGGCGTGCGAGCCCACGTACATCAGGCTCGGCACCTGCATCGGCGAGCCGACCAGCACGCTCCAGACGGTCTCGAGGCCCGGGATCGCGCCGGCTCGCAGATGGGCCAGCTCGTGGATGAACAGCGCAGCGCGGTAGAGCGCCAGGGTCGCGACCACCAGGGCGACCGCTGCAAGGCCGCCGTCGAGCCACCCGCACGCGACGAAGGCCGTCCAGCCGATCGCCGCGGAGGCCAGGACGTCGACCCAATACAGACGGGCGCGCGGCTCGAAGGCGCCCGGAAAGCGCCGGCGCAGCGCCGAGGGAGCCAGCGGCGACGCGGTCGCGCGCTCGTCCCGGCGTTCGTCTTCGACGGCTCGCGCCGAGGCTTCCATCGCCACGGAATCCCCCTCCTTCGTCGTGAGCGGCCGCAGTCTAGTCGACTCGACGCGGCTGTCTTCCCCAAGGGGAATCGCTCAGATCGCTCCCAGCTCGCGTCCCACGCGGGCGATCGCATCGAGCGCCCGCTCCAGGTGCTCGCGGGTGTGCGTCGCCATGTAGGACGTGCGGATCATGGCCCGGCCGGGGGGGACCGCCGGGGTGATCACGCAGTTCACGAATACGCCTTCCTCGTCCAGACGGCGCACCATGTGGAACGCCGCCTCGTCCTCGCCGATCACGATCGGGATGACCGGCGAGTCGGAGTGGCCGGTGTCGAAGCCGAGCGCTTCGAACTCGCGCTTCATGAAGTGCGTGTTCTCCCAGAGCTGCTTGCGGCGCTCCGGCTCGCGCTCGACGATCGACAGCGCTTCGAGGGCCGCGGCGGCCGAGGCGGGCGGCAGCGCGGCCGAGAAGATCTCGGAGCGCGCGTTGTGCTTGATGTAGTCGATCACCGTGGCATCGCCCGCCACGAAGCCGCCCACCGTGGCGAGCGACTTCGAGAAGGTGCCCATCACGAGATCGACCTGGCTCTCGACCCCGAAGTGCTCGGGCGTGCCGCGCCCGTGCTCGCCGAAGACGCCCAGCCCGTGCGCGTCGTCGACCATCAGGCGCGCGCCGAAGCGCTCCTTCAGCTCGACGATCTCGGGCAGCGGCGCCAGATCGCCCTCCATCGAATAGACCCCGTCGATCACGATCAGCTTGCCGCGGTCGTCAGGGACGTTGCCGAGCCGCTTCTCGAGGCTCTGCATGTCGTTGTGGAGGAACTTGACCATGCGCGCGAAGCCGAGCCGCGCGCCGTCGATGATGCAGGCGTGGTCGAGGCTGTCGAGGATCGCGACGTCATGGCGGCCGAGCAGGCACGACAAGACGCCGACGTTCACGCCGTAGCCGGTCGGGAAGGTCACCGCCGCGTCGCAGCGCATGAAGCGGGCGATGCGCTCCTCGAGCTCGGCATGCAGGTCGAGCGTGCCGTTGAGCAGCCGCGAGCCCGCACAGCCGGTGCCGTAGCGCTCCAGCGCGCGCGCGGCCGCCTCCTTCACGGCGGGATGCGTGGTGAGGCCGAGGTAGCTGTTCGAGCCGAGCATGATCATGCGCCGGCCGTCGACCTCGACCTCGGGGTCCTGCCCCGAGGAGATCTCCCGGAAATAGGGATAGACGCCGGCTCTGCGGAGCTCACCGGCGAGCGCGTAGTCGTGGCACTTGCGGAAGACGTCCAAGGGCGTTTCCCTGCTCGGCTGCCGAATGTAACGCACCGCGCCGTATCGAGGAACGAGCCCATGTCCGAGCCCGCCGCGCCCGCCCGCTCGTCGTCCTCGCGCTCGGCGTCGCCCTGGGCGGGCCGGCGAGCGCTCGTGACGGGCGGCTCCAGCGGAATCGGCCTTGCCGTGGCGCGCCGCCTGGTTGCGGCAGGCGCTCGCGTGGCGATCGTCGCGCGGCGCGAGGCGCCGCTCCGGGCCGCCTGCGACGCGCTGCAGCAGGCGGCGCCGGGCCCGATCCGCCCCACCTGGGTTCCGCTGGACGTGAGCGACGCGGAGGCCGTGCAGGCGGGCGTCGATCGCTGCGCCGATGCCCTGGGGGGGCTCGACCTGCTGGTCAACAACGCCGGTGCCGCCTGGGCGGGGACCTTCCTCGAGACTCCGCCCGAGCGCTTCCGCGAGCTGCTCGAGGTGAACTTCCTCGGCGTCGTCCACGTGACCCGCGCGGCCCTGCCGCATCTCGTGCGCGCCGGGCGCGGCGACGTGGCGATCGTGTCGTCGTTCGCCGGGCTGTTCGCGCCCTACGGCTACACCGCCTACGCCCCGACCAAGTATGCCGCGACCGGCTTCGCCGAGGCGCTGCGGCAGGAGCTGAGACCGCACGGCATCGGCGTCTCGGTCGTCTTCCCGACCGACACCGACACGCCCCAGCTCGCGGAGGAGAACCGGCACAAGCCGGCGGTGACACGCGAGATCTCGGGCACCGCGCGCGTGCTGACACCCGACGAGGTGGCCGACGCGCTGCTCGAGGGCGTCGCGCGGGGCCGCTTCTGGATCGTGCCCGGGCTGCGCGCGCGCGCCCTCGCCGCGTTGATCCGCCACGTGCCCAGCCTGGCGCGCCGCGTCGTCGACTACGACGTGGCCCGCGTGCTGCGCCGGCAGCCGGGCGCGCGAGGGGAACCGGGCTGAGGGGGCGAGCCCGTCCGCTCGGCCGGCAGCTGCGCCGATCCGTCGCCTTCGAGGTGGCCACCGCCACGGGGTTCACCCTGGGCGGGCTCACGCTCGTCATGATGATGGTCGACCTCGTCGGCTACGCCGAGCTCGTCATCAACCGCGGCTTCGGCGTGGACGAGGTCGGTCGCATCGCGCTCTACCGCACGCTCCCGATCGTGACGCGCACGCTGCCCTTCGCGCTGCTGATCGGCTCGCTGACCGCGCTCGGCCGCATGGGCGCCGACCGCGAGATCATCGTGCTGCGCGCGAGCGGGATCTCGCCGCTGCGCCTGATGGGACCGGTGTTCGGCATCGGCCTGCTGCTGGGGCTGGGGACCACGTATCTGGCGCTCGAGGTGTCGCCGCGCGCAAACCGCGCGCTCGAGGCCACGCTGCGGGCTGCAGCACGGGAGCACCCGGGCAGCGCGCTGCGCAGCGGCTCGGTGGCGCGCTTCGGGAGGTGGCGGATCGAGGCGCGCGAGGTCTCGAGCAACGGGGAGGAGCTGCGCGGCGTGGTGCTGTGGATGCCGACCCTGGGCGAGACCGCCTTCGCGCAGTCGGGGCGGCTGAGCCGGACCGAGGAGGGCGGCGCCGAGGTGGTGCTCGAGGACGGCAGCTTCCTGATGACCGCCCAGGGGCGCCTGTCGCTGGTGCACTTCGAGCGGCTGCAGCGCGAGCTGGCAATCCGGCCGGCCGATCTGAAGTTCGTCGACGTCACCGAGGCGGCCTCGACGGCCGAGCTGCTCGCTCTCGCCGATCGGCCACAGCAGCCGCGCCGGCAGCGCCAGGCGCTCACCGAGCTGCACCGCCGCGTCGCCATGCCGCTCTCGACGGCGCTGTTCGGGCTGATCGCGGTGCCCCTGTTCCTGGCGCGCGGCGGCACCTCGCGCGCCAGCGGCATCGTGCTGGGGATGGTCGCGACCCTGGTCTACTACGGACTGATCCAGCTCGGCGGCGGGCTCGCGCGCAGCGAGGACGTGCCGGTCGGCGCGGCGATCTGGCTGCCGAACGCGGTCCTGCTGGTGCTGGCGCTCGCCCTGGCGCGGCGCGCCCGCTCGAGCCGGAGCTCGCCGGGCCTGCAGATCGACTGGAGCGCGCTGCGCCCGCGCCTGCCCCGTCGGAAGCGCCCGCGGCGCCGCATCGGAGGCGGCGGACGCCGCATCCTCGACCGCTACGTGCTGCGCCACTTCCTCGAGCTGGCGGTGCTCTCGACCCTCGTGCTCGTGGTGGCGTACCTGCTGATCGACGTGATCGAGAACCTCAAGTGGTTCACCAAGTACCAGTCCACGCCCGACGAGGTGATGCGCTACTACAGCGCGCGCATCCCGATCCTGGTCTCGCGCATCCTCCCCTTCGCGCTGGTGATCGCCTCGGCGCTCACCGTCAGCGGGCTCGCCGCCACTGGCGAGCTGCTCGCGATGCGCGCTTGCGGGGTCGCAACGCGGCGCACGGTGATCCCGATCCTGGTGAGCTGCGTCGGCGTGGCCGTCTTCTACAGCGTGCTGGCGAACGAGTGGGTACCCCGGGCCAGCGTCCGGGCCAGCCAGATCAAGCACACCGAGATCAAGGACCGCAGCGGCGCGCGCCGCGCGCTGTGGTATCGCGACGGCGACACGCTCTACGAGATGGACTTCCTCGATCCGCTGGGTGGCGTCGCGCGCGGCGTCACGATCTACGAGCTCGACGAGCGGGGACTTCCGGCGAGCCGCATCGACGCGACCGAGGCGCGCCACCTGGGCGGCGGCAGCTGGCGCCTGGCGAACGCAGAGAAGCTCCTGATCGAGCCGGATGCGCTGCGCCCGGTGGAGCCGCCGCAGGACGTGAAGCTCGGCACCGAGCTGCCCTCGGAGGTGGAGACCAGCGACCTCTCGCTGGCCGCGCTGCGCGCGGCGATCGTCGAGGCCGACGAGGACGGCTACGACTCCACCTCCTTCCAGGTCGACCTGCACGTGCGGCTGGCCGCGCCGCTCGCCTGCGTGGTGCTGCCCGCGCTCGCGCTCGCCTTCGCCGCGGCCGGCCCGCCGTTCCGCCGCAGCATCCAGATGATTGCGGCGACGCTGGTGATCGCACTCGCCTACGGCCTGCTGCTCGCCGGGGCGACGGCACTCGGCTACGGCAAGATGGTGCCGCCGCCGGTGGCGGGCTGGGGGCCAATCACGGTCGCGGGGCTGGGCGGCGCCTGGCTGGTGCGGCGGGGCCCCGGGTGACCGCTTCCGGGACGCCCGGCGGCCCGTCCCGCGGGGCGGGCGGACTCGGGCGAAGCGGGTTAAGTTTGCGATCTGGCGCCGGGGAAAGGCGCCGCGCCACGAGGCGGCCCCCGGCCGACCGCCTGCAGGAGGGGTGGCCTTTGGATGAGAGCCGCGCCGGCGCGGCCCGCGCTGCCGAGGCGCCCGAGCCCTTCCGGGTGCCGCCGCGCACCTGGCTCCTGATGGGGCATCGCGCCGGCGACAACTCGCAGGTGCTGGCCCTCGGCGAGGCGATCGGCTGGCCCTTCGAGATCAAGCGCTTCGTCTACGCCCGCCACGAGATCCTGGTGAACTGGCCGTTCGCGACCACGCTGGCGGGCGTGAAGACGGGCCGCGAGCAGCTCCAGCCCCCGTGGCCGGAGCTGATCCTGACCGCGGGCCGCCGCAACGAGCCGATCGCGCGCTGGATCCGCAAGCAGGCGTCGCACCCGATCAAGCTCGTGCACGTGGGACGCCCGTGGAAGACGGTCGGGTACTGGGACCTGGTGGTCACCACGCCGCAGTACCGGCTGCCGCACGTCGCCAACGTGCTGCACAACGAGACGCCGCTGCACCGGGTCGTGCCCGAGCGGCTCGCCGAGGCGGCGGCCGAGTGGGAGCCTCGGCTGGCCCACCTGCCGCGTCCCTACATCGCCGTGCTGGCGGGCGGCAACAGCGGGCCCTACCCGTTCGATCCCGAGTCGGGCGCGCGGCTGGGCCGCGAGGCGAGCGCGATGGCGCGCGCCCTCGGCGGCTCGCTGCTGATCACGACCAGCGCGCGCACGCTGCCCGAGACCGTCGAGGCGCTGCTCGGTGCCGTGGACGTGCCCTCGCACGTCTACCGCTGGGCGCCCGGCCAGCCCGACAATCCCTACTTCGGCTTCCTCGCGCTCGCCGACCGGCTGATCGCGACCGGCGACAGCGTGTCGATGATGACCGAGGCCTGCGCCACCGGACGACCGGTCTATCTGTTCGACACGGGCGAGGGCTTCTTCTCGATGCGCGCGGACGATCCGGCGGGAGCGTCGGACCTGCCGATCTGGCGGCGCCTCGACCGCACGCACCTGAAGGCCAGCATCTATCGCCACGCGATGCGCTACGGGCCGCGGCGCTGGACGCGCGACATCCGGATCGTGCAGCGCCGCCTGGTCGACTCCGGGCGCGCCGCGTGGCTCGGCGAGGGCGAGCCGAGCGGATCGCCGCCGCCGCTGCGCGACCTCGAGCGCGCGGCGGAGCGGGTCCGCGGCCTGTTCGGCGCGCAGTCGCCCGCGTCGGGGGCCCCTTCGCGGGCGGACGAGGACGGAGCTACGCCGCGAGCGGCGGCGTCTTCTCCAACAGCTCGAGCGCGTCGCGACGCAGGTGGCCCTGCTGCATCTCCTGGCGCAGCAGGCCCTCCTCGATGACGCCCTGCTCCACGCACTCGCGCAGCAGGCCGAAGAAGAAGCGCTCCTGATTGCGGTCGGGGTGGCGCAGGTAGCGGCCCAGCAGCGCGTGGTCGCCGAGCCACTCGCGGCGCTTGCGCATCAGCCAGTCGATCGGCGCGATGCCGGTGGCGCGGTCGCCGGGCACGAAGTCGACCGGCAGCCCGGTCTTCCAGGGCTGCGTCCAGCGCCGCGTGTTGTGCAGCAGCTTGGTCTCCGGCGTGAGCCGGTCGAAGTGGTTCCACTCGTCCTCGAGCAGCCCGATGCTCTCCTGGGGCTCCAGGTTCAGCGTGATCCAGGGCGCGTAGTCGCGATCGCCGCTGAACAGCTCTCGGAACTGTGCCTCGCACTGCCAGTGCCCGAGCCGAGCGCAGTCGAGCAGCATCACGCTCGACGCCCAGCAGGTGCTCTTCTTCCAGCCGGCACGCCGCCGGCACAGAATCGCGCGACCCCCCATGTCGCGCGCCAGCAGCTCGTGGATGTCGCTCAGCGCGAAGATGTCGGGGTCGATCACGACGGCGCGGCCCTGGTAGCCCATCAGCTCGGGCGGCATGAAGCGCAGCGGCGTGAACGACTGGAGGTCCCCGTTGTGCCACACGCGCCAGGCACCGTCGCGCAGGTAGCGGCGGTTCTCGAACTCCTCGAAGAAGGGGTAGTGCTCGCGCTCGAGGATGCGCACGTCGAAGGCGTCGGCGTGGGCAGAGCTGCGCCGCAGCGAGTGCGCGGACACGAGCGCCCCCACGAGCTGCTGGCGGTTCGTGTGCACGAAGACACAGGGTCGGGTCACGGCGCGGCCTCCCCGTAGCCGTATGTGGGATCCAGCTTCGAGTGGACGAAGCCGTCGATCTCGGCGACCTCCTCGTCGCTGAAGTAGTCGCGGTAGCCGCCGACCACGGCGCGGCGGACCTTGTACGAGTCGGGATTGTCTCGATCGCCGGGCCGGTAGCGCCCGCCGAACGGCCACAGGCCGCCCTGGCGCTCCTGCTCGCGCATGTTCTCCACCGACGCGAAGCGCACCGCCTCGCGCACGGCGCTCTCGCTCGCGGCGCTTCCGACGAAACGCACGATCCGGTCGAGCTCGCGCTCGGTGTCGGCCTTCAGGTCCTCGTAACGGACCACCAGCACCTCGCCGACGGCGGCCGCCTCGCGCGCCCACAGGTTCATGAAGTCCACGATGCGCGGCAGCCCGGCCATGTCGCCCATCACGAACTCGAACATCGAGACGTCGGAGCCCTCGCGCCCGGCCGGGAAGTCGTTGATGTCGATCTTGTGCTGCCGCATGCGGAACTTCCACTGGAAGAACTGCGAGACCGCGACGTCCTGGGGCGAGCGCACCAGCAGCACCACGCGCTTGCCGTAGAAGTCGCGCTTCGAGCCGGCGTTGCCGGTGTAGTCGCCGAGGTAGGTGTCGTGGGTGAAGAAGATGCGGGGGATCGCCGGGTTGAGGGCGTGGAAGTTGTCGAAGCCCAGCACCGAGCCCGCGGGGAGGCCGAGGCTCTGCTGGTAGAAGCGCGAGAGCAGCACGCGCAGCCAGGTGCGGCCGCTCTTGCCGTACGAGACCAGCGCGACGTCTGCGCGCCGCAGCTTCTGGACCTGCTCCCAGCCCCGGAGCCAGCGCTCGATCCGCCGGAAGCGCGCCGCCGGCAGCCAGAACCCGAACGGCCGCAGCAGCCTCCGGGGGAGTTTCTCGAAGAAGTTGCGCAGCATGTCTGCGGGGTTCCGAAGGGGGGCGGCCTGACGATACCAGTCAGCCGGCGGAGGGCCAGACCGCTCGTCCCCGCTGGGAAGCGAGGGGCCGCCGGCCACTGGGCCCGGTCACACCCGTTTTGGTAGCTTGCATCGGTTCCTCGGGGGATGGTCTTGGCCAAGCATCCGTTCGTGCCCGAGCGCCTGCGAGCCCAGATCGTCGCACGGCCAGGGCTCCAGCGAGTGATGTGGCGCATCGAGGCGCTGGTCGTGGGTGCCGTGTGGGCGCTGGTCGGAGCGCTCCCGGTCGACCGCGCCTATCGGTTCGGCCGCGCGCTGGGGCGCATCCTCGGCCCGAAGCTGCGCAAGACCGAGCAGGTGCGCGCCAACCTGACGAATGCCCTGCCCGACCGGACGCCCGCCGAGATCGAGGCGCTGGTGCGCGAGGTATGGGGTGGCCACTTCGGGGCTGCCGCCGAGTTCCCGCACTTCGGGCGGATCGCCGCCGCCGGCGAGGAGCGGATCGCGTTCGAGGTGCGCGGCGACGTGCGCGGCCTGCGGGAGCCCGGGCGCCCGATGATCCTGGTCACGGCGCACACCGGAAACTGGCAGCTCGCGACCACGGTGATGGCGCGGCTCGGGCGCCGGCTGACCTCGGTGTACGCGCCCGAGTCGAACCCCTTCGTGGACGCCTTCATCAACCGCTGCCGGGAAGGGCTCCACTGCGACCTCGTCCCGCGCGACGGCAGCGTCAAGGCCCTGATGCGCGTGCTCGCCGCGGGCGGGTCGATCGGGATCGTCGGCGACAATCGCGTGAACGAGGGCGAGTCGATCCTGCTGTTCGGCAAGCCCACGCAGATCAGCCAGGTGCCCGCCAAGCTGGCCCTGCGCTTCGACGCCGAGCTGGTGCCGGCCTGGGTCGAGCGGCTCGAGGACTCCCACTTCCGCGTGACCGTGTTCGACCCGATCCGCCCGGAGCCCCACGCCACGCCCCGCGAGCAGGCCCGCCAGATGACCCGCAGGCTGGTCGACCACTTCGAGACCTGGTTCCGCGCCCGCCCCGAGCAGTGGATCTGCACCCGCCGCTACTGGCCCAAGCCCCAGAACGTCGCCAAGCTCCCCCCCGTCCCCGACTCCGCAGGCCCCGACCAACGCACCCCCTCGCCCAGCGCCCGAAGCACCCCCGCAAGCGCCGTAGGCGCGCGCAGCGAGCCGAAGGCGAGCGAAGTCCACCAAGTAGGCGCGCGCAGCGAGCCGAAGGCGAGCGAAGTCCACCAAGTAGGCGCGCGCAGCGAGCCGAAGGCGAGCGAAGTCCACCAAGTAGGCGCGCGCAGCGAGCCG
>JASJBO010000462.1 GCA_030066475.1 Myxococcota bacterium
CCAACAGTTCGTTCCAATCGATCCGTGGTACCGTCCTGGCGGCGGGCGCCGTGGCCCAGCGTTGGCGGTCAGCGCTGTTGGGCGCAGCTGAACCGCCGATCCGTTGGGCGGCATCCGCGGCCGCGCCTTGATCCTCGAACACGCAGACATTCTGAAAGAGCTTGTCGGGAGCCGACCGGATCGCGTTCGCTCTTCCTGGCTCTCCTTGCCGTTCGCACCTGGCGCTCCGGTCGGGCCCGGGGCAGGGGCAGTCGGCTCTCATCAGGTTCGCGTCGGCCGGCGCCGCTTCTGCTCCGCCAGGCACCTACCTTGCGGGCCCTCGGCCTTGCGGCTCTGAACGGCAAGCCGCTGGCGACGGCCGCTTCGCCTGCTCGCTCCTTCGCGACTTGGTGGTCTGCCGGGTTGGTCGTGCTTCGTCGGCGCCGGGCCGCCCAACATGGCCACTGCAGCTGACGGCCGCGCGCTTCGGGTTCGCGCAGCACCGTGGGCGGCGGCCGCCGGCTTCTGCCTCGACCGAGGGCGGCCGCCGCGCGGTGCTATGGTCGTCCACGGCGGCCGCAGCTGAGCGGCCGGTCCGTTGGGCGGCGGTGCGCGCTGTGAAATACGACCTTCGCAACGACCCGGGTGCAGCGCGGAAGCCTGAGTTCCTTGCCTGGCTACTCGACACGACGGCGAACGATCTCCGAGCGGCCGGTTCAGACCCGGAACAGATCAAGACAGCGGTCTTCCTATTCCTACACCGGGCGTACGAAGCGGGCATCCAGCCCGAGGAAGTCGTCGAGCTGTTCGGTATCTCGGATCCGAACATCCTCTCGACCGCTGGGTGCCAGGGTCAAACTGATCAGCTCGCCATGGGGTTCTACGAGCAACTCGAGCCATCCATTGCCGGCACCTACGGGTTCTAACCGCCGCCCAACACCTATCAGGCCCCCGGTTGTCAACAGGCAATGACGTCCCTTGACGCCCGCCTCTTCGGTCGCGGCGTTCGCTCTGAGCGCGTCGCCCTCCTCCGTCTCCGACTTTCGTTTCCGTCTTCTGGCTCGAGGCTCTTCAGGAGCCTGCACCAAACACCTATTGGGGATCTTCGTCGGAGCGATGCGGCCGCCCCGCGCCCCAGAAACTCGTCGGTTCCCTCACTCGTCCAGTCAAGATCGAGCGGGCTCTTCGGCCAGTTGGCTCCGGGCTCGAGCAAGGGGCAGAGCTCGTTGGAGAAGCGCACTTCGGCGCCCCACGAGTGTTCGGAGGGGAGAGGGGTCTCCAATCACAGCGAACAGATGCCGGGCCCCGGCCCAAGAGACCCTTGCGGGCTTCGCCGCCCGAGCGGCGATCCCAGATCTCTGGATCGCTTGCAGGTCTCTTCGTCGGGCTTGGCCCTGGCTTCCCGAGGAAGCCCGGCTCCAGTTGGGCAGCGGGATCACCCCTCTCCGCTCCTTTCAGCTTCGAGCGAGGAACCGCTCCCTGTCGAAGACGCGCTCCTTGCTCAGCATGAAGTAGACGGCCCGGCCGAGCTTGGCGGCCAGGATCGAGAGCGCCTTGGCCTTGCCGTGCCGACCGGCCAGCCGCCGCAGGTGCTTCTGGCCTTCGGGGTTGTTGCGCAGGAACAGGGCGGCCGCCTCGGAGAAGGCCCACTTCAGGTGGACGTTGCCGATCTTGGCGCCTCCGGTCCCGAGCCGCTTGCCGGCCGAGGTGTGATCGCACTTCACCAGCCGCGCGTACGAGAGGAAGTCCTGCACCCGCGGGAAGCGCTCGATCTGGTGGATCTCGTACAGGATCGTGAGCGCCAGGATCTTCCCGATCCCCGGGACCGAGCGAAGCCGATGAAAGGCCTGGGGATCGTGCTCCTTCGCCTGGCGGACCAGGTGGAGCTCGAGCTCGCGGAGGATCTGGTCGTAGTGCTCGATCAGCTGGAGATCGACCTCCAGGCTCTTGCGCGCATCGGGCTCGGCGAAGGCCTCGGCCACGCCCGCGCGGTTCGCCCGGTACGCGACCTTCGCCGTCGGGGCCGGCAGGTTGTACTGGTGGTGGGTGTTCTGGACGTGGGCCAGCAGGTTCCCGCGCCGGCGGACTAGGTGGAGCCGTCTCCGGAGCAGATCCCGGGTCGCACGCATCTCGGGCGGGTAGACGTAGGCCTGCGGCAGGTTCCCGCCCCGCAGCAGGCTCGCGATCTTGAAGGCATCGACCTTATCGTTCTTGGCCTTGGCGCCGTGGATGGCCTTCATGTAGAGGGCGTGGCCCAGGACGAAGGCGATGCCCTCGCGGCGGCACAGATCCGCGAGCCAGTACCAGGTGAACATGCACTCGACGGCGACGACCAGGTCCTCGCGGTAGGGCGCCACGGCCGCCAGGAAGGCTTCGGGCCGGCTGCGGACGTTCTGGTGCAGGAGGATCTGGCCCTCCCGGTCGAGGACCTCGGTGGACACGCAAAAGCGGCCATTGATGGACGTCTGAAAAGCGGCCATAGAGGCTGACGACCCAGGACGTTGACGACGGCGCGGGAGCTGCGACTCCCCGCCGTCATGGCGAACGTCCTGAGCAACGAGAAACGCGAGCAAGTTCTGGCACTTGGCCGTCTGGGCTGGTCGCTGCGGCGCATCCAGGAGGCCACCGGTGTGCGTCGTGAGACGGCGAGCCGGTACCTCCAGAGGGCGGGGATCGCGGTGCGATCGCCCGGTCGCTGGGGGCACCCACCGGCAAAGGCGGCCATAGAGACGTCCACCGACCCCGGGCCTCCGGCAAAAGCGGCCAAAGAGGCGTCCACCGACTCGTCGGGACCGCCGGCGCCGGGCCGCAGCCCGCAGGCCAGCGCCTGCGAGGCGTACCGGGAGTGGATCGAGGAGGCCGTGGGCCGGGGCCGTCCGGCGATGGCGATCTGGCAGGACCTGGTCGACGACCACGGCTTCGCCTTCGGTTACGCGAGCGTGCGCCGCTTCGTGGCCAAGCTCCGCGCCGCGACGCCTCGGGAGGCGCATCCCGTGATCGAGACCGCGCCCGGTGAGGAGGCGCAGGTCGACTACGGCGACGGCCCGATGGTGCGCCATCCCGAGACGGGCAAGTACCGCCGCATGCGGCTGTTCGTGATGACGCTCGGCTACAGCCGCAAGTCCGTGCGCTTGCTCACCTGGAAGTCGAGCTCGCGCCTCTGGGCGGAGCTGCACGAGCGGGCCTTCCGCCGGCTCGGCGGCGCCGTCCGGATCGTGGTCCACGACAACCTGAAGGAGGGCGTGGTCCGGCCCGACGTCTACGACCCGGCGCTCAATCCGCTCTATCGCGACGTCCTCGCCCACTACGGCGTGACCGCCCTGCCGTGTCGGGTGCGCCATCCCGACCGCAAGGGCAAGAGCGAGTCGGCCATCCGCCACACCCAGCAGAAGCTGCACGGCCTGCGCTTCGAGACCCCGGAGGCAGGCCAGGGCTACCTCGACCGCTGGGAGGCGCGCTGGGCCGACACCCGCATCCACGGCACCACCAAGCGCCAAGTGGCCGCGATGTTCGCGGAGGAGCGGCCGCACCTGCGGCCGCTCCCCCTCGAGCCGTTCCGCTACTACGCCCACGGCGAGCGCACCGTGCATCTCGATGGCGCCATCGAGGTCGAGGGCGCCTACTACCACCTGCCCCCCGGCCATATCGGCCGTCGCGTCCAGGTCCAGTGGGACGGCCTCCAAGTGCGCATCCTCGACCCGAAGACCGGGGCGCTACTGCGCGAGCACGTGCGCCAGCAGCGGGGTCGGCGCCGAATGCGCGACGAGGACCGTCCGAAGCGGACTCCGCCCACGACGCTGCAGCTGCTCGCCCGGGCCACCCGCGCAGGCGACCACGTCGGCGCCCTGTGCCAGGCCATCCATCGCCACGACGGCGAGGCTGGCGTGCGTCGCATCTTCGGCGTGCTCGCCTGCGTGAAGAAGTACGGCCCCGCCGTCGTGGACGAGGCCTGCGCGGCGGCTCTCGAGCTCGAGCTCCCGACCTACCGCTTCGTCCGGCGCTTCCTCGAACGGAAGCCCTCGCTCCAGCTCACGCTCCAGCAGGTGAACCCTCTGATCCGCGAGCTCACCCACTACCGCGATCTCATCGATCGCCGTACCGAAGGAGACCCGACGTGAAGATGACCGAGCTCGACCCCGCGCTGCGCAAGCTGCGCCTCTCCGGCATGGCCGACCATCTGGAGATGCGGCTGCTCGAGGCCCAGAAGGGGCACTGGGCCGCCATCGACTTCCTCTCGGCCCTCGTCCAGGACGAGCTCGAGCGGCGCCAGGACCGGCTGCTCGAGCGACGCATCAAGCAGGCCCGCTTTCGCGATGCGGGCAAGACGCTCGACGGATTCGACTTCAAATTCAACCCGAAGATCGATCGCGCGCTCGTCTTCGAGCTCGCCACCGGCCGCTTCCTCGCGCGCGCCGAGGACTCCCTGTTTCTCGGCCCGCCGGGCAGCGGGAAGAGCCACATTGCGCAGGCCATCGGCCTCGCCGTGATCCATCAGGGACACCGCGTCGCCTACCGCGAGGTCCACACGCTACTCGAAGAGCTCGCCGATGCGACGCTCGACGGCGAGCGCAAGGAGTACATCGCCGAGCTGGCCAGCGTCCCGCTTCTCATCCTGGACGACCTCGGCATGCGAAAGCTCCCCACGACCGCGGCCGAAGACCTGCTCGAGCTGATCATGCGCCGCTACGAGCGCAACAGCACACTCATCACATCCAACCGACCCGTCGAGGACTGGGGACGGCTGCTCGGCGACACGGCGGCCGTCACGGCGATGCTCGACCGCCTGCTCCACCACGGCCACATCCTCAAGTGCGGGCCCAGGAGCTGGCGCACTCGAAAGCCACCCGCCTTGCAGAAGGAGCCCGCGGCGAGGTAGAACACCACCCGACCTGGGCGTCATCCCTTGGCCGGTTTTGAGACGTCCACGTATGGCCGCTCTTCAGACGTCCACCGAGGCGAGGATGCACAGGTACATCGTCTTCGCGTGCAGATCGATCCCGCAGTAGTGCATGTGGCTGTTCGTGTAGAATCGCATGGCTCTCTCC
>JASJBO010000463.1 GCA_030066475.1 Myxococcota bacterium
CCGTGAGGCTCGACGGCAGCGCGTCGAGCGACCCGGACGGCGACCCGCTCGAGTTCTTCTGGACGCTCCGCACGCCGCCCGGCAGCGCCGCCTCGCTGTCGGACCCGAACGCCATCTTCCCCACCTTCCAGGTGGATCGGCCGGGCACCTACCTGGCCGAGCTCGTCGTGAGCGACGGCCAGCTCGACAGCGACCCCGACGAGGCCGAGATCACGACGCTCAACTCGCCGCCCGTGGCCGACGCCGGGCCCGACCAGACGGCCTTCGTGACCGAGACCGTGACCCTCGACGGCAGCGCCTCGAGCGACGTGGACGGCGACCCGCTGACCTACTCCTGGGCGCTCCGGGTGACTCCGCCGGACAGCCGCGCGGTGCTCTCGAACCCCACCCTGCCCATGCCGACCTTCGTGATCGACGAGCCCGGCGCCTACGTGGCGGAGCTCGTGGTGAACGACGGACGCGAGGACAGCGCCCCCGATACGGTCGCCGTCACCACGCTGAACTCGCCTCCGGTCGCGGACGCGGGCCCGGACCAGACGCTGCCCGTGGGCGACACCGCGACCCTCGACGGCAGCGGCTCCACCGACGTCGACGGCGACCCGCTCAGCTACGCCTGGGCGCTCACCTCCGCCCCGCGCGGGAGCGCTGCCGAGCTGTCGGATCCGGGCGCGGTGATGCCGACCTTCGAGCTCGACCTGCCCGGTGCCTACGTCGCACAGCTCATCGTGAACGACGGTCAGGAGAGCAGCGACCCGGACACCGTCACCCTGCTGACCGAGAACTCGGCGCCCGTGGCCGACGCCGGTCCCGACCAGACGCCGCTCGTGGGCGAGACCGTCACCCTGGACGGCAGCGGCTCGAGCGACGTCGACGGCGACCTGCTCGCCTTCGAGTGGTCCTTCACCGCGCGACCGGCGGGCAGCGCCGCCGTGCTGTCGAATCCCGCGGCCGTCCTCCCGGAGTTCGTGGCCGACGTGCCCGGGACCTACGTGGCGCAGCTCGTCGTGGACGACGGCCGGGCGCGGAGCGCGCCCGACACGGTCTCGCTCGACACGACCAGCGCGCCGCCGGTCGCCGACGCGGGTCCCGACCAGACGGTCGCGGTGGGCGACACCGTGTCCCTCGACGGCAGCGGCTCCAGCGACGTAGACGGCGACCTGCTGACCTTCGAGTGGTCGCTCGTCTCCGTACAGCCCGGCAGCCTCGCCCGCCTCGACGACCGCAGCTCGGTGTTCCCGACCTTCGTGGCCGACCTGCCCGGCACCTACGTGGCCCAGCTCATCGTGAACGACGGCTTCGTGGACAGCCTGCCCGACACCGTCACCATCGACACCGTGAACTCGGCGCCCGTGGCCGACGCCGGCCCGGACCAGACGGTCCTGCGTACGCAGATCGCCACCCTCGACGGGACCGGCTCGAGCGATGCGGACCGCGACGTCCTGAACCTGCGCTGGTCCTTCATCGCGCTGCCGCCGGGCAGCGCGGCCGAGCTCTCGAACCCCGAGGCGGAGCAGCCGACCTTCGTCGTCGACGAGCTCGGCACCTACGTGGTGCAGCTCATCGTAGACGACGGCACGATCAGCAGTGCGCCCGACAGCGTGGTGCTCAGCACCGAGAACTCGGCACCGGTGGCCGACGCGGGCGAGGACCAGACCGTCTTCGTGACCGACAGCGTCGTGCTGGACGGCTCCGGCTCCGAGGACGTGGACGGAGACCCGCTCGAGTTCTCCTGGGCCCTCACCTCGGTGCCTCCGGGCAGCACCGCGACGCTCGACGATCCGGCGTCGCCGACGCCGCGCTTCACCGCAGACCTGCCCGGCAACTACCTGGTGCAGCTCATCGTGAGCGACGGCATGCTCGACAGCCGCCCGAACTCCACGGTCGTCCGCACCGACAACTCGCCCCCGATCGCCGACGCCGGCCTCGACCAGCGGGTGAGCTTCGGCACGCCGGTGACGCTCGACGGCAGCGGGTCCAGCGACGTCGACGGCGACCCGCTCGGCTTCCTGTGGCGTCTGATCCAGGCACCGGCCGGCAGCACGGCCGAGCTCTCCGACCCCGCGGCCGAGAGCCCGGGCTTCGAGCCCGACGTCGACGGCGTGTACGAGTTCGAGCTGGTCGTGAACGACGGCCGCCTCGACAGCCTGCCCGACTCGGTGGTCATCCAGGTGGACCCCCTGCCCGGCCTCGCAGTGACCATCCCCACCGTGGGCGCAGGGCTCCAGACCGGGGAGTCCGTGCTCCTCGACGTCTCGACTCACGGGGGCGTGCTGGTCCGGGTGGAAAGCGGAGACCCGAGCCTCGCGCTGATCGCGCCGGACGCCGTCACCCCGGGCTCGGCCTTCGTGGACTTCTTCGTGCCGAACGGCAGCGACAGCATCGACTACGTGGTGCAGGGCGTCGCGGGCGCGGAGGGCGGCACGACGATCACGGCCTCGGCGCCCGGCTTCAGCGACGGGAGCGCGACGGCCACGGTGGTGCCGTCGGGCCTGGCGATCATCGCGCTGGAGACCCTGCTGCCGCTCGGCGTCGAGGACGTCTTCCAGGTGCTCCTCGGTGTGCCGGATCCCGTCGGCGGCCTCTCCTCGCTCCAGGGCGCCAGCGCGGCCAACGTGCCCCCGCTGCTCCTGCGGGTCGAGAGCAGCGAGCCGGGCGTGGGTCTGCTCCGCAGCGACGGCAGCGCGTCGGCGGCGGTGGAGGTCGAGCTCGGTGCCGGCGTCTCGGCGGCGGAGCTCGTCTTCAGCTCCGCGGGCGGTGGCACGACCAACGTCTCGGCCGCGATTCCGGGCTTCGCCGGCGCGGCCCAGGACGTCTCGATCGACCTCCCGGACATCTCCACCTTCTCGCGCACGATCGGCGCGGGGCTCCAGTTCGGCGGCGTCGCGACCCTGGGCGTCTCCAACCACGGCGGCGTGCTGGTGCGCATCGAGAGCGGCCTGCCCGCCGTGGCCCAGATCGCCCCCGACGAGACGAGCGCGGGAGCGAACTTCATCGAGGTCTTCGTGCCCGACGGCACCCGCACCGTACCCTATGTCGTGCAGGGCGTGGCGGACCGCGTCGGCAGCTCGACGATCACGGTCTCGGCGCCGGGCTTCGATGCGGGCACGGGCACGGTCGACATCGTGCAGCCCGGGGTCGCCATCTCGGCCCTCTCGACGAGCGCCTCGGTCGGCACCCCCGACGTCTTCCTCGTGATCACGGGCGTGCCCGACGGGGCCGGCATCGGCCTCGCCTCCCTCCAGGACGTGAGCGCGGGGAACCTGTCCCCGCTGGTGCTGACGGTGGAGAGCAGCGATCCGGGCATCGGCGAGCTCAGTGTCGGCGGCACCACCGCCGGCACCGTGATGGTCGAGCCCGAGCCCGGCCAGTTCCAGACCTTCGTCACCTTCGTTCCGCTCGCCGCCGGACCCACGACCGTCACGGCGTCGATCCCCACCTTCCTGATCACCAACGCCGGCGTGGTCGACATCGAGGTCGCGCCGCCCGGGATCTCGGTCTTCTCGCGCACCATCGGCGCCGGCCTCCAGTTCCCGGCCGGCGCTGCCGAGCTCGATGTCGCCGACCACGGCGGTGTGCTCGTGCGCATCGAGAGCAGCGATCCCGGAGTCGCCCTCGTGGCGCCCGACCGGAACACCCCGGGCTCCGCCTTCATCGACGTGCTCGTGCCGGACGGCAGCGACAGGGCCCCCTACACGGTGCAGGGCGTGGCGGGCAGCACGGGCAGCGCCACCATCGAGGCCACGGCTCCGGGCTTCACCCCGGGCACGGGGACGATCACGGTGGTGGAGCCGGGGCTCGACCTCGCCTTCCTGGCGGGCACGCGCGAGGTGGGCCAGGACGACGCCTTCGTCGTGCTCATCGGTATCCCGAACGCCGCCGGCACGGGTCTGTCCTCGATCCAGGGCGTGAGCGCCGCCATCGACCCGCCCCTGGCCCTCACACTGACCAGCAGCGACGGCGTGGTGGGAACCGTGAGCGACAACGGCAACGTCGGCGCCTCGATCACCGTGGAGCTCCCGCCGAATGCCTTCCAGCCGAGCTTCGTGTTCATGCCGCTCGCCCCGGGCGCGACCACGGTAGAGGCCACGATCCCGGGCTTCCCGCCCATCGACGCGGCGGTGCAGCCGGTGACGGTTACCGCCCCGTGAGCCGCGGCCCGGTTGTATCCTGTCCCGCAGGGGGACGCGGGAGGATGAGACCGAGATGAAGACCCGCACACTCCTGCTGATCCCGGCTCTGGTGCTCGCGGCCGGCGCGGCTCGCGCTCTGCCCGTCGTGGCCGTCGACCTGGATCCCGCGACGACCGGCGTGCAGGACACGCTCATGGTGACCGACCCGGCGCAGTTCAGCGTCGACATCGTGATCTCCGGCGTCGACGCCGTCACGCCTCTCAACGCCTTCGAGCTCGACCTCGACTTCGCCCCGGCGGTGCTGCGGGCGCTCTCGGTGAGCAGTGGGGGCTTCCTGCTGGCTCCGACCATCGTCGTGCAGAACGACGTGGGCACCATGAGCGTGGGCTTCGCGGAGACCACGCTCCTGCCCGCCGGGGCCAGCGGCGAGGGGGTCCTCGCGAGCGTGCTCTTCGAGACGGTCGGGGGCGGAACGAGCGCGCTCGACCTGAACGACGTGATCCTGTCCGCGCCCTTCGGCGTACGGATCCCGACCGCGGACGTGCAGGACGGGAAGGTGGCGGTGACGGGCGGTGGGCACGAGCCGATCCCCGAGCCCTCAGCGGCCGCGCTATTCGCGCTCGGCTCGGTGCTCGTGGCCCACCGCCTCGCCGGCCGCCGGCGCGGCGCTGACCTCCGCGGCGCCGGGAGCGAGGCTACTCGTCCGGCTCGCCCGGCGCCCCGCGCTCCGCGTTCTCGACGAGGCGCGCCAGCTCCCGGATCGCCGCGGCGCGCTCCTCCCGCGCCCGGGGGGACGGGTCGAAGAGCGAGAGCAGAAGGTTCGCATCGAAGGCGAGCATGATGCCGAGCCCCAGCAGCTTGGGGTCGCGACCCGGCGGGGCGAGCTCGGACACG
>JASJBO010000464.1 GCA_030066475.1 Myxococcota bacterium
GAGTTCTCGGGACCCGACTGGGGCGCCGGCGCCGAGGACTTCCAGGACCGCCTGGCCCAGACCACGGTGGACGACGTGATGACGCCGCTGGCCGTGGTGGTGGAGCTCCAGACGCCGGTCCCCCAGGTTGCGCGCACGCTGCGCGAGAACCGCATCCACCGCGTCTACGTCACCGACGACGGTCGGCTGTGCGGAGTGATCTCGACCTTCGACCTGCTGCCGCTGCTCGAGGGCGCCTGAGGCCCAGCTGATGGACTTCGCTCGCCTACGGCTCGCTGCGCGCGCCGCCGGAGGAAGCGGCGGCGCTTGCGAGATGCTTCGGGCGAGCTCCGGATGGCGTCGCTAGGGCGCGAGTACCGGGAGCACCAGCGCCCAGACCAGGGCGGTGATCAGGCCGACGGCGAGCACGTTGAGCCAGACTCCTGCCCGGATCATGTCGGCGATACGCAGCTGACCCGAGCCGAACACCACCGCGTTGGGCGGGGTCGCCACGGGCAGCATGAAGGCGCAGCTCGCGGCGAGCGTCGCGGGCACCACCAGCAGGAGCGGCGAGACGCCCAGCGACGGCGCGATCGCGGCGAGGATCGGCACCAGCGTCGCCGTGGTGGCCGTGTTGCTGGTGAGCTCGGTCAGGCCGGCCACCAGGGCCGCGATCGCCGCGATCAGCAGCCAGAGCGGGAGTCCCCCGAGCCCGGCGACGCGGCTCCCGACGAGGGCGTCGACGCCGCCCGCCTGGAGCGCCGCGGCGAGGCTCAGCCCGCCGCCGAAGAGCAGCAGCACGCCCCAGGGCAGCCGCCGGGCGGTCTCCCAGTCCATCAGGAACTCGCGCCGCCGCCAGTCGGCGGGGATCACGAAGAGCGCGAGCGCGGCGAGCATCGCGATGCCGGGGTCGGTGAGCCCGGCGAGCGGCTGCGCGTCGCCCCAGCGCCAGCGCGTCAGCAGCGGCCGCGTCAGCCAGGCGCCGGCGGTGAGCGCGAACACGACCAGGGTGAGCCGCTCGCCGCGCCGCATCGGCCCGAGCGTGCGGTAGGCCTCGCGCGCGCGCGCCGCGCCGCCCTCGATGCGCTGGCTGCCGATCGGGTAGACCACGGTCGTGAGCAGCCAGCCCGCCAGCGGCAGGAACACCGCGACCAGGGGCAGCGCGAGCGCCATCCAGCGCGTGAAGCCGATCTCGACGCCGAGCTGGTCGCGCGCGAAGGACGCCAGGAACAGGTTCGGCGGGGTCCCGATCAGCGTGCCCACGCCGCCGATCGAGGCGCCGTAGGCCACCCCGAGCAGCAGGCAGATCGCGAAGTGGTGGCCGGGCTCGCCGCGCGCGAGCCCGCCGCGTGCCAGGCCGGATCCGGTCTCGGCGCGCAGCACGCGGTCGATCACGCCGAGGGCGATCGGCAGCATCATGGTGGCGGTCGCGGTGTTGGAGACCCACATGCTGAGGAAGGCCGTCACCGCCATGAAGCCGCCCACGACGCGCCGCGGCCGCTCGCCGGTGACGCGCAGCGCGCCGAGCGCCACGCGCTGATCGAGGCCCCAGCGCTGCATCGCCAGCGCCAGCACGAAGCTGCCCAGGAACAGGAAGATCAGCTCGTGGCCGTAGGGGGAGGCGGCGGCGCGCATCGAGGTGGCGCCCGTGAGCGGGAACAGCGCCAGCGGCAGCAACGCCGTGGCGTAGACCGGGATCGCCTCGGTCAGCCACCACACCGCCATCCAGACCGCCACGCCCGCGGTGGCGCGTCCCGCACGCGACAACACCAGCAGCTCGCCGTCGCTCCCGGTGTAGCTCGCCGGCAGGCCCCACCAGGCCCCGACCGCCAGCAGCGGCCCCGCAACGAGGCCGAGCGCTGCGATCCGGCGGCTGCGGGCCTGCATGGCGCGCAGCCTATCGCGCCGGCGCGGGCTCGGTCAGGGCCCGGCGCGTCGCGCGTCGGCCGCGAACTCGCCGAAGATCTCGCCGAGCGCGAGCTGGTAGGCCGCGACCGCGGTCGCCGGCGCCCCGTCGGCGACCGGCCGCTCGCGCCGGTAGCGACGCAGGAGCAGCACCGCGTAGTCGGCCTCGCGCGAGAGCGCCAGCTCCAGCTCCACCACCACCCGCGCGCCGCCGCTCCCCGTCACCCGCTCCATGCGGTGCAGGCGGCCGGACAGCACGTAGTCCCAGCTCGTGCGCAGGTCCGGCGTCACCACCTGCTCGGCGAGCCCGGCGCTGCGCAGCCAGGCCGCCAGCTCGCGCTGCACCATGGTCGTGGGCGACTCCACCCAGTGCTGGTAGGCGAAGCGCTGCACGTGCGGGTCGCCGGTGGTGTCGCGATAGACCAGGCGCGCGCCGCCGGTGAGCGCGTCGCTGCGCGGGCGCCGCACCAGCAGCGTGCCGGCCAGCACCGGCGTCGTCCCCTCCGCCGCCGGCGGGGCCGGGACCTCGATGCGGTAGAAGCGGTCCTGCGCAGCCGGCTCGAGCGCGCACGCCAGGAGCGGCGCGAGCGCCACCAGGGCGAGGCGGCCCCCCGCACCCCTCAAGGCGCCTCCTCGCTCGCCTCGGGCTCGCGCGCGCGGCCGCGCACGATCACGGCCGGGTTCTCGCGGAGCTGCGACGTGAACTCGCTCAGGTTTCGCGCCGTCGTCTCCAGGTTGTAGCCCAGGTCCTCGGCGCGCAGCGCGAACGCCTCGAGCGCAATCCGCAGGGCCGTCACGGAGTGGTCGATGTCCTCGCGGTTGACCGCGATCAGCTCGGTGATCTCGGCGAGCAGGACATCGACGTCGCGCTGGGTCTCGACCAGTGCCGCGGTGGTGCTCGCCGCACGCGCGGCGGTCTCGTCGAGATGGGTCAGGATCGCGCCGACGTGGTCCGCGTTCTCGGGCGTCATCACCCGGTTCAGGTTCTCGAGCGCGAGCGACGCGTCGGCCAGCACCCGGTCGAGCCGCGCGAGCAGGCCGGGGGTCGCGGCCACGAGCTGGTCGATCAGCGGACCGATCCGCTCCTCGGTGAGCGAGGCCGCCTCCTCGGCCACGGTCGACAGCGAGGCCAGCAGCCCGCCGCCCTGCACGGCCGCGATCTCCGAGCCCGGCGCGAGCGCCGTCGCGGAGCTGCCCGCGCGGATGTTCAGCACGAAGGCCGCGAGCAGGCTCGGCGCGGTGATCTCGGCGCGGCTGTCCTCCGGGATGGCCCAGCCGCGCTGCACGCCGAGCTCGACCCGGAAGCCACCACCGGCGTCCGGCGCGATGCGCTCGACCTGTCCGACCGCGAAGCCCTCGAAGAACACCTTGGTGCCGGGAACGACGCCGGAGACGTTCGCGAAGCGGGCGAAGTAGCGATCGGTGGCGGCGCCGCGTCCCGAGAGCAGCGCGATCCACACCACGCCGAGGAGCGCCACCACGATCACGAACAGGCCCACCACGGCGTAGTTGCGCGACTCGTTCCGCATCGCGGCTAGGAGGCCTGCCCGGCCAGCCGGGCGAGGTAGGCGTCGGGGTCGAGCTCCTCCTCCTCGAAGCGGCGGTTCAGCAGGTCCTGGATGCGGTCGCTCGGGTGGTCGCGCACCTCGTCCACCGTGCCCACGGCCAGGATGTGGCCGCGGTCGAGCACCGTGATGCGGTCGGCGATCCGGAAGGCGCTGTCGAGCTCGTGCGTCACCACCACGATCGTCATCCCCATGGCGTCCCGCAGCCGCAGGATCAGCTCGTCGAGCGCGGAGGACACGACCGGATCGAGGCCAGCCGAGGGCTCGTCGCAGAACAGCAGCGCGGGGTCCATGATGATGGCACGGGCGAAGGCGGCGCGCTTGATCATGCCCCCCGACAGCTCGGCGGGCATCAGCTTCTCGAAGCCCGCGAGGCTCACCACCTCGAGCTTCAACCGCACCATGATCTCCATGGTGCTGCGGTCGAGATCGGTGTGCTCGACGAGCGGCAGCATGATGTTCTCGCCGACCGTCATCGAGCTGAACAGCGCCCCGCTCTGGAACGCCACCCCGATCCGGCGCCGGAAGCGCGACAGCTCGAACGCGCCCATCGCGGCCAGATCCTCGCCCAGCAGGGCGACGCGGCCGGCGGTGGGTCGCTCCAGCCCCAGCAGGTGGCGCAGCAGGGTGGTCTTGCCCGAGCCGCTGCCGCCGATGATCACCATGACCTCGCCCGCGCGCACCGCGAGGTTCACGCCGTGCAGGATGCGACGGTCGCCGTACTCGACCACCAGGTCTTCGACCTCGATCACGGGGGCGCCGTCGGTGCCGGGCTCGGCGCTCATCTCAGCGCGTCGTCACGAAGGCGAAGACCATGTCGGTGAGCACGATCGCCGTGATCGCGTGGACCACCGAGCGGGTCGTGACGCGGCCCACGCCTTCGGCCCCGCCGCGCACGGAGGCGCCGTTGACGACCCCGACGATGGTGATCAGCAGGGCGAACAGGAAGGCCTTGCCGATCCCGTGCAGCACGTCCTCGACGTCCAGCACGGTGAGCGTCCGGTCGAGGAACACGCCGGGCGTCATGCCCAGGTCGGCCGTGACGAACAGGCCGGCCCCGAACAGGGCCACCAGATCGGCCCAGAGCGTGAGCGTCGGACCCATCACCACCATCGCGACCAGCGCCGGCACCACCAGGTAGCGCACCGGGTCGACGCCCATCACCTGGAGCGCGTCGATCTCGTTGTTGATCCGCATCGTGGCGAGCCGCGCCGCCAGCGCCGATCCGGAGCGGCCGGCGATCAGGATGCCGGTGATCAGGGGCGCGAACTCGCGCGTCACCGACAGCGCCACGCCGATCGTCACCTGCTGCTCGGCGCCGAAGGGCCGCAGCGCGTCGATCCCCTGGATCGCCAGCATGATGCCGACCGTGAGCGACAGCACCGAGACGATCGGGATCGCGCCGATCCCGATCTCCATCATCTGGGCGAAGATCGGCGCCGCGCGCACCGGCTGCGCGCGGCGGCGCCCCATCACCACCCAGTAGAGCGAGTCGGTGATCAGCGAGATGCCGAAGCCGACCGAGTCGAGCCCGCGGGTGACGGCGCGACCCACCGACTCGGCGCTGCGCAGG
>JASJBO010000465.1 GCA_030066475.1 Myxococcota bacterium
GATCCGGGCGCATCGGCGCCTAGAGTCACGCCGCGCTCCGTGCCTTCGCCTGTCTTCGATCGCGGGAACCGCGGGCCATCGGTCGGCACATGGTGGATAGGAGAGCAGCAACTGGGCAGCAGCAACTGATCGGAGGGAGAACCATCATGACCGCCAGTCGAAGAATGCCGAGCATGATCCTCGTCATGACTGCCGCTGTATTCGTCGTCGCCGCGATGGCCGGCCACGCGCACGCGGCACCCGTTGTCTTCGACTTCGAGGATCAACCCAACACGGGTTTCGACACCGGGGCGTTCACGAGCCTCACCCTCGGTGGAGACGACTTGCAACTCACGATCACCCGGCCCGGGGATCCCAACCAGTTCGACGTCTACGACGTGAACGAAATCGAGAACCCGACGTTCCCGGCGAACTGGGGAGTGCGCTCGCTGAATCCCTGGTTCAGCAACGACGGCACGGCATTCGTCGGCACGTTCGACCGCCCTGTGATGTCGGTGACGCTCGATATGGGCGACTTCGGACAGGACCCTGACGATCTGCTCCTCCAGGCCTTCGACGGTGTCGACGCGACGGGCACGCTGCTCGACGAGGCATCCTTCCAGCTACCGGAAGGTGGTACGGATTTCACCGAGGCCCGCCTCTCGGTCGGCGCCGACGCCCCGTCGATCCAGTCGATTCGATTCATCGGCGGCACGGAGGCCTACGAGACCGACTTTGGCACGTTCTCGATTCCCAATTCGGTCTACTACGACAACTTCGCGGTCGTCGTCCCCGAGCCTTCGACCGCTCTGCTCCTGGGCCTCGGGTTCCTGGCACTGGTGGCGCGTCGAGGTACGCACTGAGAACCGGGCGCGGCACGGGTGCCGCTCAGCCAGCGCTTCTGCTCGCTGTCGAGTCGGCGAGGCTACGCCGGAGTGCCCACCCCGAAGTTCTTGCTCCGTCTCGGTTTCCGTTCGGGAGCCCTTGTCGCCGGCTTCAGGGCGGAGCGCCGAGGCTCCGCGAGGCGGACAGCGCTGGACGCGCGTCGAGCGCACGGTGCCAGCGCAGGAGGTTCGGGTAACGCTCCGGCTCCAGGGCGATTCCGATCGCTTCGAGCGTATCGACGCGCGTGTACCAGGCCAGGTCCGCCAGGCTGAGCGTCTCTCCCACCAGGAACGCGCGACCCGCGAGTCCGGCTTCCAGCACGTCGAGCTTCTTCCGGATGACCTCGCGCGCCAGCGCCTCGCTGGTGTCGAAGCGCGGGTGGCCTGCCAGCGTATCGCGCAGCCAGTCCGCGTAGGACGGGTGCACGCCGTCCGGGACGATCCCCGCGACCTCATCGGGCCCGACGCCCAGGGCCTGGAGCTCGCGGCGGATCACGTGCAGATAGAAGAGGGGTCGGAACTCCTTGTGGGTGCCCGCCTCGAGCGCCACCCACATCCGCACCTGGGCCGCTGCGAAGGCATCCCGCGGCAGCAGCTGCGGGCCCCGGTCGCCGTAGGTGCGGTCGAGGTACTCGGCAATGAGCTGCGAGTCGTAGAGCACGTGCTCGCCGTGGCGGAGCACGGGCAGCTCTCCGTTCGGGTTCAGTGCCAGGAAGTCGGGTGCCTTGTGGGCCATGCGGTGCATGTCCACCTCGGCCGTCTTCCAGGAGAGCCCCTTCTCGGCCAGGACGATGCGGACGCGCCGGGCGTGCGGTGAGTGCGCGTGGTCGTAGAGAGTGAGCGGCCACGAGAGCACCTCGGCCGGGGGCACTGGCCAGGGCTTGATCGTGGCCGGGCCGGGCGCGATGGGGCCGTTGGCGGGACGGCGGATCCGGCCGCGAGGCTTCGCCGCGACATCGGCCTGGACCTCGCGCTCGGCCGTGAAGCGCTCGAAGAGGCGTTTCAGGAGCGCGAGTCGCAGGCGCTCCCAGGTGCTGCGCTCGGCTTCGGGCTCGCCCAGCACGCGGCGCAGCCACGGCAGGATGGGCGTTCGGGACAGGCGCGCAAGTCCCGCGTCCTGTGGCGAGAGCGTACGCGAGAAGGACGGCCGCCGCGCCAGTCGCCCCATCCAACGCGCTGCGTTCGGATGGCGCTCCGGCGTGATGTGGAGCTGGATGTAGGGGTACATGGCCACGCGCGGGTAGACGGAGACCTCGGCCTGGCTGAAGCGATCGCCGACCAGGAACTCGCGGCCTTCGAGGCGGCGGTCGAGGTCGTCGAGCCACTTCATCAGGCGATCTTCGTACTGGCGCTCCTCCTCCGGGGTCAGCACGGCCAGCTTCCAGACGCGCTCCTCCCAGGCCAGATCGGCCGGATCGTCGGTGGAACGGCGCGCGGCGGCCAGCGCCTGGTCGAGCGTGCGTGTGAGCCGCACGATCGGCCCCATCAGACGCTGGTACATGAGCGTCCGGTAGTCCTTCGCCATGGCGGCTTCGGCCGATTGCCACATCTTGACCTGGGCCAGCTCCCAGGGATCGTGGGGGTAGAGCGGCTCGTCCGGGAAGACGTCGTCGAGATACTCGGTGATGACGTTCGATTCGTAGACGACGCGCTCACCGTGGGCGAGGGTCGGCACGAAGCCGTTGGGATTGATGGCCAGGTACTCGGGATTGCGCTGCTCGAGGCGCGAGAGGTCGATCACCTGGGTGTCCCAGGCGAGCCCCTTCTCGAGCAGTGTGATCCGGCAGCGCCGCGCGCACGGCGATCCGCCGTAGTCGTAGAGCAGCAGTCCGTGGGGGTTGTCGGGACGGAACGTGCCGCTCGCCTCGATCACGCGCCGGCTGCGGCGTCGGGGCCGTCGGCGCGCTCGACCCGGCACAGCAGCGCCCGCAGCGAGTAGGTGCCCATGGCCGGGTCGTAGGGCGGTCCGTTGGTCGTCAGCAGGTTGGCGTTCGAGCGCCACACGCCGTGGTCGGGTCCCGGCTCCTCGGGGAACCACCAGCCGTGCTCGGCGTTGACGACCCGCGGGTGGATGTCGTTCGTGAGGCGCGCCCGCTGCCGGATGGCGCCGCGCCGCGTGGCGATCGTCACCCAGTCGCCGTCGGCGATCCCCAGCGGCGCGGCCGCCTCGGGATGGATCTCGACCCGCGGCTCCGGATGGGCGCGGCGCAGGGTCGGGAGCTGGCGGAACTCCGAGTTGAAGTAGAAGGGAATCCGCGCGCCCGTCGTGAGGACCAGCGGGTAGTCGCGCGCCACGTCGGGCGTGGCCAGCGGGCTCTCGGGTGGCTCCTCGTAGTGCGGGAGCGGGTCGTAGCCCAGCGCTTCGAGCCGGCTGGAGCAGAGCTCCACCTTGCGCGAGGGCGTGAGGAAGCCGCCGATCTCCTTGTACTTCTCGTAGCGCTGCGGGAGGCTGGCAAAGCCCCGTCGCACCAGCTCGTCGAAGTCGATCCCCAGCTGCGCGGCGAGCTGGCCGTCGATCACCTCGCGCACCGACTCGGTGCCAGTCGGGAGCTTCATGCGGCGGGCCAGCTCGACCATGATCTCCTCGTCCTGCCGGCACTCGCCCACCTGCACCAGCTTCTGCTGCGGGAGGACGACGCTGTCCGCCACGTAGGGGACGGCCACGATCTGCTCCAGCTCGGGCCAGGCCGCCGCCGGCAGCACCCAGTCGGCCAGCTCGGCCGTGGGCGTCATGTAGAGGTCCGTCACCACCAGCAGGTCGAGGGCGAGGAGCGACTCCCTCACCTCGCGGGGATTCGCGTAGGTCACCAGCGCGTTGTTCCCGAAGACGAGGAAGGCGCGCACGCGGTAGGGATCGCCGGTGCGCATGGCGCGGAACAGGCTGGGCGCGTGGGCCGAGGGCAGCACCGAGCCCGAGCCGCCCAGCACCTTGAAGCGGTCCGCGCCGAGCCGGCGCGCGCCCATCTCCTCCGGCAGCGTCTCCGCCAGGTACGGGAAGAGACCCAGACTGTGCATTCCGAAGATCATGCCGCCCGGGACGTCCAGGCTCCCCGTGAGAGCCGGCAGCATCGACACCGCGCGCACGGTCTGGATCGAGTTGGGCGTCTGCTCGATGGCGCAGCCCCACTCGAGCACCCCGGGGCGGGTGCGCGCGAACAGGCGCGCGGCCTCTCGGATGCGCTCGGCCGGAACCCAGGTGATGGGCTCCGCCCACTCGGGGGAGTGCGGGCGCACGCGCTCGGCGAGGTCGTCGAACCCGACGGTCCAGTCGCGCACGAAGTCCGCGTCGTAGAGCTCCTCCTCGACGAGGACGTGCAGCATGGCCAGGGCCAGGGCGTCGTCGCTCCCCGGTCGGAGCTGGAGCCAGACGTCGGCCTGGCGCGCCAGCTGGGTGCGCCGCGGGTCCACCACGATGAGCTTGGGATGCTGGCGCAGCGCCTCGCGCACGCGGAAGCTGAGCTCGCCGTCGGGGCCCGAGTTCAGCGGGTTGTGGCCCCAGGCCAGGATGCAGGCGGGCATCACGTCGCCGTAGTAGTCGGCCACGGGGAACTCGCCGAAGGTCAGGACGCAGGTGTTGATGCGCGGCAGGAAGCACTGGGCCGTGCCCGGCTCGCACCAGTTGGGCGTTCCCAGGGCGTTGGCGAAGCGCGGCACGAAGTGGAAGTGGTGACGGCCCGTGCCGGTGCCCAGGGCGACGGCCTCCGGGCCCGAGGAGGCGCGGATCTCCAGGAGCTTCGTCGCGATGGCGTCGAGCGCCTCGTCCCAGGAGACCCGCTCCCACTCACCGCCCCCGCGCTCGCCCACGCGCCGCAGCGGATGCCGCAGCCGGTCGGCGTGGTAGACCGTCTCGATGCTCGAGACGCCCTTCGGGCAGAGGCGCCCGCGATTGCAGGGCGAATCGGGGTCACCCTGGATCTCGACGAGCTGGCCTCCCTCCACCCGCACCAGCACGCCGCAGCCCCCGTGACACATCCGGCAGGCGCTGCGGTAGGTGCCATCCTCCCGCGCTGTGGTGCCTTCCAGCACCGGGCTGGCGTCGGCCATGGTGGTCCTCGCTTCATGTCCTCTTGGCCGTGTGCGCCCTGCATCGCATCAGGGACCCAGCAGGACCAGCGCCTCGTCGAGCAGGGCGTCGGCGGCCCCGAT
>JASJBO010000466.1 GCA_030066475.1 Myxococcota bacterium
GTCGGGCGCTCCGGCCTGGACGAGCTGCTGGAGCTCGTCGGCGTCCGGGAGACGCCCGCCGAAGAAGGCGCATTCCGCAGCCGCCGCGGGCAGCGGCAGGCTGGCGCGATCGAGCGCATCCATGCGCAGGTCGCCGTCCTGGAAGCAGGGGGCAGACGCGGCGCCGTAGCAGGACCGGCCGCCGAAGGCGTCGCCCTTCGTCGTCGGCCAGACACAGCGATAGGGCGCAGACGCCGTGGCGTCCGCCGCGCTGGTGGCGCCGTCCGAGATCCGCACCTGCACGCGCTCACTCGCGGCGTCCGCCGTGAGCAGCGTCCACAGATAGCTGGTGTCGGTTCCGCTGCCGATGGAGGGCGCCAGCACCTGGCTGGCGCGTACGCGGTAGACCTCCGTGGCGGTCGGGAGCCGCCCGCCGAGTCCCGCGCAGAGTCCCGCCGCAGCGCCGTGCGTGGCGGGCCCTCGGTCGGCCTGGTCCCACGCATTGCCCCAGGCATCCACCAGCTCGGCCGGGATCGCGTTGCCTCCCGAGTCCCCGTCGACCGCGCTCTCGCACTGGTACGCCGCGCCGTCCCACACCTGGTTCTCGGCGGCGGCGCAGACGGTCGGCGTGCTCTCGATTCGTTCGTTCCAGACGCAGCGGAAGGCGTACGGGTTCCCCGCCGCCGACAGGAACATGGTGTCGTTGGCCAGCGGCGCCCAGTGCTCGGCCGTGCGCGTCCCCATGCGGAAGAGCGCGTAGCCGTAGTTGTTGTTGTACCAGTAGACGGGATCGCTGCTCCAGATCCAGCTGTCGCTGAGCGCCAGGCCCGCGTGGACCAGGTCGGCCAGCTCGCCGCCGTCGGGCAGCGAGCCTCCCAGCCCGCGGCAGGTGGCGGCCGCCGCGTCCTGGGTGCTGGCAGTCCGGTCGGCCGAGTCGGCGAGGATGCGACCCCGGCGGCTCTTCGCGCTGAAGCAGCCGCCCTGGCAGGCAGGCGCCGGCAACACCCCGAGCGTCTCGTCCGCCTTGCCCATGCAGCGGAAGGCGTACTGGCTCGTCGACGGCGCGAAGGAACCGGTCTGTGTGCCCTGGCTGGTGTAGTGCCAGCTCGCGTCGCCGCTGCCGGGCCAGCGATGGAGCGTCGAGCCGTAGCCGCCGTTGTAGTAGTACTTCGGGTCGCTCGCCCAGTTCCAGTTGTCGCTGCCGTCCGGCGCGCCCGCCTGGATGAACTCGGCCGCATCGCGCAGCGTCGGAAGCGAGGCGCCGACCGCCTGGCACTCGTTCACCGCCGCGGCGTAGTCGACGGCGACGCGGTCCGCGCGGTCGAAGACCGTGAACGGATCCGTGGTCACGCAACCCGACCCGGGCGGTCCACTGCAGCGGCTGCCGGAGAAGCCCACCACCGGCGTCGGCCAGATGCACCGATACGGCGTGGGCGTCGCTTCGGACACTGCCGTGCTCGCGCCATCGCTGATCCGAACGGCGACGCGGTTGCCGTCCGCCTGGCTGCCCGTCCCCGACCAGAGATAGCTGGAGTCGCTCACATTCCCGAGATTGCCGCTGCCGGTCGACGCGTTGTTGCGGTGGACCTCGTTGGCGGTGGGCAGGCGCCCGCCGGCTGCCTCGCACGTCGCCTTCGCCTCGCTCCAGCCCCTGGCACTGCGGGGAATGCCGTCCCACGCATCTCCCCAGTCGTCCACGCTCTCGAACCCGTTCGCCTCGCCGCCGGTGGGACCCGCGCTCGCCAGGTCGATGCAGAGGAACGCAGCCCCGTCCCACTGCAAGGCCTTGCCGACACCCGTGCACGGTGTGGGCGGGGCGGGGCCGGGCGGTCCCTCGGGACCCGCGGGCCCCTGCGGGCCGGTGCCGCCGGCCGGACCCATGGACCCCTGCGGTCCCGCCGGTCCCTGGGCTCCCTGGGGTCCCTCCGGACCCTGCGGTCCTTCCGGTCCCTGGGGACCCTCGGGGCCCGGTGCACCCGTCGCCGTTCCGCACGACCAGCCGCTCTGGGTCTGGATGAGGATCTCGTCCTCCGCGCAGCCGAACGCGAGCTTCTCGCTGGTGACCGAGCCATCGCGGATGTCGTCGGCGACGGCGGCGCGCAGCGCATAGGGAACCGCACTGAGGGGAATCCGCGGCTCCAGGATCTCGCTGTCGACCTCCACCTCGAGGTAGCGGCTGATCGCGTCGAAGGTTCCCGCGTCGAAGGTCCCGATCTGCTGGCTGCCGGTCCCGATGATCAGGCTGAAGACACCGTCGCGCAGCGCGACGTCGCTGTGGGTCTCTTCGAAGAGCGGGCTGCCGCCGGTCGGCGACGCGTAGATGCGCACGACGATGCTGCTCACGACGCCGGGCAGCGGGGCGCCGTCCGCATCGTTGAGGCGTCCCTGAAAGTGGACATCGTGCGGCACGTCGGCGACGCCCGGCAGTGCCCAGGCCACGCCGACGAGCGCGAGCAGCGCGGCGCTGCGGCGCGCGAGCCGCGCGGCGCAGCGAAGGGCGAGCAGCGGTGCGAGCGGTACGGTGCCGCAGGGTCGGTGCGTCTCGGGTCGATGCACGTCGAATCTCCCGGTCCGGTCGTGGGGCGCATCCGGTCTCGACCGGGATACAACCCGCCGGTCGGCCGACATTCCTCAGGCTCGACCTGTCTGCTTCGTCGGAGAGGCGGCTTCACTTGAGGATCGAGGCGACGGAGGCGGGGATCCGCGCGCGAGCTGCGCGTTCTTGCCGCTGCTCGGGGACGCAGGCTCGTGCAGCAGAGCCAGCGTGACCGCCTGTCCGTTCTCCAGACCCGTACGCCGCGAGCCCGCGGAGCTTCTCGCCTTCCAGCTCCGCCACGTCCAACGCGCGGCTCCGAGGCATCCGGGACGCGCTGGTCGTCGGGAGACCCGAGACCGTGGTCCGCTGGCATCGGAAGGGCTTCCGGCTCTACTGGCGCTCCATCTCCCGCCGTAGCGCCGGACGGCCGCCCATCCCCAAGGAGGTACAGGAACTCATCCAGCGGATGGCGCTCGAGAATCCCTGGGGCGCGCGGAAGATCCACGGGGAGCTCTCGAAGCTCGGCATCTTGGTCAGCCTGGCCACGATCTTGCGCGACCTCCCGAGACGCCCTCCGAATCCAGCCCGGCGCCAGACCTGGCTGACGTTCATTCGCAATCACCAGGGCGCCCTTGCGGCGATGGACGTCGCTGCGCGTCGTCTCACACACGGTCGGCGTCTTGGGAAGGCGCATGCTACCGGACCGGCGCTCCATCCCTACCGCGGCCGGACCACCTACCCGTTTGCAGGGCGGAATGCGCGCGTCCTAGACTCGCCCATTCTCGAGCCGCCGAGGACGAACGCGAGGCCCTGCCCGGATGCTGGACAATCTGCTCTCCGCTCCCGTGCTGTTCTTCGCACTCGGTCTCTTCGCGCGGTGGGTCCGCTCTGACCTCGAGATTCCGCAGCCCGTCGCCCGCTTCCTGTCGCTGTACCTGCTCCTCAGCATCGGTCTCAAGGGCGGTGTAGAGCTCCGCGAGGCGGGCCTCTCACGGGATGTCGTAGCCGGCCTCGGGGCCGGTCTCGCGATGGCGTTCGCCGTCCCGGTCTGGACCTTCTTCCTGCTTCGTCGCCCTCTCGGTGCGGTCGATGCCGCGGGGGTGGCCGCCACCTACGGATCGATCTCCGCGGTGACCTTCGTGGTGGCGTCGAGCTTCCTGAGCGAGATGGCGGTCTCCTACGGAGGCCACATGGTGGCCGCGATGGCACTCATGGAGTCGCCCGCCATCGTGATGGGACTTCTGCTCGCGCAGCGGTTTCCCGACGCCGACGAAGGGGGCGCCGAGAGGCCCCCGCTCGCCTGGGGCCCGCTGCTCCACGAGGCGGCCTTCAACCCGGCCGTCCTCATGCTGCTCGGATCGATGGCCATTGGGCTCGTGATCGGGCCTCGCGAGTTCGGCGAGATCTCGCCCTTCGTCAGCAAGCCCTTCAAGGGCGTGCTCTGCCTGTTCCTGCTGGAGATGGGGCTCCTCGCGGCACGCAGGCTGCGGGACCTGCGCGCCGCCGGGGCCACGACGATCGTGTTCGCGCTGACCGCGCCACCGTTCCACGCCGCGCTGGCGATCCTGCTCGGATCGGTCGTGGGGCTCCCGGCGGGCGACACGCTGCTCCTCGCCGTCCTGGTCGGGAGCGCGAGCTACATCGCGGTCCCGGCGGCGCTCCGGCTCTCCTTGCCGGAAGCCAACCCGAGCCTCTACGTGCCGATGTCGCTCGCCGTGACCTTCCCCTTCAACGTCGTCCTCGGGATCCCCCTCTACTGGTGGGCGATCGGCTTCACCCATGCCGTCGGGAGCTAGCGCATGCGAGACGTCAAGCGAATCGAGATCGTCATCGAGGCCACCCAGGAGGAGACGATCCGCCAGCTGATCGAAGACGCGGGAATCGACGGCTTCACTCTCCTGCACGCCGTCGCCGGGCAGGGGCAACGCGGCGAACGAAGCGGAGACGGCCTTTCTGACGCGTTCCAGAACGTCGTCTTCGTGATCGCCACACCGGAGGAACGGGTGGCCGAGTTCGTCGAGGCTGTCCGACCCGTCCTGAAGCGGACCGGCGGGGTCTGCCTCGTCAGTGATGCGCGCTGGCTCAAACACTAGAGGTGGTCTCGACAGCGAGTGCTTTCGTCGTCGGCCACGGCGACTCGGTCCACCGTCCACGGGTGGCCACGGACTCCGGGCGTTCCTTCTTGCTGCGCGGAGCTCGCTCTCACGGAACGTACGACCGGCAGACTCGAGCGTGAACCGAACTCACCAGCCGTTGCGGTGGACGTAGCTCGCCACCGGCAGCCGCGTGGCCGGCTTGAAGCGCTCGCCCTTGTAGAACCCGACGGCCAGCATCACCGCCTGGGTGAAGTCGCTCGGGAGGCCCAGCAGCTCGGCGACCCGATCGGCCTTGCCGAGGTGGAGCGTCGTCCAGGTGGCGCCCAGGCCCTGGGTCCGCGCCGCCAGCATGAACGACCAGGCCGCCGGCAGGATCGATCCGTAGGCCGAGGCCTGCA
>JASJBO010000467.1 GCA_030066475.1 Myxococcota bacterium
GACGCTGCTGGATGATCTCTCGTTCTGGCTGGCCGTGGGTCTGCTGCTGACGGGGGTCCTCTCGGCGGCGCTGCCGGACGACTTCTTTTCCACCGCACTGGGGCTGGAGGGGGGCCTGCTTCCCATGCTGCTGGTGATGCTGGCGGGTGTCCCGCTGTATCTCTGCGCCAGCGCCTCGACGCCGGTTGCGGCCGCCCTGGTCGCCAAGGGCCTGTCGCCGGGGGCGGCCCTCGTGTTTCTGTTGGTCGGCCCGGCGACCAATGCTGCCACGATCGCCGTGGTCGGGCGCCTGCTGGGTCGGCGGCAGCTCCGCATCTACCTGGGCTCGATCGTCGGCGTGAGCCTTCTGGCCGGTCTGCTGCTCGATATGCTGGCCGGCGACCTCGTGCGGTCGGCCGCCCTGGACGCGCGCGCGTCGCGGGACCCCGCCCTCCTGGTCACCCTCAAGCTCATCGCCGCGGTCGGGTTCGCGGGGCTCCTGGCGATGAGCGCCTACCGGACGCGCTTTCGCGAGGGCATCCGCGAGGCCCGGGAGCAGGGCACCCAGCTGCGTTCTGCCGTCGAGCGCCTGGGATGGCGGGATCTGTTCCGGCCCCCGGTGCTCGGAGGCGTCTTGTTGCTGCTGGCGCTGCTCTGGCTTCCCAGCGCCTTCCTCACGGTCGACCCCGGCCACCGGGGCGTGGTGCAGCGCTTCGGCCGGGTCGTGGCGGCGGACCTCGAGCCGGGGCTCCATCTGCACTGGCCGCCGCCCATCGGTCGCGGGTCCGTGGTCGACGTCGCGCGGATCCGCGAGGTTCAGATCGGCGCCCGGGGCGCCACGCGCGCGGCGTACTTCGTGACGGCAGACGAGAACCTGATCGACGTGCGCGGGGTCGTGCAGTACCGGGTCGACGATCCGGTCCGTTTCGCCTTCGGCCTCGAGGGAGCCGATGCCCTGGTGGAGCATCTGGGGCAGCGCGAGCTTCTCCGAATCGTCGCCGCGACGCCGATCGACACGCTCTACACCACGCAGCGCGCACCCGCAGAGCGGTCGTTGCGCCAGGCCCTCGGGGCACGCCTGGACTCCCTCTCCGTGGGCGTCGAGGTGGTCGACGCGCGCCTTCTCGACGTCCATGCGCCGGCCCCGATCCATCGATCCTTCCGCGACGTGGCGAGCGCGCTCGAGGACCGCGAGCGGACCATCCACGAGGCGCACGCCTACGCGGCTGGACGGGTGGCTTCGGCAGATGGCGAGTCGGCCGAGCTCCTCGAACGGGCACGGGCGACGCGCGTCCGCGCCCGCGAGCTGGCATCGGGGTCGACGGCCTCCTTCCGCGCGCTCTCCGAGGTGCACCGGGCGGAGCCTGCGGCCACGGAGACCCGACTCTATCTCGAGGCGCTCGAGCGCTCGCTCGTGAAGCCGCACAAGTACGTGAACGGTGCCTCGCGAAGCGGGGGCGAGCTCGATCTCTGGATCGGCGACAATGCTGCCGATCAGGGGGGCGACGGGATTCCGCCTGGCGTCGCCGGTCGCGAGCCAGGCCGGAACACGAGCTTCCGAGTGCTGAGGCAGAGTCGATGAAGACCTTGATTGCAGTCCTGGTTGCCGTCGTGCTGCTGATCCTCCTCGCGACGACGCCCCTCGTTGTTCAGGAGACGGAGCACGCGGTCATCACCCAGTTCGGGCGCCCCGTAGCCGTACACAGCCAGGCTGGCCTGTACGTGAAGCTCCCGACCCCCATCCAGCGCGTGACCCGCCTCGACAGGCGCATCCTGTTCACGACCGGCCCGGAGACGGAGCTCCTCACGGAGGACAAGAAGAACGTCCTCACGGCGACCTATGTCTCCTGGCGCATCGCCGATCCCGTTCGCTACCTCACGGCGCTTCGCACGCGCGAGTTCGCGGAGACGCGGCTCTCGGCCCTGGTCCAGTCCGAGCTCGGCAGTGCGCTCGGAGAGATCCCCTTCGCGGCGCTGGTTCCGGCGGAGGGATCGGAGAGCGGGCTGACCGACCTGGAGGCCCGGGTCCGAGAGGCGGCTGCCGAAGTGGCTGCGCGGGACTACGGAATCGACATCGTCAGCCTCGGGATCACGCGCCTCGGATTCCCGCGGCAGAACCTCGAGAGCGTGTTCGCGCGAATGCGCGCGGAGCGGCAGCGCATCGCGAACGGATACCGCTCGGAGGGAGAGGCGGAGGCCCAGAAGATTCGCGCCCAGGCGGACCGGGAGCGGGCGGAGCTGCTCGCCAGCGCCGAGAGCGAGGCAGCACGGCTGCTGGGGGAGGGAGAGGCCGAGGCCGCGCGGATCTACGCAGACGCCTACGAGGGACACGAGGACTTCTACCGCTTCGTGCGCACCCTGGAGAGCTACGAGAAGGTGCTGGCGGGAAACACGACGTTGGTCCTCCCGGCCGACTCCCCCTTCCTGAAGCTCCTGCTGTCGGAGGGGCCCGACAACGGCGCGCGGGGGCGTGAATGAAGCGCCCCCCGCGCGCGCGGACCCTGGCCTGGGGCGGGGTCGCGGCGGCCGTGCTCGCCTATGCGGGCACCGGCCTCTACGAAGTCGAGGCCGACGAGAGTGCGGTTGCGTACGTCTTCGGTCGCGCAGTGGCCCGCGATGTCCTTCCCGGGATCCACTGGAACCCGCCATGGCCCTTCGGGCGTGTCGCCGTCGAGAAGACGGCAACGAACTTCTTCATGCCCATCGGCTACCGCGTCGACCCCGAGATGGGGCGGACGATCTCGAGCCTGTGGCTGAGCGGGGACACGAACCTGCTGACGATCCGCTTGAACGTCCAGTTCAGCATCCGCAGCCTGACGGACTTCTCGATTGCGCACGAACAGCCGTACGAGCTCCTTCGCCGCGTCGCCGAAGGTGCGCTGACCCGTTTCCTCATGTCGGAACGCGTGGATGCGGTGCTCGGAGCACGCCGGTCGGACCTGCGGGCCGCGGTGCGAGAGGACGTGCAGGCGGCGCTCGACCGCGAGGGCGTGGGGATCGCCGTGCAGTCGGTCACGGTGGAGGAGCTCGCCCCTCCGGCGGACGGCGGCGTACGGAGCGCGTTCCAGGCGGTTCAGAGTGCTCGAGCGGACCGCGAGCGGCTCGTCCTCGAGGCCCGGAGCTACCGCCGGCAGGTCCTGGCCGAGGCGGAAGGCGAGGCGGAGCGACTCCGCGCCGAGGCACGGGCCCGGCGGCACCGCCGGATCGAGCTGGCGCGCGGAGAGGCCGAGCGCTTCCGCTCCGTGGCGCGCGAGCATGCGCGCGCGCCGGAGGTGACCGAGCAGAGGCTCTACCTCGAGACCCTGGAGCGCCTGCTCCCCGGCCTCGAGAGCTACGTGGTGGAGGCCGGCGATGAGGGGCGCGTGAACCTCCGGGTCGTGCGATGAGGCCGGTGCTGCCCAGACTCGCACGGAGGGAGCTCGCCGCCGTCGTCCTGGGCGGACTGCTCGGGGCCTGTGGCGCGGAAGAGCCGCGAGACGACCGGCCTCTCGTGGTCGTGTCGGTCGCCCCGCAGCGCTTCTTGGTGAAGGCGGTGGCGGGAGAGCTTGCACGGGTCGAGGTGATGATCCCGCCGGGCGCGAACCCGCGGAGCCATGAGCCGACCACCGGCCAGCTCCGGGCGTTGGAAGAGGCCGCGCTGTACGTCAAGGTGGGCCATTCGAACTTTCCCTTCGAGCAGGCGTGGCTCGAGCGGCTGCTCGCCGAGGTACCGGGTCTGCCCGTGGTGGACGCGTCCGCGGGGCTCTCGCTTCCCGACGGGGACCCGCACGTGTGGTTGGCACCGCGGCACGCCGAGCACATGGCGGTGCAGACCGCCAGCGCACTGGAGAGGATCTTTCCGGGGCAGCGGGAGCTGCTGCGGCGCAATCTCGCCGCATTCCGTGAGCGGGTCACGGAACTGGACCGCGAGATCGAGCGTCGCCTCGAGAACCTCGACGGGGCCGAGTTCTTCGTCTTCCACCCCGCCTGGGGATACTTCGCCGAGGCGTACGGGCTGCGCCAGGTGGCCATCGAGCACGAGCACAAGGAGCCCGACCCCCACGAGCTGGCCGAGCTGATCGAGCGGGCCAAGAAGGCGAAGGCGCGCGTGATCTTCGTGCAGCCCCAGTTCGATCCGACGAGCGCGAAGACCGTCGCCCGGGAGACCGGCGCGCGCGTCGAGATCCTGGACCCGCTCGCCGAGGACTGGGACGCCAACCTGCGCCGCGCCGCGCGCGCCCTCGCCGAGGGGCTTGCCCCATGAGCGAGCCGAGGGACGGTCCGGTCGCGGAGCTTCGTGGAGTGTCGCTGGCGCTCCGGGGGATCCCGGTGCTCGAGGAGGTGGATCTCCGCATCGACGAGGGCGACTACCTGGCGATTCTGGGGCCCAACGGGGGAGGCAAGACCACCTTGCTCAAGGTCCTGCTCGGGCTTCTGGTGCCCGGCCGGGGAGAGGTGCGGGTCCTCGGCGGCTCCCCCAAGCAGGCCGCAGGCCGAGTGGGCTACGTGCCCCAGGTGCGGGCCTTCGATCCGGAGTTCCCGATCCGCGTCCTCGACGTCGTGCTGATGGGCTGCCTCGCCCGACGGACGCTCGGGCGCGTGAAGGCGGCGCACCGCGCGCGGGCGGCCGAGGTGCTCGACCAGGTCGAGATTCGGGAGCTGGCGGAACGCCCGATCGGCGCCCTGTCCGGAGGGCAGCTCCAGCGCGTCCTGATCGCTCGGGCTCTCGTCGCTCGGCCCGAGCTTCTTCTCCTGGACGAGCCCACGTCGAGCCTCGACGAGCGGGTGGGCCGCAGCGTCTGGGACCTGTTCGAGGAGCTGTCCCGGACGATGGCGGTCGTCGTCGTCTCGCACGATATCGGGGCGATCGCCACCCAGGTGCGCAGCGTGGCGTGTCTCAATCGGCGGCTCTACGCCCATCCCTCGAAAGGCCTGACCCCCGAGATGATCGAGGCGGCGTACGGCTGCCCGATCGACCTCGTGGCCCACGGCCACCCGCATCGGGTGCTTCCCGAGCATTCCGGAGGTGAGTCGTGATCGATGCG
>JASJBO010000093.1 GCA_030066475.1 Myxococcota bacterium
AGTACAGGGGCAGCTCCTCGCCGCGGTCCCAGTACGAGTAGTAGCCGTGGGCGCCGATTCCCGTCCCCTGCCAGCGGTAGTCGAAGTTCCAGGCGAGCTTCGCGCCTGCCTGGGGGTCGTCGAGGCAGTCGATCTCCTCCATCGGGAACGGCTGGCCCGCCGTGTAGCCCTCGAGGCTTCCGTCGGGCCCGATGCGGGCCTGGCCGCGGTGCCGCTCGGTCGCCTCGCGATAGACCGGCGGCGGCCGGTAGTCCCGGAACGGGGGACCGATCTCGAGCAGCATGCCCTCGTGGAAGACGAAGTCGCGGTGCGGCCAGAGCTCGGGCGGCAGGAAAGCGCGCAGGCGGTCGACCTGGTCGAGGTCGATGCGCTCCCCTTCGGCAGGCGGAGGCGGGCCGGAGGGCGCGTCGGTCCCGGCCGGGGCACTCCCGGGGGCGAGGAGCAGGACGAGCAGCGCGGAAGCCGCGGTTCGGGCGCGGATGGCGAGTCCCCCAAAAGGCGAGGCAGCTGGCCCGGGGCCAATCTGAAAGAAACCTCAGATTAATTCAACTCGCCTTCCGCCCGCACTGCCCCGGGCACCGCGAAGGGCCCGAGATATCGGTCGAATCGAGAGCGTGGCGGACTGCCACGAGGGGGCCCGGACGACCCGTTGCTCGGGTTTTGGCTCCGCGCTCCCCGGCGCGGGCGCCGGAACCCGAGCAGGAGTCCCGCCGGCGCTCCCGTCCGACCCGCCCGAAGCCCGGCTTTTCCCGTGTTCTCGGGGGGTTCCGGGATCCACTCGAGCCCGGCCGGGGGCTCGGCGAAAGCGAGTTGAATCAACCTGAAGAATCTCTCAGATTCGTCCGAGTCCGGACGTGCCTCGCAGCACCGGGGAGGCCCCATGGCCGACTACGCCTATTCCGCTCAGCCGACTCGGAATCCGTTTCGCTACGCAGCCGCCGTCTGGCGGCTGATCCGTCGGGATCCCGCCGAGGCGACGAGCGAGGCCGCGATCGTCGAGATCGGGTTCGCCCGCTCGCGGCTGGGGCGCCGCTTCGCTCGCTGGGGCGAGACGGTGAGCTGGCTGAGGCGCGAGCCGCTGGCTGCCGCGGTGCTCGCCGGCGAGCGTCCGTTCGGTCGGATCGAGCTGGCGCACCTCGAAGGCCTGCCGCACGGCACGCTGGGCCGCGTCTTCGCAGACCACTGCCGCGCCCGCCAGATCGACCCCAACCTGATTCACGTCCCGCCCGAGGGCGAAGTGGGCCGACTGCTCAACCACCTATACCAGACGCACGACATCTGGCACGTCGTCACTGGATGGGGCAACGACCTGACCGGCGAGGTGGGGCTCGCCGCCTTCTACGCGGCTCAGCTCGGGTCTCCCGCCTTCTTCGGCTACATGCTCGCACTGGTGCTGCTGAACGTCGTCTCCCGCCGCGCCGATCTCGACGAGATCCTCGCCGCCTTCAGCGAGGGCTATCGGACCGGGAAGCAGGCGGCGTGCATCTTCGGCGCTCCCTGGGACGAGCTCTGGGAGACGCCGCTTCGCGACGTGCGCGAGCGCTTCGCGCTCGACCCGACCCGGGTCGTCGGCGAAGGCATCCGCGCCGCCGCCTGACGTGCCGACCCGAGCACGTCTCCCATTGCGCGCTCGAGCGTCCAGGCCCGCGAGGCGTCGGGCCCAGCAGGAGCGGGCGCTGGAGACCCTCGACGCCATCGTCGAGGCGGCCGCCCGGGTGCTGCTCCGCGAGGGGTACGTCCGCGCGACCACCAACCGCATCGCCGAGGAGGCCGGCGTAAGCGTGGGCACGCTCTACCAGTACTTCGCGAACAAGGACGACGTCTTCGACGCGCTGATCCGTCGGGAGATCGGGGCCATCGTCGAGCAGGCGGCCCCCGCACTCGCCCGCCCCGCCGGGTCGCCCGCCGAGGTCCTGCGCCGCGCCCTGGTCGCCGTGATCGGGGTGCAGCCGCACGGTCCGGCGCTCTACCGGGCGCTCGAGCAGGTGCCCGACTCGCTCTTCCGCCGGCGCGTCGCCGAGGCGAAGCAGCAGCTCGAGGCGGGGGTTCGCCAGCTCCTGGAACGCTATCGCGACCAGATCGCGCTCGAGGATCTCGACATGGCCGCCTTCGTGATCCTCAGCGCGGCCGAGGGAGTCGGCTACAACACCGCACCCGACCGCTTCGACGAGCGCCTGGCGAGCGAGCTGGCGACGCTGTTCGACCGCTACCTGACGGGCGGCTCGTAGCGACGGGTCCCCAGCGGTGCGCGGCGCCCACGCCCGCTACGCTCGCCCTCCCGATGGACCTGCTGGTGCTCGACTTCGACGGCGTGATCTCCGACTCCGCGCCCGAGGCATTCGAGGTGGCCCGCCGCAGCTACCTGGCGCTGCGCCCCGACTCGCGCATCGCGGCGCTGGCCGATGACGCGCTGTACCGGCGCTTCCTCGAGCTGATGCCGCTCGGCAACCGGGCCGAGGACTACGGGACGGCGCTCGCGGCCGTGGAGGACGACGTCGAGCTGCCCGACCAGCCGGCCTACGACGCCTTCCGCGCCGCGCAGGACGCCGGCTGGCTGCGCACCTACCACCGGACCTTCTACCGCGTGCGCGACGCGTTCCGCGAGTCCGAGCCCGAGCGCTGGCTCGCGCTGATCGGCCCCTACCCGGAGCTGATCGCGATCCTGCGTCGCCGCGCCGGAGCGTGTCCCTACGCGATCGCCACCTCGAAGGACCGCCGCTCGGTGCGCGTGCTGCTGCGCGAGTACGGCATCGACGACCTGTTCGACGAAGGCAGCGTGCTCGACAAGGAGACGGGCGTCCGCAAGACCGCCCACATCGAGCACCTCGCCGAGCGGCTGGCGGTCCCGCCCGAGCGCATGACCTTCGTCGACGACAAGGTGAATCACCTCGACCCCGTGGCGGCACTCGGGGTACGCTGCGCGCTGGCCGCCTGGGGCTACAACGGACCGCGCGAGGCGAAGCTGGCCCGGGAGCACGGCCACCTGGTCTGCGGCCTCGACGACGTGGAGCGCGCCCTGTTCGACTGAGGGGACCCCGGGGAGACCCGTCAAGGCGGCCCCCCGCGTTGCCGATCCGATCCGGGCCGGCGGCGACTTGACAGGGCCGGGCAGATGGGGGATTCGGAGGTGCCACGGGCTCCGGCGGCCCCGAAGCCCCGCCGCACGAGGACGGATCGATGAGCGAGGCCGAACCCCAGGCCACCGAAGTCCCTGAGCGCCTTGGACACGAGGCCGCCCCGGCGGCGGACGCCCCCCCGCACCGGTCCTTTCCGATGCGCCTGGTGGGAGCGCTGCGCCTGGACTCGAGCGTGTACGACGAGATCGCGCGCGACGACGGCGCGCTGGGGCAGGCGGCCCTGGTGGCAGTGCTGGGCGCCCTGGGGCTCGCCATCGGCACCGCCTCGATCGCCGGGCAGGGAACCGGGCTGTTGGCCGGCATCACCGTCCTGTTCTTCTGGCTCTCGATCTCGGCGCTGGTGACCGCGCTCGGGCGCTTCTATGGCCACACCGCGGAACTCCCCCCGATCCTGCGTGTGCTCGGATTCGCGAGCGCGCCGTTCTTCCTGCGGGTGGCCGATGTCATCCCTAGCCTGCCGGTGCACGTCGCGATCAGGTTCTTCGCGACCGCGCTCCTGATCGCGACCTACCTGGTGGCGATTCGCCAGGCGCTCGGAGTCACCACGGGCCGCGCCGCGTTCATCCTGGTGGTCTCGGTCCTGGTCCTGGTCTTCTTCCTGTTCCTCTACCTGAGCCTGCTGGGCACCTGATCGCAGGTTTGCGAAGCGGCGGGGTCGGGATACCTTCCCCATCGCGAGCGCGCGCTTCGCGCGCGCGCTCGTCCCCCGGGCCAGAGCGGGTCCCCGTCCCCCTGGCGGACCCGAAGAACGCGGCATGAGCCGCCGACATGAGGCGCGCAGCCGGGGACGTGCAGCAGCTCGCTCGTAGCGCAGGCGGTCGCGGTCGGGTTCGGCGCATGACGTTGCGCGGCCGGCTCACGCTCGTCGCTCTCGTGGCGCTGGCCTTCGGCTCCGGTCTGACGGTGGTGCGCGCATGCGGCGAGCCGGTCTCCGGCGAGATCGCCGTCTCGTCGGCGCCGCCCGTCGCACCGGTGGCGAACGAGGTGCCTTCCGACCTGCTCGCGCTGCTTCCGCCCGGGGCGCGTGCGCCAGTCCCCGGCGAGCCCGACCCCCGGCACTCGGTCCGCTACACGCTCGATCCGGACCTGACCGCGCGCGTCCGGAAGCTGCTGCGCCGCGGGCGCGTCGCGCTCGGGCACGTGATCGTCCTCGATCCCTCCGACGGTCGGGTGCTGGTCTACGAGTCGACCGATCCCGCGGCGTTCCCCGCCGAGCGCCCCTACCCGGCGGCCTCGCTGATGAAGATCGTGACCGCGGCCGCGGCCCTGCACCGCGCGCCCGAGGCCGCGCGGCGGCCGTGCCGCTACAGCGGCAGCCCGTACCGGCTGACGCGCGCCCTGCTGGACCCACCCGGCCGGGGCCGTATCGCGTCGCTGCGCCACGCCCTCTCGACCTCCAACAACCAGTGCTTCGCGCGCATCGCCGTGCACGATCTCGGCTACGACGCGCTCCACGAGGAGATGCTCCAGCTCGGCCTGCTGACCGCGCCGGGCCCCGGCCACGCCCCGGGGAGCGTGGAGCCGAGCCAGGATCCGCTGGCGCTCGGCAAGCTGGGCTCGGGGCTGGCGGGCTCGCGCATCACGCCGCTGGCCGCGGCACGCCTGGCTGCGACGCTCGCCGAGGGCCGGCTGGTGACGCCGCACTGGGTGTCCGATGTGATCGATGTGCGCGGCTCCCCGCTGCTGCTGCCCGCGCGGGAAGAGCCGAAGCGGGTCTGGAGCGGCGAGGTCGCGCGCGAGCTGCGCGAGATGCTCGTCGACACCACTACGCGCGGCACGGCGCGCCGGGCCTTCCGCGACGGTCGCGGGCGCGCCCGGCTCGGTCCGGTGCGCGTGTCCGGCAAGACCGGCAGCCTCACCGGCTTCGACCCCGACGGCCGCTACGAGTGGTTCGCCGGCGTCGCGCCGGCGGACCGCCCCAGCGTCGCCGTGGCGACCCTGGTCGTCCACGGCGACCTCTACTGGCGCGGCGCCTCCCAGCTCGCCGCCGAGGTCTTCCAGGCCGTCTTCTGCGCCGACGGCCCCTGCACCCCCGACGCCGCACGCCGCTCCGCCGCACTCGACCGCGACCCCGACGGCGCCGGCTGACTCAAGCCTAAGAGACGATCTCCGAGAGCACCGTGCCCAGCGCTCCAGTCTCGCCGTCGCTCAGGCACTCGACGGGCGGCAGGTTCGCGACGAGCTGCTCGAGCATCCGGGCAGCCTCGGGGCCCACCTCGTCGAAGATCAGGGCCAGGCCCCCGGCGCCGTCGTCGCGCGCGACCACCGCCTGGACCACCAGCGGCTTCTCGCGCAGCGGGTCGTAGACGGCGATGCGCAGCCGCTCGCCCACCAGCAGGTCGGGATGCGGCGCGACGCGCATGCCTCCCGACGAGAGGTCCCTGCCGATCAGCACGCGGTGCATGGCCTCGCTGGCCGCGGCGACGATGCGCTGCTCGTAGTGTCCGCGCCGATGCCGGCGGCGCTCCTTGCCGTCCTCGGCGCGGCGCCGCTGGCTGCCTTCGGGAGGAGCTGGCGCGACCCGCGCCGCCTGGAGAGCGTCGACGCCGATCGTGGCGCCGTCCGGGCCGTCGTCCTCGAGCGCATCGCCCACCGCGAGGGCCGCGACGGCCTCGCCGAGCAGGGTGCGCTCGCGATCGCTCAGGCCCTCGAAGCGCACCGCGACCTGATGGGCGCCCGGCGTGTCGTGGGCCGGCTCGCAGCGCAGCGCGCGGCCCGCGATGGTGATCTCGTCGTCGCCGTCGGCGGTCGGCACCCGCACCTTGATGCGCGCCTTCTCGGCGATCGGCTCTTCGGTGAGGAGACAGCAGCCGCGGCTCGACAGGTCCACGATCAGCGCGTCGCGCTTGCGCAGCCGCGAGCGCACCTTGACCTCGTAGCCCACCGGCACGCGCGGCTCCGCGCGCCGCTCGTCGCCGTGGTAGAGCGCGCGCAGCAGCAGCAGGCGCAGCGCGGCGCGGTGCACCGGCCGCCGCACCAGGAAGCTGAAGCCGGCGCGGCGCAGCATCGAGCGCAGCGTGGTCGAATCCCCCGCGACCACCGCGATGCGCACCGGGCGACCGTCGTCCGTCGCGCTCCAGTGCGTCGTGAGCTTTGCGTGCCGGGCCGTCGTGACGAACAGGTCCCGCGGCGGGTCGATCTGGTCGGGGACTGCGCCGCCCCGCAGGTGGGCGAACTCGACCCCCAGCTCGAGGAGCAGGTCCCGGACGTCGTCCAGGTCGCCGTCGTCCACCACCAGGACGTCGAACTGCGCTCCCATGGGTCCCCTCCGCAATCCTCTGCGGGACTACGGGGATCTCTCGGCCGAATCGGCCCGCCACTGAAGCCCCGCGCGCGCGATCGCGGTCAGCCCCGCAGCGGCCAGCCCGGCGCCGGCCGCCAGCAGCAGCCAGTCTGCGGGGGCCCCGCCCCAGGCCGCCGCGCCGAGCGCCGCCTCTACGACGGCGAGCGCGTTGTTCGCAACGTGAGCGAGCAGAGCGGGGCGGATCGAGTCGGCGACGTGGGTGAGGGCACCGAGATAGGCGCCCAGCAGCAGCGCTGCGGCGCCCGTCGCGGCGTCTCCGTGCGCCAGCGCGAACAGCACCGCCCCGGTCGCGATCGCGGCCGGAGCGCCCAGCGGGGCGGCCAGGCCGCGCTGGACCAGCCCGCGAAAGAACAGCTCCTCGCCGAGCGGCGTCAGGAGGGCGAGCGAGGCGAGCGGGAGCAGCAGTGCCGCGAGCGGGAGCCCGCGCAGCGCCTGCTGGAGCTGGAGCGGTGCCCCCGCCTGGCTCCAGCCGATCAGCTCGAGCGCGCTCCCGAGCGCGTGACTCAGTCCGAGCAGGCCGAGGACGGCCCAGGCGTGGCCCGAGCGCAGCCGCGAGCGTCCCAGGCCGAGCCGCGGGGCCAGCGGACGCCGCGACAGGGTGGCGCCCGCGAGTGCCAGCACGGCGAAGCCGATGGCCGCGAGCGCCGCGTCGGCGGCGAGCGTGTGGGCGTCGGACATGCGACCAGGGTATCAGCGAAGGTCGACCCCGTTCGGCTACCCTGGCGGCATGGCCGACTCCTCCCTCGCACCGGCGTTGCTCGTCGCGATGCCGGACCTCGGCGATCCGAACTTCAAGAGGAGCGTGGTGCTGCTGGTGCACCACGACGACGAGGGGACCGTCGGACTCGTCCTGAACCGCGAGACCGACGTGCTGGCCAGCGACCTGTGCGACACGCTCGACATCGAGTGGCACGGCGATCCCGAGTCGGGCGTGCACTGGGGCGGCCCGGTGCAGCCGAACACCGGCTGGGTGGTTGCCGGCGACGCGACGCTCGCCGACGTGCCCGAGACCACGCCGTTCGGCGAGTCGCTGCACTTCGCCGGCTCGCTCGAGGCGCTGCGCCGCGTCGCCGAGGCCCCGCCCCGGCAGCTGCGGCTGTTCCTCGGCTACGCGGGCTGGGGTCCCGGCCAGCTCGAGGACGAGCTGTCGCGCGGCGCCTGGGTCGTGGCACCGCTCTCGGTCGAGGCGCTCTTCGAGGTCCCCGCCGACGACCTCTGGGCGCACGCCTGGCGCCTGCTCGGGATCGACCCGGCGACGGTCGTCTCGACGCCGGGCGTGCACTAGCTGGCGATGGCGCGGCCTCTGGCCGCGCCCAGCCTTCGCTCGGCTTCGCCTCGCTGCGCGCTCCGCGGGCTACGCCCGCTGCGCTTGCGGCGTCCTGATGAACTTCGCTCGGCTTCGCCTCGCTGCGCGCTCCGCGGGCTACGCCCGCTGCGCTTGCCCAGGATTCCCGCCGCTCCTGGCTCGCGACGCGCAGTGATGGTCAGCGCCCTCGCACTTCGCCGGGAACCTCCGCCGGATCCACCAGCCCGTAGCGGCGCCAGCCGCTACGCAGCAACCAGCTCCGCGGAAGCGCCACCTCCCGCAAACCAGGCGGCCTCGCCCCCCGCGGCTTCCTCTTCCACCCCGCAAACCACCGCCCCGAAGACGCCTCGTCGAGCCTCACCGGCGGCACCTGCCCCCGCCGCTCCCGCCAGTGCTTGCGCGCGTTGAGCAGCACGTATGCCAGCGCGCTACGCACCTCGCGCGGCGTCCGCAGCAGGTGCAGGTGATAGCGCCCGTCGAGCACGCGCCCGCTGCGCGCGAAGACGCGATTCACGGCGCGCGCCAGGCGCGCGGAGATCGACTTCATCCCCCGGCCCAGCGCCTGCTTGCCGGCGGCCTCGACGATCAGGTGCACGTGATCGCGCTGCACCGAGTAGTGCGCCACGCGGAACTCGCCGCGCTCGCAGGCCTGGCGGAGCGAGGCGCGGAAGTCGGCGACGAAGCGGCGCGTGCGCAGGGAGGGGATCTCCTCGCGCACACGGATCGTCACGTGCGCCGGGCACCCCTTCGGCACGCCCGCGCGCCGCACGTGGTGGACGGTCCCGCGCCTTCGCACGGTCGGTCGCCCGGCTCCGGGCCGTGGGCCCCCATGTCCGTTGCGGAGGCGCTTGCGATGATCGTGAAACGAAATCTGCCTGGCCACTTGAATATTCCTATGTAGATCCGATCGCGAACGAAGACGCAACCGCTCCGCGCTCGATCGTCAGCTCCGAGTCCGCCGCTGGCGCGTGCGCCAACATGGCAAGGCTGCACGAGACCGCCGCGCGCGCCACCTACGCACCGTCCCGCGCGGCGGGGCCCCGGCGCAGCACCATCCCAGAAGCCCTCTTCCACTCGCGCCACGCGAGCCAGATCCACGGCGCGCGCGGAGCGACGCACCAAGAGGCGCCTTCGAGCAGGGCTCCGTGCTCGGCTACCGGAACAGATCCGTCGAAGGCTCCCGCACCAGATCGCGCAGCGCCCCGTCTCCTTCCGGCGTGACCCCCTCCACCCACACCGCTGCGATCCCGGAGTCCTTCGTCATCAGCAGCCCGGCCGCGGCGGCCAGCTGGTCGGGCAGGGCCATTGCGGTGACCTCGAGCGGGCGGCCCGCCAGGTCGGCGGCGCCGCGCCAGTCGGCCAGCGGCGCCAGGCCGGCGCTGCCGATGGCCACGTCGACCAGGCCCTCGCGCCAGGGGCGCCCGAAGGTGTCGGAGACGATCACCCCGAGCGGTCCGAAGCCGGCGCGCTCGAGCGCGGTGCGTAGCGCCCGCGCCGAGGCGTCGGGGTCCTCGGGCAGCAGCACGGCCGCGTCGGCCTCGGGCGCGTTGGAGAGATCGACGCCGGCGTTGGCACACACGAAGCCGTGTCGCGTCTCCGAGATCAGCACGCGGTGGCCGCGGCGCACCACGCGCACCGTCTCGCGCAGCACCACCTCGACGTGGCGCGGGTCCTTGTCGTCCTCGGCCGCGATGCGCTCGGCCTCGGGGCTCGGCGTCACGTCGGCGAGCCGCACCACGCGTCCTTCGGCCTTCGAGACGACCTTCTGGCAGACCACCAGGACCCCGCCGGCGAGCGCCATGCCCGCCGCGCGGGCGGCGGCCCCGAGCAGGGCGGCCAGGTCGTCTCCGGGGGCGACGACCGGAACGCCGGCGATCGGGACGAGGCGGATCGGATCCCGCGGGGCACTCACGCGCGGGCCTCCAGATCGAGCGTCGCCAGCAGGGCCCGGGTGCGCGGCCCGTCGCCCGGTCCGGCGAGGAAGCTGCGCAGGTCGTCCGGGCTGTCGAGGTCGAGCGCCAGTGACGGCAGCGCGAGCTCCGCGAGCGAAATGCCGCGCTGCTTCGCCGCCGCGCGATGCGCCTCGGCGCTTGCGGGGCCGAAGCGGTTGGGAATCGCGTCGTGGGGCCGGCGCGCCAGCGCCGCCGTGCCGCCGTCGCTCGAAGGCGCCAGGGCGGCGCCGGGCGCGCCCAGTGCCGCCAGCGCGTCGAGCAGCTGCTCGAGCTCCGCGGCCCGCGCGCCGGCCACGTCGCCCAGCACCACGAGCAGACCCTCGTCGCAGGCCGCCCCCAGCTCGCGGGCGCCGCGGTCGAGCGAGGCGTTGAGGCCGGGATCGGCACCGAGCAGGGCGCGGGCGCCGGCGCGCTCGGCGACCTGCGCCACGGCAGCGTCCGGGGTCACCACGGCGACGGCCTCCAGGCGTCGCACCCCGCGCAGCGCGGCGATCAGGTCCTCGAGCATGGCCACGGCGAGACGTTCGGTCGCGTGGCGACCGAGCGTCTCGACGAGCCGCGACTTGCCGGTGGCGAGGCGCTTGACGGGGACCAGTGCGGCGCTCATCGCAGCTCGCCCGCGAGCGCGAGCGTCGCTTCCGCGAGCCGGGTCGCGACCCCGACGTCGCGCATCAGCGTGTCCACCACACGCGCGCGCAGGCCGAGCGCCTCGACGTCCGCGCGCTGCGCGGCATCGCGCTCGTCGAGCACGTAGCCCTGCACCCAGTCGCGATACAGGCCCGCGACGCCGCGGGCCGACACCTCGGCGCCGACGCCGCGCAGCAGCTGGGCCGCGGGCCCCTTGACCGGCGCGCCGCCCACGATCGGCGAGATGGCGACCACCGGCGCGTGCGCGGCCTCGAGCGCGGCGCGGATCGCCGGCACCGCGAGGATCGGGCCGATCGAGACGATCGGGTTGCTCGGGCAGACCAGGATCGCGTCGGCCCGCTCGATGGCCTCGCACACGCCGGGCCCGGGCCGCGCCTGCGCGGCGGCCGCCAGGTCGACGCGCGCCACCTCGTCGGGTGCGCCGTCGCGCGCGAGGTACTCCTCGAAGTGGACGCGGCGTCCGCCATGGAGATCGACGAAGGTGGGACAGGGGTCCTCGGACATCGGCAGGATCCGGGCCGTCACGCGGTACGCCCGCCGGATCTCGTCGGCGATGGTGGCGAGCCCTGCGCCCTCGCGCAGGCGCAGGGTGCGGTGCAGGGCGGTGGCGAGGTCGCGGTCGCCCAGTCGGAACCAGGTCTCGTGCCCCAGCGCCGCGAGCGCGTCGACCACCGCGAACGCGTCGCCGGCCAGGCCGTAGCCCTTCTCCTCGTCGACGCGTCCGGCCAGCGTGTAGGTCACGATGTCCACGTCCGGTGACACGTGCACGCCGTAGAACTCGCGGTCGTCGCCCGTGTTGACCACGATGGCGACGCCACTCGAGTCGACCGCGCGCACCAGTCCGCGCAGGAAGCGCGCGGCGCCCACGCCGCCGGCGAGTGCGACGACGTTCGTCACGGCGTGGCGGATTCGGGCTCGAGGGCCGCGCGCCGCTCGCGGAGCTGGCGCAGGTCGGCCTCGAGCTGCGGCAGACGCTGCGCGATCTCGCGGAACTGGGGGTCGTCGGCCAGCACGCCGTCGCGGTCGCTCGCGAGCACCGAGATCAGCGCCAGCAGCGCCTCCTCGTCCTGGGCGATGCTGCCCTCGATGGCGGCGATCTCGGCGTCGATCTCGGCGATCTCCTCCTCGACCGCCGGGTCGGTGGCGCCCGGGCCGAAATCGGGCAGCTCACCGGGCTTGCGCGCCGGCTTGGGCGGGATGTCGCGCACCGCCCAGCGCTCGTCGTCGATCGCGCGCACACGCCGGGCCGGGGGCCGCGGAGCCGGAGGCTCGCTGCCGTCGCGCCAGGTCTCCTGGGCGGGAGAGGGAGCGAGGACGGTCTCGGTCTTGGGGACTTCGCTCGCCTGCGGCTCGCTGCGCGCGCCTTCGGCGCTTGCGGGGGAGCTCGGGGCGGACGCGGTGGTGGGCGGGGTGCCATCGGCGGGGGGGGCGGTGGATGCAGTGGCTCCGGGCGGCGCCGCTCTGGCGGCAGGAGCCCGGCGGTCGGGGTTCTCCCAGCGGCTGCGGGCAGGGTCGCCGGCGGTCTCGCGGGGCGGCGGGCGGCGGAGCTGGTGGACGCGGTTGCGGATCGACTCGGGGATGCGCTCGGGGTCGGTCGTGTAGTGCGCGATGCCGTGCTGGTCGATCCACTTGTAGATGACCGTCTCCTCCTCCTCGTCGGCGGGGGCGAGCAGGGGCAGCGCCAGAAGGGCCAGCGCGAGGGCCAGGGCCGGAGCTCGGCGCAGCATGCGGCGGATTCTTGGGAAGTGCCCCGATGGCGTCAAGCGAGCCCGTGGGGCGACGGCCGCAACGAGTCTCGGCGTTCCCGACGCGTCCGGAACGGCGTTCTGGAGGCCTCTAGGAGCACGCCCGCTGGCACGCGGCTTGCGCCGGCGCGGGGCTCGATGAGGCACTCCCCTCGCAGCGGGCGGCGGCCGGCTCAGGTCGTCCGGGCCGCCTCGTTCCTGCTCGCGGCGCTGCTCGTGGCCCCTGGAGCGCGCGGCGAGGGAGCTGCGCTCTCGTGGAGGGTCTCCGTGGCTTCGGAGGCCAACGCGCCCCTCGCGGTGGCCGCGGGACCCGGAGGCCGCTGGGCGACGGGAAACGCGCGCGGCGTACGGCTCTCGGTGCCCGGACGACCCGAGCGCAGGCTGGCGACGCGCGGCGCGGTGCGGGCGCTCGCGTTCGCCAGCGACGGCGCGCTGTGGATCGGAACCGACACCGGCCTGCTCCGCTACGCCGGGGCCGGCCTGGTCGACCGCTCCCCGCGAGCGGGTCGGCCGGCCGAGCTGGTGACCCGCCTCGCGATCGCGCCGCGCGACCCCGACGTGCTCGCGGTCGCCACTGCGGCGGGCGTGTTCTGGAGCCTCGACGGGCGCGCGTGGCTGCGCGTGAGCGGCGCATTCGGCGAGCTTCCCGCCACCGGGCTGGCCTTCACGGACGCCGGCCGCACGCTCTGGATCGCCGCCGAGCGCGGGCTGTTCATGGCGCCGCTCCCGGAGCGGGCCGAGGCGGCGAGGGCCACGCGGGCGCCGCTGCCCGAGCTGCTGCTGCCCGCGCTCGACGTCTGGGCGTCGGGCAATCGCGTGTTCGCGGTGGGCCGCGGCCGGCTGGCAGCCGGGCCCGAGCGCTGGTCGATCCACCGTCCCACGCTGCCGCCCGGGGCGCTGCCGATCCGGTTGTTCGAAGCCTATGGAAGGCTGTGGCTGGGAACCGATCGCGGGCTGCTGTCGGCCAGCGGCGCCGCGGGGCCCTGGCGCCGAGCGCCGGAGCCCGCCGGCGCGGCATCCGTGCGCGATGTGGCGGTCGGGCGCGATGGGCTGCGCGTGGCCGCGCGCAGCGGGCTGCTGAGCGGTGGCCCGGCCGCGGAGCACGGCGCGGTGCAGGCGCCGCTCTGCGAGCCGCCGGTCGCGGCCGTGCAGCGCGCGGCGCTCCGCTACACCGAGCTCGACCGCCGCGCCGTGTCGCGCATGCGGCGCGGCGTGCGCCGGCGCGGCTTCTGGCCGCAGGTCGACCTGCGCGCCGCCTACGCGCGCGACGACGACCACGGCCGCGACTACGACCAGACCTTCGTCTCGGGATCGACGCGCCACCTCTGGGACCGCGACCGCGGCCGCCGTCGCGAACGGGCCATCGCCGTCGAGCTGCACTGGGACCTAGGCGACATCTGGTACCACCCCGAGGAGATCGACGTCTCGACCGAGGCGCGCCGCGTGGTGGAGCTGCGCGACGACGTGCTCGACGAGATCAACCAGCTCTATTTCGACCGGCTGCGCGCGCTGGGCGACGCCGAGCAGGCGCCGCCCGGGAGCTCCGAGGGCGCCGCGGCGCGGCTGCGCGCCGACGAGCTGGCCGCGGGACTCGACGCCTGGACCGGCGGCTGGTTCGGCGCCGAGCGCGACGCCTGCGCCACGGCCCGCTAGCTGGTGGACTTCGTTCGGCTGCGCCTCACTGCGCGCGCCCTCCGGGCGCTTGCAGGTCGACTTCGTTCGGCTGCGCCTCACTGCGCGCGCCCTCCGGGCGCTTGCGGGTGGACTTCGTTCGGCTTCGCCTCACTGCGCGCGCCCTCCGGGCGCTTGCGGGTGGACTTCGTTCGGCTTCGCCTCACTGCGCGCGCCCTCCGGGCGCTTGCAGGGGCTTCTGCCGGGCATGCTGCTGGAGCCCTCCTCGACGCGCTCCATCGCAGCCGGGAAGGCCTGCGTGGCGCATCGTTCTCGCGCTCTGCGCGACCTCGCGGTCACCTCCGCGTCCCCGAGTGACCACACGCGGAGGCATCCTTCGAGCTTCCGCGGACTTGCCCGCCCGCGCCCGCTCCCGCCGCGCGGCACGGCGCTTGCTCTCCTCCCGAGTCGTCGGTCCCGCACCCCATCGGGAGGAGCTCCATGCTTCGATGCACGCCCTGCGCAGCGCGCGCCTGCGCGCTCCTGCTCCTGGCCGTCCTGCCGGGACTGGCTACGTCGGCGTCGGCCGCGCCGCTGCTGTCCGAGGTGTTCTACGACGCGGTCGGCAGCGACAACGGCGAGTCCTTCGTCGAGATCTACGGCATGCCCGGGACCGATCTGGCCGGTCTCACCGTGGAGGGCATCAATGGCTCGGGCGGGAGCGTGACGGTCAGCGTCCCGCTCTCGGGCCTGATCCCCGCCGACGGGATCTTCGTGCTCGCGGACGATCAGGGCGACGGCACCACGCTCGTGCCGGACGCCGACCTGCTGGCCAACTTCGACTTCCAGAACGGACCCGACTCGGTGGTGCTGCGCGACGAGCTGGGCGTCCTGGACGCGGTCGGCTACGGCGTGTTCGACGCGGGCGAGGTGTTCGCCGGCGAGGGCGCTCCCGCTCCCGACGTGCCCGCCGGCTCGAGCCTGGCGCGCTTCCTGGCCGACGTCGACAGCGACGACAACGCGACCGACTTCCTCGAGCTCGCGGCCCCGACACCAGGCAGCGCGCCGCTCTCGGTGCCCGAGCCGAGCAGCGCGGCGCTGCTCGCGACGGCCCTGGCCACGCTGCTGGCGCGGCGGCGCTGAACGCCCTCCGGCGGGACCTGGCTCCCCCACCGACGTCCCGCCGCAGACGCCCCGGCGCGCGCTCGGCGCGCCGGGGCGTCGTCTGCACGGACGGCTGCGGACCGTCCCGGTAAGGGAACGCGGGCCGCGCGCCGATACGCACGCCGGGAAACCGCGCGTGGACCGTTGCGGGGGCGTGGGCGCTTGCGCACACTGCCAGTCGCATCGGGACGTGTTGGGGGGAAAGCGCCCCGGATGCTCCAGGGCTTCAACACCAACGTTCACCACCAGGGTGTGCTGTTCCACGTCCAGACCGAGGACAGTGGGCGCGCGCACCCGCACGTGATCACGCACCTGTATCACGGCGGCACCATCCTCGCGTCCCAGAAGAACAGCTACGCAGAGATCATCGAGGAGCCGGATCTCGACGACCGCCTGCGCGAGCGCATGGAGCAGCAGCACGTCGCGATGCTCGACCGGCTGCGCGGCGGCGAGCTCGACGAGATGATCGCGGAGCGGCTCGGCCCCGACGCGTTCCAGGCCGGCGAGAAGTCGAGCCCGGGCCAGTCCGCCGGCAACACGCAGCGGGCCGTCCTGGAGCCCGAGGGGCGCCCCGTGCCGGACGCGACGGTCGAGATCACGGCGCGCTCGGGCGCCCGCCAGCCGCTCGACGAGCTGGTGCTCGACTTCCTGGTCCAGAGCGCTCGCGCCAAGCGCCGGGCGCAGTGAGCGCGGGCGGCCTCGACGCCGCGTCCTCCCGAGGCGCCGCCACGCGCGAGCCCCTGATCCGCCTCTTCCACGTCTCGAAGTCCTACCACGCCGGGCAGTTCGCGCTGCGCGACGTCTCGCTCGAGGTCGGCAAGGGCGAGATGGTCTTCCTGACCGGGCCGAGCGGCGCGGGCAAGACCACGCTGATGAAGCTGCTGTTCGCCGCCGAGCGGCCCAGCGAGGGCCAGATCCTGGTGATGGGCCGCAACGTCGGCCGCCTGCGCGAGGGGGCCGTGCCGGCCCTGCGCCGCCGCATCGGGGTGGTGTTCCAGGACTTCAAGCTGATCCCCAACCGGACCGTCGAGGAGAACGTGGGGCTGGCGCTCGCGGTGGTGGGCACGCCCTGGCGCGAGGCGCGCTCCAAGGTGTTCGCGATGCTCAAGCGCGTCGGCCTCCAGCATCGCCGCCACCACCAGCCGCCGGCGCTCTCGGGCGGCGAGCAGCAGCGCGTGGCGCTGGCCCGCGCCCTGGTGAACGAGCCCTCGATCCTGCTGGCCGACGAGCCCACCGGGAACCTCGATCCCGAGCTGACCGTGGAGATCATGGACCTGATCGCGGCCGCCGCGTCGCGCGGCACCACGGTGCTGGTGGCGACCCATGACCGCTCGATCCTCGACCGCTATCCGCGCCGCACGCTCCAGCTCGAGGCCGGCAACCTGGTCGAGGACCGCTCGGCCGGCGCTCGGCGATGAGCCTCGTCCGCTACTTCCTGCGCGCGGCGCTGCGCGGCCTGCGCGCCAGCTCGGTGACGAGCGCGGTCTGCATCGCCACCATCGCCGTCGCGCTGGTGCCGGTGGGCGGGCTGTGGATCGTCACCACCAACATGGAGCGCCTGCTCGACCAGTTCGGGCGCGACCTGCGCGTGACCGCCTTCCTCGCCCCCGGACTCCCGGACGAGGAGGTGCGTGAGCTGGCCGCCCGGGCGGAGACGGTCGAGGGCGTCGCGGCGGTCGAGCTGGTCACGCGCGAGGAGGCGCTCGAGCGCTTCCGCACGCGCCTCGGGGAGAGTGGGCTGCTCGACGCGCTCGACGAGAACCCGCTGCCGGCCTCGCTCGAGATCGAGCTGGCGCCCGCACACCGCACCGCCGAGGGCATGCGCCGCGTCGTCGGCTCGCTCGACGGGCTGCCCGGCCTCGAGGAGCTGATCGGCGGCGCCGCCTGGATCGAGGGCTATGCCCGGGCGCTGTCACTGGTGCGGGGCGGTGCGCTCGGGCTCGGCGCGGTGCTCGGCTTCGCGACGCTGCTGATCGTCACCAACACGATCCGTCTCGCCGTGTACGCGCGCCGCGACGAGCTCGACATCCTCGCGCTGGTGGGCGCGAGCCGTCCGTTCATGGGCACTCCGTTCCTGATCGAGGGCGCCGCGCAGGGGGCGCTCGGCGGCTTGATCGGGCTGGCGCTGCTGTTCGCTGCGTTCCACGCCACGGTGCCCACCGTGGGCGACGCGCTCGAGCTGTTCCTGGGCTGGTCCGACCCGGTGTTCCTGTCGCTCGCGCGCAGCGCGGTGCTGGTGGCCGGAGGCGCCGGCTTCGGGATCGTCGGCGCGCTGGCGGCCGTGCTGGGGAGCCGGGCCCGGTGAGCCGCCGCGGGCTGGCGGCGCTGCTGGCGTGCGTGGTGTGGACGCTGGCTCCGTCCGCCGATCGCGAGCGCGACCTCGACGCGCTGCGTCGGGCGATCGAGGCCGGGCGAGCCCGCGTCGAGACCTTCGAGCGCCAGCAGCGCGGGCTGCTCGAGGCGCTCGAGGGGCTCGATCAGGCGGTGGTGGCGCTCGAGCGCGATGTCGCGGTGCGCCGCGCCGAGGCGCGCGAGGCGACCGCCGCCCTGCGCGCGGTCGAGGCCGAGCTGCCCGGACTGGAGGAGCGGCTGGGCCGCACGCGGGCGGCGATGGCGGCGCGCGCCCTGGCGCTCTACAAGACCGGCCAGTTCGGCCCCGTGCAGGTCCTGTTCGCCGCGACCGACCTGCGCCAGCTGCTCGCGCGCCTCGACGCGCTGCGCCTGCTGCTCGCGAACGACCGCCGCCTGCTGGCGCGCTTCGACGCCGAGCGGGCCGCCCTGGACGCAGCCCGCGCGCAGGCTGCCGCCGCCTCGGAGCGACGCGAGCAGGCGGCGCGGCGCCTCGAGCAGCGGCTGGCCAGCCTGGACGACGAGCGCGGCACCAAGCGCGCGCTGCTCGACAGCGTGCGCCGCGACCGCGCGCGCGAGCGCGCCGCGCTGGTCGAGCTGGAGGCGGCGGCGCGCGCGCTCGAGGAGACCCTCGCGCGCCTCGGCGACGCGCCGGAGGCGCTGCCGGTGCCGACCGGAGCCGCCTTCGAGGTGCTGCGCGGCCGGCTGCCCGCGCCGGTCGACGCGCCGGTCGTGCGTTCGTTCGGGCGCGTCGTCGACGCCGAGTTCCACACCCAGGTGTTCCGCAACGGCGTCGACTTCGGCGCCGGTGCCGGAGCGCCGGTGCGCGCCGTGGCGCCGGGCCGGGTGCGCTTCGCGGGCTGGTTCCGCGGCTACGGGCGCATCGTGATCCTGGACCACGGGGGCAGCTACTTCACCGTGAGCGGCCATCTCGACCGGATCGACGTCGAGGTGGGTCAGGCCGTGGACGAACGCGATCCGATCGGAACGGTGGGCGAGAGCGGTTCGCTCTCCGGCCCCCGGCTCTACTTCGAGATCCGAGCCGGCAGCGAAGCGGTCGATCCGGCGGCCTGGCTGCGGCCCTGAGGCGCCGGCGCGGGGGCTCGCGGCGGCGAAAAGGGTATCATCGAAGTCGCCCATCAAGAGGGGCTCCCGGGCCGCCGAAGGCGTGGGAGGGCCTCCTCGCCGACCGTCCGCCCGGCGAGTCATCCACGGAGACCGAGTTCGCGATGCGCCGTTCCACCTTGCGATCCCTGACGCTCTTCCTCGGGGGAGCCGCCGCCTCCCTGGCGTTCGTGGCCGTGTCGCGTGTCGGCCCCGTGTCGGCCGCGCGCTACGAGGATCTGAGCCTGTTCACCTCGGTGCTGCACCTGGTGCGCCGCAACTACGTCGAGGAGGTCGACGAGACCGCGCTGATCCGCGGCGCGGTGCGCGGCATGCTCGCCGAGCTCGACCCGCACTCCTCCTACATGGACCCGGACGCCCACAAGGAGATGCAGATCGACACCAAGGGCGAGTTCCACGGCCTGGGGATCGAGATCAGCAAGCGCCGGGACGGATTCATCGAGGTGGTGTCGCCGATCGACGGCACGCCCGCGGCGCTGGCGGGCATCCGGGCCCGCGACCAGATCGTGGCGATCTGTCCGACCGAGCGGCCCGAGGACTGGACCGAGGACTGCCAGTCGACCAAGAACATGACGCTGTTCGACGCCGTCAAGCTGATGCGCGGGCGGCGCGGCACCAAGATCACGATCCGCATCTTCCGCGAGGGCTTCGAGCGGCCCGAGCCCTACACGATCGTGCGCGACGTGGTGAAGGTGGCGTCGGTGGAGGGCGAGCTGCTGGAGCCGGGCTACGCCTACCTGCGGCTGCGCTCGTTCCAGGAGCGCACCGCGCGCGACCTCGACGAGGTGCTCGAAAAGCTCCACGAGGAGTCGAACGGCGAGCTCCGCGGCCTGGTGCTCGACCTGCGCGACAACCCGGGCGGGCTGCTCGACCAGGCGGTGCGCGTCGCCGATCGCTGGCTCGACGACGGGCTGGTCGTCTACACCAAGGGCCGCGTCGACAGCCAGCGCCAGGAGTTCCGCGCGCATCGCGAGGAGACCGAGTCCGTCTATCCCATGGTCGTGCTGGTGAACGCCGGCAGCGCGAGTGCCTCCGAGATCGTGGCCGGCGCGCTCCAGGACGCCGGGCGCGCGCTGGTGCTCGGCACCGACACCTTCGGCAAGGGCTCGGTGCAGACCGTCTACCCGCTCGAGGACGGCTCGGGGCTGCGGCTCACCACGGCGCTCTACTACACGCCGTCGGGCCGCTCGATCCAGGAGGTCGGAATCCAGCCCGACATCGAGGTGCAGGCGGGGGCCGAGCCCGAGCCGCCCGCGCCCGTGGAGCGCGGCCGCCCGCTGCGCGAGCGCGACCTCGAGGGCCACTTCGAGCACCAGGACGCGGATCCCGAGAGCGCCGAGGGCGAGCCCGCGGACGCGGACGCCGGCCAGGAGGCCGCGGCGGCCACGGACCTGCAGCTCGCGCGCGGCCTCGAGGTCCTGAAGAGCTGGACCTACTTCGAGCGGCTCCAGGAGGCCTCGGGCCGGCGCGAGCCGACCGTGGCCAGCATCCCGGCCCCCCAGCCGTAGCTGGCGGCGGCGGGCGCATGAGCACGGACCCCGCCCGCGCCTCCAGCGGGGCGCGGGTGCTGCGCGTCGGCGAGCTGGTGGCCGAGCTGGGCGAGCTGGTCCGCGCCGGCGTCGGCTCGGTGTGGGTGGTCGGCGAGGTGAGCAACCTGCGCCGTGCGGCCTCCGGCCACTGCTACTTCACGCTCAAGGACGACGACGCGCAGATCCGCGCGGTGCTGTTCCGCGGCAACGCCCGGCACCTGCGCTTCGAGCCCGAGGACGGACTCGAGGTGCTCGCCTACGGCGAGGTGGCCGTCTACGAGCCGCGCGGCGAGCTCCAGATCCTGGTGCGCCAGCTCGAGCCGCGCGGCCTCGGGGCGCTGCAGCTCGCCTTCGAGCAGCTGCGTGCCCGGCTCGAACGCGAGGGCCTGTTCGACGCGGCGCGCAAGCGGCCGCTGCCCGCCCACCCGCGCCGCATCGGGGTGGCCAGCTCGCCGCACGGCGCGGCGCTGCACGACGTGATGCGGGTCGCCGCGGCGCGCTTTCCCGGGATTCCGCTGCTGGTGGCCCCCGCCCGCGTGCAGGGCGAGGGCGCCGACCTCGAGCTGATCGGCGCGCTCGCGCACCTCGCGACGCGCGAGGACGTCGACGTGATCCTGCTGGTGCGCGGCGGCGGGTCGCTCGAGGATCTGTGGCCCTTCAACAGCGACGCGCTGGCGCGCGCGATCGCGCGCTGCCCGGTGCCCATCGTGGCGGGCGTCGGCCACGAGACCGACGTGACGATCGCCGACCTGGTCGCGGACGCGCGCGCCCCGACGCCGTCGGCGGCCGCCGTGGCCGTGCTCCCCGATCGCCGGGCGCTCGGC
>JASJBO010000094.1 GCA_030066475.1 Myxococcota bacterium
AGTATCCAGCGCGGGCCTGCCGCGCGGTCTCCAGATGATCCCGAACGATCCTCGGGTGGCGCGCTCCAATTCGCATGATCCCATTTCGATTGGGAGAACACGGTGAAAGCAGCCTGTTTCGAGCGCCACGGCGGAGTCGAGGAGCTCCATGTGGTGGACATGCCGGACCCCACATGCGGCCCCGGAGAAGTCATCGTTCGCGTCGGAGCGACGTCTCTGAACGGATTCGATCCAATGATCCTGGCGGGGAGCACTGGCCTGAAGACGCCACTCCCGATGATACCGTGCGGCGACTACGCCGGCGAGATCGCCGAGATCGGATCCGATGTGAGCGGTTGGAGCGTTGGCGATCGGGTCTGTCCGCACCCGTTCGTGCTGGGCGAGGGTATGACTGGCGAGACGCGCACCGGCGCGGCCTCACAGTACGTGAAGATTGTCGCCGCCAACCTCATCCCCACGCCCGATGGGGTCTCGGACATCGAGGCGGCTGCGCTTCCAATCGCCTACGGAACCGCGTATCGCATGATGACGACGCGCGGAAGGGTCCGGGCCGGAGAGAAGGTCCTGATCCTGGGGGCAACGGGCGGCGTTGGCACCTGCTGCGTGCAGCTTGCGAAGGCGATCGGCGCCGAGGTCATCGCTTGCGGCAGCGCCGAATGGAAGCTCGAGAAGCTCACAGAGCTCGGCGCCGACCACGTGATTGACACGTCCAAGGAGGACTACGTAGAGGCGACGCATCGGATCTGTGGACGCCCGCGCGTGTTCGGCGAGGGCGGGGTCGACGTCGTGGTGAACTACATCGGCGGCGATACGTGGGCCAGCTCCCTTCGCTGTATGAAGCGACATGGGCGGATGCTGACGTGCGGCGCGACCGCTGGTTTCAACCCCCCGACGGACATTCGATTCATCTGGTCCTTCGAGCAGAACATCATCGGGGCCAACGGCTGGACGCCCGGCGAGCAGCGAGATGTTCTGCAGATGGTCGCGAACGGCGATTTGGAGCCCGTCATCCATGCGACGCGCCCCCTCTCGGCGATCGCGGAGTCGATGACCGAACTGATCGATCGGAAGGTAGTCGGCAAGTCGATGCTGCTCCCATTCGATGATGGAGCGAGCTACTGATGCTGGATCAGATGCAAGCGGCTCTGGATGCCACGCCTTTTGCAAGGCACTCGAGTCAGTTCGGGGTTGGATCGCGGAAGACCACGCGAGGAGCGCAACCCTCGAGCAACTCGCGCGGCGCGCTGGCATGAACCGGCGCAAGCTGACCGAAGGCTTCAAGAAGCTGTTCGGAACGACCATTCACGAATACCGTGTCGAGCAGCGCATGAATCGGGCGGCTCGACTCCTGCGGGATGGGCTCCCGGCTGGCGCCGTTTCGCTCGAGGTGGGTTATCGCGATCAGGGCAGCTTCACGGCGGCCTTCCGGCGCTTCTTCGGCCGGACACCTCGCGCCTACAAGGGGCGCAGCCCCCTCATGAAGTGCCCCGTCTTGATCGGCCGCGAGCGAGCGCTCGATGGCCGACTGTGCGGATCGAGCAAGACAGAGTCCGGATCGAGCAAGAAAGCGGCCCGCTGAGCCGGGCAGACTCCGTCCTGGAGCAGACAGGAGGTCGAGATGCACCAGAACGAGAGACTACTCCGCGAGCTCGTGGTTGCCTTCCAGACGCACGACACCGAGAAGATCGTTGCTTGCTTCGATCCCGGGGTCCGCTGGCGCTGGCTCGGAACCGAGTTCCTGACCGATATCGAACCCGGCACCTACGTTGGGATCGAGGCAGTGGGAAGCTGCAACGAGGCGGATCACTTCGCCGCTGTCCACGACGTGGTACAGACATGCCTCGATGGCAGACGATCGAGTCCTCGCCGGAAGCGCTCCGGCCAGAACGTGCTAGCGCGCCCTGCACCTCCGCACCGCCAGCGCAGCCAGCCCGAAGGCCAGGAGCAGAGCGATGGAGGGCTCGGGGACCACCGTCTCTGCTTCTATCAGCACGTCGAACCCATCCGTGGAGCCGTGATCCTCCAGGAGGATCTGCAGGTAGTGCGTACCAAAGCTCAGATCGCCGAGATCGAACACATGCTCCCCCGGAGACACGCCGCCCGGCCGCATGGCGCCACCCTTGAACTCGCCGTCGAGCCATACGTAGATGCCGTTGTCCACGCCAAAGCTGCCAAGCAACCCGGTGATCGCGACTGACTCGAACTCGTAGACGATCGCGACCTCTGTCCCAACCGGCCAGTTCGCCGGAACAGCGATCGGAGTATCGCTCCACCCAGACGCACTCAGATCGGGCACGGGCTGGTCGAGCCAACCCCCGAGGACGCTAGCCGCGGACGACAGGTCGGGCTCCTCGTCGAGCTCGAAATCCAGGAATGGATCGCTGCCAACCGGGAAATGCGGCTTCCCGTTCACCTCGCTGGTTCCGTTGAGAAGCGTTCCAATCCCGTTGTTGTAGAAGCCTGGATCGCCCGTCTCCACCAGCGTAATCGCTCGAGCCTGGCCGCCGAGAGTGCAGGCGACGAAGATCGCGAACTTCACGACGGCGGAATGGGCGCGGCGCAAGGATTGGTCCTGGCTGAGTTCTCGCACGAGACCGACCTCCTCCTGGTTGACCGTGACGACCGCGCACAGGTGACTCTTCCCTACGTTGCACCCGGGCAAAGAAAAAGGGGCCGCCCGAAGGCAGTCCCCTTTCCAGATTCGCTTCTACGCCCGCCGCCGGGTGGTGTCAACCGAGAATCGAGTCGGCAGGGACGTGGACCAGTGGGCGCGCTCGACTCAGGAACAGAGCCCCTCCCGGCGCCTTCCCGGGCTCCTCCGCGAGGGGGCTTTTCCCCTCGTCCTGCGCGCGCGCAAGGTCGAGGTCGGCACGCACTGGACGTGCCGATCGATCGAGAGCCAGCGCTCCGCTCAGGCGGCGGGCTTGATGCGGTAGCGCATCGGCAGCTTCTTCAGACCGACGACGAAGGCGGAGTGGATCTGCTCCGGCTCGCCCGCGGGCTCGGCCCACTCCATGCGCTGCGCGAGCTCCTGCAACAGCGCGCGCTGCGAGCGGCGCGCCAGGTTGGCGCCCAGGCAGAAGTGCTCGCCGATCCCGAACGCCAGGTGGGGGTTGGGCTTGCGGTCGATGCGGAACTCGAAGGGCGCCTCGAAGACCTCCTCGTCGCGGTTCGCCGAGGCGTAGAACATCACCAGCCAGTCGCCGGCGCGGAGCTTCCGGCCGCGCAGCTCGTAGTCCCGGGTCACCTTCCGCTTCATGTGGTTGACCGGCGAGGTCCAGCGCACCACCTCCTCCACCGCGGAGTCGAGCAGCTCGGGGTGGCGCTTGAGCTTCTCGAACTGGTCGGGATGATCGAGGAAGGCCCGCATGCCGCCCACCAGCGCGTTCTTGGTGGTGTCGTGTCCGGCGCTGAAGGTGATCAGGTAGTAGCCGAGGGTCTCCATCATCCCCATCGGCTCGCCGTCGATCTGGCCGTTGGCCAGCAGGGTCGCCAGGTCGTCGCGCGGATTCGCGCGCCGGTCCTGGATGATCTTGTCGAAGAGCTGATAGAGCTCGAGCCCGAGCGCGATGAGGGCCTGCTGCCGATCCTCGCCCTCGCGCCGCAGATCGGGGTCGTCGGACGCGAAGAGCTGGTTGGTGAGGCGCAGGATGTCGGGCTCGCTCTCGCGCGGCACGCCCAGCATGGTCGAGAGGATGCGCAGCGGGTGGGCGGCGGCGACGTCGTTCGCGAAGTCGCACTCGCCCTCGCCCGTCTCGCCGGCCAGCCGGTCGACGATCTCCCGGGCGCTGGTGCGGATGACCTCGTCCATCGCCTTGACCGCCCGCGGCGTGAAGACCGGGCTGGTGACGTTGCGGTAGCTCCGGTGCTCCGGCGGGTCCATCTCGATGATCACCCGCATCGCGCCGAAGCCCTGGTTCTGCTGGCGGATCATCTCGTCGTCGGCCTGCCGGATCATCGCGATCCCGGTCGCCGAGGAGAACGTGTCCGGCTGCTTCGAGATCTCGCAGATGTCCGCGTGCTTCGTGATCGCCCAGAACGGCTCGAACCCGTCCGGGGTGCACCAGTGGACGGGGGACTCGGCGCGAAGCCGGGTCCACAGGTCGTGCGGAACGCCTTTCTCCGCATAGGCGTGCGAGCTGACGAGATCCAGACCGTCGGTGAGCGACAAGGGCGTGGGCTCCTGGGTGGCCGGCCGGCGGGACCGGGCTTGGGCGCGACGGTCTATCCTAACTGAATTACCAGAAATTCAATCCAGAAATTGTGATAGGCTGCCGCCATGGCCGAGACCTCGACCTCCCGGGCGGGCGCCCGCGGACGCCCGCCGCGCGTCACTGCCGAGCGGCTCCGGCAGGCGATCCTCGAGATCGACGGCGAGGTGCCCACGATGGTGAGCCTCGCCCGGCAGCTCGGCGTGGGCCTGGCCACTCTCTACAGCCACGTCCGCGGCCAGGACGAGCTGCGGCGGCTGGCGGCGGACGTGGTCTTCGACGCCTGGGTGCTGCCCAAGGCACCGCAGGGGATCCACTGGTCGCACTGGCTGCTCGAGTACGCCCGAGACGCCCGCCGCATGATCGAGCGCTACCCCGCCGTCCGTGTCGCGCGGCCGCTGGCCGGTGGACCGCTGCGCTACGTCGAGCGCGTGCTCGCCCAGCTCACCGCCCTGAGGCTGAGCAGCAGCGACGCCCTCTACGCGTTCCTCCAGATCGCGCTCCTGACCCTCGGCGTGGGCGCGCAGATCGAGGCGACGCGCGCAGAGGAGGCGCAGACCGGCCTCGACGAGTGGGGGCTCTTCCGGGACGCGCTCGCGAGCCATCCGGGCGAGCTGCCCCTGCTCGGTGGACTCGAGCGCGGCGGCCTTCCGAGTCTCGACGCCGCGTTCGACGAGCTGGTGTGGTTCACGCTGGCAGGCGTCGCGCGCCGCCGCGGTGAGGTCCTGCCGACTCGAATGCCCGCAGCGGCGGCACCCTAGAGAGCGTTCGCCGCGGGCGGCGCACTCCCCATGAGAATCGTTGCCGAGCACGTCTACGACTGTGAGCCCAAAGCGTTCTGGGCGCATCACCTGGACGAGGAGTCCCGGCGAGCCAAGGAGGTCGAGGGCTGCGGCGCCGTGTCCTTCCGCGTCCTGTCGAAGGAGCGGCAGGGCGGAGCGGTGATCGTGCGCTCGGAGCTGGTCGAGGCGCTCAACGTCCCCGCCTCCGTGCGGCGGGCCTTTGGCGCGACCCTCCGGGCCGAAGAAGTGCTCCGTTGGGAGGAGGGCTCGAACACGGCGACCTTCGAGCACACACCCGAGACGCTGCCCGATCGGGTGCGGCTGTCGGGCCGGCTGACCACCGAGCCCACCGGCGACGGCCGCTGTCGGGTCATCCTGGACGCCGAGGTCACCGTGAAGCTCTTCGGGATGGCCGGAGTGATCGAGCGAGTGCTCGCCAAGCAGCTTCCCCTGCGCCAGGAGAAGGCGATGTCCTGGTTCAACGCCAACCTCTGCGCCCGCTGATGGGCGGCACCCGGAGCCACGTCACCTACTGCCGGATCTGCCCGGCGCACTGCGGGCTGGAAGTCGAGGTCGAGGACGGGGCGGTGACCCGCGTCGGCGGCGACCGGGTCCACCCGCTCACCCACGGGTTCACCTGCGCCAAGGGCCGTCGCATCGGAGACCTGCATGCCGACCCCGACCGCCTCGTGGAGTCGCAGCGACGAGGGCCGGATGGCAGCTTCGAGCCGCTCCCGGTGCAGTCGGCCATCGACGAGATCGCCGATCGACTTCGTTCGATCGTCGCGGCGCACGGTCCGGATTCGGTCGGTCTGTTCGTCGGCACGCAGGTGTACACGGCGTCGCTCACCTACAGCTTCCTGTCGGCCTGGCTCCGGGCGGTCGGATCCCGCAAGCGCTTCACCACGGTGACCATCGACCAGTCCGCCAAGATCGTCGCCACCGGCCGGCTCGGCGCGTGGGCGGGCGGGCGCCAGCGCTTCGAGGCAGCTGACGTCTGGCTCCTCGTCGGCACCAACCCGCTGGTGTCGATGCAGGGCGGCGACATCACCGGCTTCCCGATTCACGACAACACCCGCGCACTCGCCGAGGCGCGGCGACGGGGCCTGAAGCTGATCGTGGTGGACCCGAGGCGTTCCCAGGTCGCCGCGAAGGCCGACCTCCACCTGCAGCTCCGACCGGGCACGGACGCCGCGCTCATGGCGGGCATCCATCACGTGATCCTGCGCGACCGGCTCCTCGACGCTGCGTTCTGCAGCCGCTGGGCGCATGGAATCGACGCGCTGCGAGAGGCGGTGTCTCGCTTCACGCCCGAAGTCGTGGGGTCCATCACCGGCCTCGAACCCGAGCAGATCGTCGAGGCGGCACGCACCTTCGGCGAGGCCGGGACCGGCATGGCCACCTCGGGAACCGGCCCGGACATGGGTCCGCACGCGAACGTCGCCGAACACCTCATCCAGGCGCTCAACGTCGTGTGCGGGCGCTTCCCGCGCGAGGGCGACCGCCCGGGCGGCGTGCGTGTGCTGGAGCGCAACCCCCGCTACCGGGCGCAAGCCCTCCCGCCGAGCCGGCCGTGGGAGCGCGCGCCGAAGAACCGGTTCGGCGTCTCGTGGCTGGGGAGCGAGCTGATGTCGCCGGTGCTCCCCGACGAGATCCTGCTCGACGGGCCGGATCGGATCCGGGCCCTGATCGTCGCGGGCGGCAACCCGGGCGCGGCCTTCCCCGACCAGGACCGGATCCTCGAGGCGCTCGAGGCGCTCGAGCTGCTGGTGGTGCTCGATCCCTTCATGACGGAGACGGCCCGGCGCGCCGACTACGTCATCGCTCCCACCCTGTCGCTCGAGCGCGCCGAGGACACGCGCGGCTACGGCCACTTCAGCGACCAGCCCTTCGCGCAGTTCACGGAGCCGGTGCTGCCGCGGCCCGCCGGCGTCGTCGACGACTGGGCGTTCTTCCTGCGGCTGGGACAGGCCATGGGGCTGACCCTGAGGATGGGTCGCCGCGCCTACGGACCCGAGGATCCCGTGCCGACCGACGTCGAGCTGCTCGCCGAGCGGGCGTCGCGCGGCTACGTCGACCACGCCGACCTTCAGCGCGACCCGCACGGCCGGATCTTCCCGGACGTGCCGATGCCCGCCGTGGCGGCTGCGCCCGACGACGCCGACGGCCGCTTCGAGGTACTGCCCGCCGACGTCGAGCAGGAGCTGCGCGACGCGTTCGACGCCCTCGCGTCGGCCGAGAAGGAGGGGCGCCCGTACCGTCTCATCGTGAGACGGTCGCGGGAGACGATGAACTCCCTCGGTCGCCGACTGCCCGGGCTCGTGCGCCACGGGTACAACCCCTGCTTCATGCACCCGGACGACATGAGCGCAGCGGGTCTCCTCCCGGGTGCGGTCGTCGAGATCGCGTCCGAGCACGGCGCCGTCGGCGCGATCGTCCAGCCCGACGCGACGCTCCGCCGCGGCGTCCTGTCGATGACCCACTGCTTCGGCGGCGAGCCCGGTCTCGAAGAGGATCTGCACCGCTTCGGGAGCAATCCGACCCGGCTCCTCAGCCTGCGGACCGACCTTCAGCCGATCAGTCTGATGCCCCTGATGACGGCGGTGCCCGTGACGTTGACTCCGCTGCGACACGGATGAAGGCTCGCAGCCAACGGGGAGTGATCGGTTCCCGGAGCGGCGCGAGGTTCGTTCGTCGAATGCTAGCCTGAGGCCTGCGTGGAGCCCGCCTCGATCGCCGTCATCGCCCTGTCGGTCTGTCTGTTCGCGGCCTTCTCCCGGAAGGCCGAGCGCAGTCCGCTGACTCCGCCGCTGTTCTTCCTGGCCGTCGGCTTCCTCCTGGGCGGCGAGGGACTCGGGTGGATGCACCTCGACATCGACGGAGGGGCGATCCACGTCCTGGCCGAGCTGACGCTGGTCCTGGTCCTCTTCACCGACGCCGCGCGGATCGACCTCACGTGCCTGCGCCGGGAAGAGAGCCTGCCGGCGCGTCTGCTGGGCATCGGAATGCCGCTCACGATCGCCGCCGGGGCGTTCGCGGCGGGGGTCTTGCTGCCGGGGCTGGGGTGGACCGAGGCCCTGCTGCTCGCTGCGATCCTCGCACCCACCGACGCTGCGCTCGGGCAGGCCGTCGTGAGCAATCCCTGCGTTCCCCTGCGGATCCGGCAGAGCCTCAACGTCGAGAGCGGCCTCAACGACGGCATCGCGCTTCCGGTCGTGCTCGTCCTGGCCTCGCTGGCCGGGGCCCGCGAAGAGGCGGGCGATGCGAGCTACTGGCTCCGCTTCGCCGCGCTCGCCGTCACCCTGGGTCCGCTGGTGGGCGCGGCCGTCGGCTTCCTCGGAGGGCGCGTCGTCGCCTGGGGAACCCGGGCGGGCTGGATCAACGCCGCGTTCCAGAGGATCTCGGGCCTCGGCCTGGCGCTGCTCGCCTTCGGGGCTGCCGAGCTGGTGGGCGGGAACGGCTTCATCGCTGCGTTCGTGGCCGGGCTCACCCTGGGCAACACAGCCCGGGGAGTGTGCGCGTGCCTGTACGAGTTCGGCGAGGCGGAAGGCCAGCTGCTGACGCTCCTCGTCTTCCTGGCGTTCGGCGCGGCTTTGCTGCCGGAAGCCCTGCCCCACGCCACGGGTGGTGCATGGCTCTACGCCCTGCTCTCGCTCACGGTCGTCCGACTGGTCCCCGTCGCCCTCTCGCTGCTCGGAACGGGCCTGCGCCCGGCCAGCATCGCCTTTCTGGGCTGGTTCGGACCCCGGGGCCTCGCCTCGATCCTCTTCGTGCTGCTCGTCGTCGAGGAGGGCCGGCTCGCGTCCGGCCCCTTCCTGCAGGCGGTCGTGGTGCTGACCGTGCTGGCGAGCACCCTTCTGCACGGGCTCACGGCCTATCCACTCGCCCGGCGCTACGGCGACTACGCCGCCGCGCTGGAGGAGTCCCGAGCAGAGCTCGCCGAGGCTCCGGAGCTGCCCGTCCGCATCCCCCATGCTGCGAACGTCGCGGAGGGCACGCCATGATCGCCGTCATCTCCCTGCTCCTCGTCGTGACCATTTCCATGATCCTGACCCGTGTCGCGAGCGTCGCCCTCGTCCACACCGGGATGGGACGCGAGGCGGCTCGCTTCCAGGCCCGTTCCGCGTTCACCGGCGCCGGCTTCACGACCAGCGAGGCGGAGAGCGTCGTCGGCCATCCGGTGCGTCGGCGCATCGTCGCCTGGCTCATGCTCGCCGGGAACGTGGGGATCGTGACCGCGATGTCGTCGCTGCTGTTGTCCTTCGTCGACATGCGGGGGAGTCAGGGCGCATGGGTCTCGCTCGGCGTTCTGGTGGCCGGCCTGATCGCGCTGCTGGTGGTGTCCTCGAGCTCCTGGGTCGACCGGTACCTCTGTCGGGCCATCAGCTGGGCCCTGCGGCGCTTCACCCAGATCGACGCGCGGGACTACGCGCGCCTCCTCCACCTCCGCGAGGACTACGGCGTGTCGGATCTGCTCGTCCAGCCCGGCGAATGGCTGGCTGGCAGGACCCTCGCGGAGGCCGGCCTGTCGAAGGAAGGCGTTCTCGTTCTCGGCATCGAATGTCCGGGGGGCCAGTTCATCGGGGCGCCCGCCCAGGACACCGAGATCCGCGAGCGCGACCGGCTCCTTCTCTACGGCAGGACGCCTCGCATCACCGAGATCGATCGTCGTGCGGGTGACGGGGACGGGGAGCAGTCGCACCTCGCCGCAGTCGCCGACCAGGAGCGTGTGGCGCAGCGAGAGCGATCCGCTGCCGGGCGATGAGCAAGCGAGCACCGGAGGAGGCCAATGGCCGATCACGACAGCCAGGATCACTCCATCATCCAGGTCGGGGGGCGCCTCCACAGGCTCACGCCGATCGTGAACCGGGCGGGGCAGGTCGTTCATCACGCCGTCACGCCGCTCATGGTCGAGATCAAGTCCGCAGACCTGATCCAGATCCTCGTAGGCGCGGCGGTCCTCTCGGTGCCCGTCTCGCTGACGGAGGAGGCCTGGAACCTGGCCGAGCAGCTCTCCACGGCGCGAATCGGGGTCCTCGCGGGCGTTTCGCTGGGTCTCATCGCCGCCTTCGTGTACTGCAACTTCTACCGGCACCACTTGCGCGAGCACCTGGGGGCCTATGTGACCCGCGTGCTCCTGACCTTCGCTGCCTCGTTCTTCGTGGCGGGTCTGCTCCTCACGCTGCTCGATCGCTGCCCGTGGGGAACGGACGACGTGCTGGCCCTGAAGCGGATCGTGATCGTGGCGTTTCCGGCCTCGATGAGCGCCGCATTGAGCGATTCGATTCGCTGAGAGCGCGCGCAGCGGGTCTCGAGCCAGGTGTGGGAGACCTGCGCCAGGTCCTCGCGCAGGGCCAGCACCAGCCGCGACTTGCCGATGCCCGCCTCGCCCGAGATCGGCCGCTTCCCGGTCCGCTCCAGGCGCGCGAACCTAGGCCGCAGCCTTCGAGTCGGTCCGATGGTCCTTGAAGACCTCGACCGGCGGCAGCGCGCTGCGCCGCAGCAGCGAGACGATCACGATGGGGACCTCGAGGAAGACCGTCAGCGAGGTGAGGAACACGATCGCGCCGCGAGCGACGCGGGAGGCGAGCAGCGCGTCGGGAAGTACGCCGTAGGCGAAGGTGATGGCGGCGGCCGTCACCGCGAAGCCGCTGAAGGACATCACCAGGAACTGCCTGCGCGAGTTCGTCTTCGAGTCGAAGCTGAACAGGTAGACGGAGCCCAGGCTCGCGGGCGCGCGCACGTCGCTGCGCAGCGCGAGGCCGCCGAGCAGGTGCCCCCACTCGTGGAGCAGGAAGGCGCACGCGCCGACGCCCAGGCCGAGCGCCACGCCCAGCAGGTCGGCCAGCGGGCCGCTGCCACCGGAGCGCTCGGCGAGGGCGATCCAGAGCGCCACGACGGCGGAGAGGATGACGGTGTCGCGGAGGGCGAGCTTCCAGAACACGGGGGGCCTCCTGGACAAGCGAGCCTAGCGTCCCCGCGCGTCTTCGCGAAGCGCGTCTGGTGTACAGTGTGCGGCCCTTGCGAACGTGACGGACCCGCGATGAACCGACTCGACTTCAGCGACACCCGCGACCGGCTGCTCGGGCGCTGCCTGCGGCGCCAGGCCGAGAAGGTCCCGGACGCCAACTTCCTCGTCGAAGGCGAGACGCACCTCGGCTACGGCCGCGTGAACGAGCTCGCGAACGCGGCCGGCCGAGGCTTCGCCGAGCTGGGCGTGGGCCACGGCGACCCGGTCTGCTTCCTGATGGGGAGCTGCTCCGAGTACGTGACGACGACGCTCGGCCTGAACAAACGCGGCGCCGTCTGGGTGCCGACGAACGTCGACTACAAGGGCCAGTGGCTGCGCGAGTCGCTCCAGGACAGCCGCGCGCGCGTCCTCGTAGCGGATGCCGAGCTGCTGCCGCGCGTCGCCGAGCTCGGGGCGCTGCCCTTCGAGCAGGTGGTCGTGCGCGGGGACCTCGCGGGCGCGCCGGAGCTCGGCGCTCCGCTCACGCCGCTCGAGCAGCTCTTCGGGGCGCCCGGCGACGAGCCCGACGACGCGGAGCTCCACTACGGCGAGACCGCCGCGATCCTGTGGACCTCGGGCACCACCGGCCGCTCGAAGGGCGTGATGCAGAGCCACAACGTGTGGATCCGCGCCGCCGTGGGCGGCGCCGAGAGCGCGGGGCTGCGCGAGGGCGAGGTGATCTACAGCTGCCTGCCGATGTACCAGTCGGCGGCCTGGGTCGCGAACGTGTATCGCGCGCTCGTCTGCGGCGTGCCGTGCGCGATCGACCCGAAGTTCTCCGCGTCCGACTTCTGGGACCGCACCCGCTACTACGGCGCGACGATGGTGTTCACGCTGGGCGCGATGCACATGTTCCTGTGGAACGCGCCCGAGCGCGACGACGATCGCGACAACCCCGTTCGCACGGCGGGGATGATCCCGATGCCCGAGCACCTGGCGGGCCCGTTCAAGGAGCGCTTCGGGATCGAGGAGATCCACCAGGGCTACGGGCAGAGCGAGGTGATGTCGCTGATGTCCCGCCAGCCGGGCGTGGAGTACGCACCGAACTCGCTCGGCACCCCGGCCGACGGCATCGAGGTGCGCCTGCTCGACGACGAGGACGAGGAGGTCGCGCCCGGCCAGGTCGGTGAGTTCTGCGTCCGACCGCGGGTGCCCTACGCGATCTTCAACGGCTACTACGGCGACCCGGAGGCGACCGTCCGCGCCTGGCGCAATCTCTGGTACCACACGGGCGACCTGGGCCGGCAGGAGGGCGAGGAGTTCTTCTTCGTCGATCGCAAGGCCGACTTCATCCGCTTCGCGGGCCGCAACGTCTCGTCGTTCGCGGTGGAGGCGGCGGTGTCCGCGCATCCGGCGGTGCTGCAGTGCGCCGCACACGGCGTCACCTCGGAGCAGCTCGCCGCCGAGGCCGAGCTGAAGGTCTGCGTGGTGCGCAAGCCCGGGGAGGCGCTCGAGGCGGACGCGCTGGCGCGCTTCGTCAACGACAACGCGCCGTTCTTCTTCGTGCCGCGCTACATCGAGTTCCTCGACGAGCTGCCGCAGACGCCGACGGGTCGCGTCCAGAAGTACAAGCTCCGCGAGCGCGGCGTGACGTCCGGGACCTGGGACGCCCGCGCCGCCGGCTTCGAGGTCCGCCGCTAGGAGCGTGCGCGGCAGAGGCCCCATGCAAGCGCCCGAAGGGCGCGCGCAGCGAGCCGCAGGCGAGCGAAGTCCACCAGCTAGGAGGCCAGCATGACCCTCAGACCCACCCTTCTCGCTTCCCTCGCCGGGGCCGCACTCGTCGCCGGCTGTGCGGGGCCCTGCGTGGTCCTGCCCGGCGGCAGCCTCCCGGGCGCCACGGCGGCCACCCCCGAGAGCTGGGCGTTCACCGACGAGGTGGACACCATCCAGTTCGAGACGAACCCCGCCGACCCCTACTCGGTCAACATCTGGGTGATCGCGCTGGGCGACCACCTGTACGTGCACGCCGGCGCGAATCGGGCCACCTGGGTCGAGAACATGGAGGCGGACCCGAACGTGCGGCTCCAGGTGAAGGACCAGGTCTACGAGCTGGCGGCCGCCCGCGTCGAGGACCAGAGCGAGTTCGACCGCTTCAGCGACGCCTACGAGAAGAAGTACGGACGCCGTCCGCGCAACGAGAACGTCGCAGAGGCCTACCTGTTCCGGCTCTCGGCCCGCTGAGGCGGCCGGCACTACCGGCCGCCCCAGCGGCGCGTCAGTGCTCCCGCGTCCGGTGCGCCAGGCTCGCCAGCCGGTTCGCGACGGCGACGATGAGCGCGGTGGTCCAGCCGAACATCATGATCCCGTTCGCGGCCTGGAACGCCGCCAGCGTGCGCCACTCCCGATCCAGGGTGACGTCCCCGTAGCCGAGCGTCGTGAACGTGACGAGCGAGAAGTAGAACGAGTCCCGGAAGTCCGAGAGTGCGCCCACCAGGACGTAGAAGCCCGCCCAGATTCCGGCCTCGACGTGGGCGGCCAACGCCATCGCCAGCACGACCCCTCCGAGCACGATCGAGCGCCTCACGGCGCTGCCCGCCGACCAGTGATGGGACGCCAGCCGGTGGAGCCATCCCAGCACGACCGCCGTGAAGATCAGGTGGACGAAGGTGGTGGCCAGCAGGAGAGCGATCGCGTAGATGAAGTGATCAAACACAGGCTGGCTCCGGGGCCCATCGCCCCTCTTCAGAGCAGGTCGAGCGTGCCGTCCGCGCGCAGCGCGACCCGCCGTCCGCACAGCTCCTCCGTCTGCATGGCGGCGAGGAGCTGCTCGTCGTCGCTGACCGCCCACGCGCGGCGGCCGTCGTCGCGCAGGCAGGCGACCGTCGCCGAGCGCGGGCCTTCGCGTCCGTAGCGCAGCGCGTAGGTCTCGACCGCTGCGGGGCCGGCGGCTCCGTGCGCGATCTCGCGCCCCGGCCGATGGATGGCGCCGTCGAGGTCCGCGTGGCGGAAGCCCCGGGCCGCCCGCTGGACCACCTGGCCGCAGCCGACGAGGACGGGCTGGCGAGGGCTCTCAGACATGTCGGCTCCGCGCGGCGCTTGAAATCGGCTCCACGGCGGCGGATGCTACCAGCCCCACGGGGCGGAGCGAGGCGGGGATCGATGAAGGAGCTGCACCGGTTCGAGCTGGAGGGCGCCGTCGACGGCGACGGGCACATCCTCGAGCCGCCCGACATGTGGGCGCGCTACATCGACCCCGCGCACCGCGACGTCGCGATGGGGATCCGGCCTCCGACTTCCCGCACCCGGACCACCCGCCGGACTACGTGCCGGAGACGGAGCGGCTGACGAGCCAGCTCCCCGAGTCGGCGCGCGCGGGGTTCCTCGGACGCAACGTGCTCGAGGCGTACCGGATTGCAGAGTAGCCAGCGTGCCCCGCGGGGGACGACTCCCCCCGGTACCACCCCTGTCATGGGAGGCGCGGTCCGCTAAGGTTTCGTAACGCAACCTGTAGCCGTCGAGGAGCCCAAGGTTGTCCCGGAAGCGCTTCGAGAGCATGAACTGCGGGGTCGCCCAGGCGCTGGAGCAGGTGGGCGACTGGTGGTCGCTGCTGATCGTGCGCGACGCGTTCTTCGGCCTGCGCCGCTTCGCCCAGTTCGAGGCCAGCCTGGGCATCGCGAAGAACATCCTGAGCCAGCGGCTCCAGAAGCTGGTCGAGCACGGCGTGCTCGAGAAGAGGCGGCGCGACGAGCCCGGCAACCGCTTCGACTACGCGCTGACCCGCAAGGGCCGCGACCTGTGGCTGGTGCTGACCGCGATGCGCCTGTGGTCGGATCGCTGGGTCTTCGGCGAGGACCAGGTGCCGCTCATCGTGCGCGAGCGCGACACGGGCCGGCGCGTGGCGGGGCTGCTGGCGGTGGACGAGCGCGGCGACCCGATCGACCCGAGCCAGCTCGAGTGGATTCCCGGACCGGGCATGGACGCCAGCCGGACCGGCAGCTTCGAACGCGAGATGGAGGACTGAGCCCATGACGTCGGAAGCGTGGCAGCCGACCGCCTGCATCCTGTGCGAGTGCAACTGCGGCATCGAGATCCAGCTCGGAGGCGACGACGGCCGCCGCTTCACCAAGGTGCGTGGCGACAAGGCGCACCCGTCCTCCCAGGGCTACGCCTGCGAGAAGCCGTCGCGCCTCGACCACTACCAGAACTCCAAGGCGCGCCTCACCAGGCCGCTGCGGCGCCGCGCCGACGGGTCCTTCGAAGAGATCGAGTGGGACACCGCGATCCGCGAGGTGGCCCGGAAGCTGGCCGCGATCCGCGACGAGCACGGCGGCGAACGCATCCTCTACTACGGCGGCGGCGGGCAGGGCAACCACCTGCCCGCGGCGTACAGCCTCGGCACCCGGCACGCGCTGGGAATGACCTACTCCTCGAGCGCCCTCGCGCAGGAGAAGACGGGCGAGTTCTGGGTCAGCGGCCGGACGGCCGGCGGACCGAATCGGGCGGACTTCGAGCACTGCGAGGTCGGGATCTTCCTGGGCAAGAACCCCTGGTTCTCGCACAGCATCCCGCGCGCGCGCGTCACGCTGCGCGAGATCGCGCGGGACCCCGAGCGCTGCCTGGTCGTGATCGACCCGCGGCGCACCGAGACGGCCGACCTCGCGGACGTGCACCTCGCGGTGCGCCCCGGCTGCGACGCCTGGCTGCTCGCCGCGATGGTCGCGATCCTGATCCAGGACGACTTCGTCGACCGGGCCTTCCTCGACGCACGCACCGTCGGCCTCGAAGAGGTGGTGCCGCACTTCCGGAACGTGCCGGTGGCGGACTACTGCCAGAGGGCGGGCGTCGACGAGCGCGTCGTGCGCGACCTCGTCCACCGGATCGCCCGGGCCGAGAGCACCGCCGTCTTCGAGGACCTGGGCGTGCAGATGAACCGGCACTCGACGCTGGTCAGCTACCTGCACCGGCTGCTGATCTTCCTGACCGGCCACTTCGGGAAGAAGGGCACCGCCTACCGGCCGGCGCAGCTGGTCGGCATCGGCCAGGACCACACGCCCGAGGGCACGCGCACGCCGGTGACGGGGTCGCGCATCATCTCGGGCCTGATGCCCTGCAACGTGATCCCGGACGAGATCCTCACCGACCATCCGGACCGCTTCCGCGCGGCGCTCGTGGAGACGGCGAACCCGGTGCACTCGCTGGCCGACGGCCCGCGCATGCGCGAGGCGTTCGAGGCGCTGGAGCTGGTGGTGGTGATCGACGTGGCGCTGACCGAGACGGCCCGTCTGGCCGACTACGTGCTGCCGGTGGCCACCCAGTTCGAGAAGGCGGAGGCGACCTTCTTCAACTTCGAGTACCCCGCCAACTACTTCCACCTGCGCCGCCCGCTGCTCGACGCGCCCGAGGGGCTGTTCTCGGAGGCCGAGCTGCACGCCCGGCTCGCCGAGGAGCTGGGCACCCTGCCGGACGATGCGGTGAAGGCGCTGCGCGAGGCCTGGGACGAGGGCCGCGAGGCGTTCCGGGCGTGCTTCGCGCAGCGGCTCGCCGCCGACCCGGAGCTGCTGCCGATGGCGTCGGCGACGCTCTACCGCGCGATCGGCGACCGCCTGCCCCACCGGCTCGCGGAGGGCGCCGCGGTCTGGGCGCTGTGCCAGATGGCGGCGCAGCGCTGGGGCGAGTCGATCCGCCGGGCGGGCTTCACGGGGGACGACCCGGGCGCGCTCGGCGACGCCCTGTTCGACGGCATCCTCGCGGGCCGCAGCGGGGTCGTGTTCGCCGTCGACGAGTGGGAGGAGAGCCTGAACCGGGTGTTCACGCCGGACGGGAAGATCCACCTGTCGCTTCCGGAGCTCTACGCCGAGCTCGACGGGCTGGCGAGCGCCGAGCCGGACGCAGCCGACGACGAGTTCCCGTTCATCCTGTCCGCGGGCGAGCGGCGTTCCTTTACCGCCAACACGATCTTCCGCGATCCGGCCTGGCGCCGGAAGGGCGCGAACGGCGCCCTCACGATCCATCCGGAGGACGCCGGCCGGCTCGGCATCGCCGACGGCGGGCGCGCCCGGATCACCACGCGCCGTGGCAGCGCCGAGGTGGACGTCGCGCACTCGGACCGCATGCAGCCCGGGCACGTATCGCTGCCGAACGGTCTGGGGCTCGACTACCCGGGCGAAGAGGCGCCGGGCGTGTCGCCCAACGAGCTCACCCGCAGCGAGGACCGCGACTGGCTCGCGGGAACGCCCTGGCACAAGTACACCCCCGCGCGGATCGAGGCGGCCTGAGGTCGCAGCGCGCACAGCGACCGCGGCGCTCGCGGCGCGGACCGAGGAGGGAGCGAGGCATGGAGCCTGTCTGTCTGGTGATCGGAGCCGGCGCCGGGATCGGCGGCAACGTGGGCAAGCGGTTCGCGCGGGAGGGCTACCACGCGGTCCTGTGCCGGCGCAGCGACGAGCAGGGACTGCAGCACCTGGTGAAGAGCATCGAGGCGGAGGGCGGCTCGGCCTCGGGCTTCCTGCTCGACGCCGCCCAGCCCGATGCCATCGAGGACCGCGTCGCCGCCGTCGAGGCCGAGCTCGGTCCGATCGAGGTCGTCGCCTTCAACCTCGGCGCCCAGATCGGCAACCGCGCGCTCGCGGACACCAGCTACAAGGCGTTCGAGCTGGGCTGGCGGCTCGCGACCTTCGCGCTGTTCCGCACGGCGTCCGCCGTGTTCCCGCGCATGGAGGAACGCGGCGCCGGCACCCTCCTGGTGACCTCCGCCACCGCCGCCGTGCGCGGCAACGCGGGGCAGCACTCGCACGCCGCCGCCATGGGCGGCCGGCGCATGCTGTGCCAGACCCTCAACGCGGAGTTCGCGCCCAAGGGCATCCACGTCGCCCACATCCTGATCGACGGCGCCGTGGACGCGCCCGACACGCTGGGCCGCATGCTGGGACCGGAGGGTTTCCAGCAGCTCCGCGAGTCCCGCGGCATGGAGCACGACGGGCTGCTGCTTCCCGAGAAGGTCGCCGACACCTACTTCCACCTGGCGCAGCAGCACCGCTCCGCCTGGACCCACGAGATCGACCTGCGGGCCTTCTCGGACCGACCCTGGTGGAACCACTGATCGCGAACGCCCCGCTTCCTTGCCGCCCCGAGGGCGAGCGAGTAGGGTGCGCACTGGCGACGAACGAGGAGAGACCGTGCTGAAGCTTCACTTCGCGCCCAACTCGCGGGCCGGGCGCATCGTCTGGCTCTTCGAGGAGCTGGGCCTCGAGTACGCGCTGAACAAGATGGCCTTCCACCCGAAGGACCTGAAGTCGGACGAGCACCGCCGGCGCCATCCGCTGGGCCGCGTCCCGGTGCTCGAGGACGGCGACGTCTCGATCTACGAGTCGGGCGCGATCGTCGAGTACGTGATGGCGCGCTACGGCGACGGGGGCCTGAAGCCGGCGGTCGACTCCGTGGAGTTCCCGGAGTACCTGCAGTGGTTCCACTACTGCGAGGGCATGGTGATGCCGCCGATCAACACGATCATGGTGCACTCCGTGCTGCTTCCGCCCGAGCGGCGCAACGAGGAGGTGCTCGGTCAGGCCAAGCGCCTGCTGACGCGCTCGCTCGCTCCGGTCGAGGCGGCGCTCGAAGGACGCGAGTACCTGGTGGGCGACTTCTCCGCGGCCGACATCATGCTGGGCCACGCGATCTTCATGTCGAACCGCCTGGGCTGCGTGACCGACGAGATGCCGAACCTCAAGGCGTACGTGAAGCGCGTCGAGGCACGGCCCGCCTTCCAGACCGCGATCCAGATGCAGTGACGGCGCGCGCCCTGATCTGGGGCATCCCGGCCGCGCTCTATGCCGTCTTCGCGTGGTGGTACACGGACCTGGGCGGACCGCTCGAGCCCGACGAGATCGACGCCTTCGTGGCCGGCTTCGAGGCGCGCGATGTCGACCCCGAGGTGGTCGCGCAGCTCCGGCGCTTCATGGAGACCGACTCGGGCCGCCAGTTCCTGATGCTCAACGTGCTCGACATGAACGAGACTCCGCCGGACGTCGAGGGGGCCGAGCCCGGCGAGTCGGCCGAGCAGCTCATGGGCCGCTACATGGAGCACATGTACCGGGAGCTGCTGCGCCGCGCCTGCCATCCCGTCGTCGCCGGTGACGCGGTGCACCGAAGCATGGACCTCGTCGGGATCGAGGGCGCCGAGGAGTGGGACCTGGGCGCGCTGATGCGCTACCGCAGTCGCCGCAGCTTCATGGAGGTCGTCGCCGACCCGGAGACGCTGGGGCGCCACGAGTTCAAGGTCGCCGCGCTCACCAAGACCATCGCGTTCCCGATCGAGACGCGGCTCTACCTCGGCGACCCGCGGCTGCTGCTGGGCCTGATCCTGCTGGCCGGCGCGGCGCTCACCGACCTGGCCTTCGGCCGCCGCTGAGCCCGCGCAGCGCCGACAGCGCGAGCCAGGCCGCGGCGCCGCCCGCCGCGCCGCCGGCCTCCGGCACGGGCTGCGGCGCCACGGCCGTCAGCGTGGCGCGCGAGGGGCCGTTGTCGACCCGGAAGCTGCCCATCGTGTCGTAGCTGCCGACGTTGGTGCGCACGAACAGGATGCGCGAGGACTCGCCCGGCAGCAGCCGGCCGGGCCCGGGACCGAGCTCGGAGAGCCCGAACCGCACGCGGTCGCCCTGGTTGTTCCGGCCGACGGAGGCGGGGGGGACGCCCGCCGAGGTCGAGTCCCAGTCCGCGTCGACGGCGTAGCCGAGGTAGTCGGAGACGTCGAAGCCGTTGATGCCGCCCAGCGACTCCGCATCGACCTCGACCACGAACTCGAAGCGCAGCCCGCCCGACTCGCGGTAGACCTCCCAGGTGATCTCTCCCGACGCCGGCTGGGATCCTTCCCCGCCCGGGAGCGCGAAGGCGACCGTCGTGGGCCCGTCGATGCGCGAGCCGGCCGGCGGCGGGTAGCCCGCGGGGTCGCCGACCTCACCGGCGTCGAGCGGAACGGCTCGGGCGGCGGGCGGGAGTGACAGCAGCAGGGCGGTGAGCGGAAACAGCGCAGCAGGGAGCATCGGATCTCTCTCCGCCCCGACGTTAGGCCGACTCGACGGCCTCCGCCCGGATCGCCGCGAGCAGCGCTCGAAGCGGGCGCGGGTCGCTGGCTCGCGCGCGTCGTTGCCAGGATGCCCGAGGACAGGTACCAAGGAAAGGCCCGTTTCATGCGTGCAGCGGGTACCAATCTCGGCGGGACTCCCATGTGGCTCGAGCTCGACGGGGACGGGGCGCTCTACCAGCAGGCGGTTCGCGCGCTCCGGGCGGCGATCCTCGACGGGCGCCTGCGCGCCGGCGCGCGGCTGCCGGCGACGCGCACGCTGGCCCGCGAGGCGAGCCTGTCGCGCAACACGGTGATCCAGGCGTACGCGCAGCTCCTGGACGAGGGCTATCTGGTGTCGCGCCAGGGCTCGGGGACCTACGTCAGCGAGATCCTGCCCGAGGAGCGCCCGGGCGCAGGTGCCGCGCCGCGGGCGCGGGAGCCCCAGCGCGCCCGCCGCCGCCGGTCGCCGCCGGTCTCGGCCCAGGCCCGCCGCATCGTCGCCCGCGCGCCGCGCGCCGGGGTG
>JASJBO010000008.1 GCA_030066475.1 Myxococcota bacterium
AGCTTCGCGCCGCTCAAGAGGGTGGAGAGGTACTCCCACGCCATCGCCGGCCTCGCGATCCTCGCCTGCGGTTCCGCCGTGCAGTTCCTGGGCCTTTGAAGAGGCGCGACGCGTGATGGGGATCCTCTCCATCATCCGCTCAGAGATGGCCTGCTGGGTGGGCCTCCTCACGGCCCTGGTGTACTTCACGGTCGGAGCGGGCTGGCTCGACGACCTGTCCCGCGGTGGGTGGTTCGCCTTCCTCTTCGTGTGGCTCTGCGGAGCGATCTTGTGGGCCGCGTTCGGAGTGACGAAACACGCGGATTGCCTGGCGGTCATGCTGGGCGAGCCCCGAGAGCATCCTCAATGGCAGCTACAGGGTGCCGTCGATCAAGAAGGTCGAGTGAGGCGAAGGAGGCGTGACATGAGGTTGAGCATTCTTGTCATCCTGACCGGTGCGCTACTCAGTATCCGTGCGGTAGCGCAGGAAGGCACCTTGGACCGCTTCTTCCTTCCGCAGCCGGACCAGCCTTTCGAGGGCCGGGTAGAGACGTCCATCGGGACGCTGGAGTTCGAGAACCAGTATCCCAGCCAAGAATCCCTCGAGAAGCTGCTGGACAATATGGATTTCCACGGCGCCACGCAGGCGTTCCTGTGGGGCATCCCCATCGCGTCCAACGCGAACCTCCAGTACTTCCTGGACGAGGTCTTCAAGGTCCGGCAGGGCGAGCTCGTCAAGACGACGACCCTCGATGAGAAGCGCGGCATTCTCACGGCCAATGTCACCACGCCCTACATCATCGGCACGGTTGATCTCACCAAGACCGGCCCGTTCGTCGTGGAGCTTCCACCGGGCGCGACTGCCGGACTGGTGAACGACTTCTGGCAGCGTCCAGTCACGGATATGGGGCAGCCCGGGCCCGACAAGGGCCAAGGCGCCAAGTACCTGATCACGCCTCCGGGGTATGCAGGCGAGAGTCCGAGCCGCTACCGCGTCGTCAGCTCCCCCACGAACAACATCTTCATCGGCATCCGGCTGCTGGATGCCGATCCCGCCGAGGCGGCCGCGCTCCAAACGAAGGTGCGGACCTACGCCTTCCAGGACCGCGCGAATCCGCCGGAGAACCTCTTTCCTCCGCCGGCCGCCAGGTACTTCTGGGGGCCGCCCCGCGGCATGGCGTACTGGGAGCGACTCCACCACATCCTGAGTCGGGAAGTCGTCGCGGAACGCGATCGCCTGTTCATGGCCCTGCTCCGGCGTGTCGGCATCGAGAAGGGCAAGCCGTTCAACCCCACGCCGCGGCAGCGGAAGATCCTGGAGGAGGCCGCCTTGGTCGGCGAGGCGATGGCCAAGGCCAACGACCTCTCCAAGCGATCGACCGAGCCCTACTGGCCTGGCGCCAGGTGGAAGCTCGCCCTCGGCCTCGAGCCTTCCCAGCGTCAGGAGCACTACGACCAGCTCGACGAGCGGGCCGAGTGGTTCTACGAGGCGGTCACGACCTCATCCGGCATGACGACGAAGAAGCCGGGCGTCGGCTCCACGTATCTCGCGAGCTACACCGACAAGGACGGCCAGTGGCTCGACGGTTCGAAGTCCTACGAGCTCCACGTGCCGGCGAACCCGCCCGCCGAGCAGTTCTGGTCGATCGCGGTGTACAGCTGGGACACCCGCACGCTGATCGACAACGAGCAGGGGCGGTCCGGTCAGTCCTCGCGGCAGGATCTGATCACAAACGACGACGGCTCGGTGGACCTCTACTACGGACCGACGCCGCCCAAAGGCAAAGAAAAGAACTGGGTGCAGACCATTCCCGGTCAGGGGTGGTGGGTCTACCTGCGCTTCTACGCGCCTACCGAGGCCTACTTCGACAAGAGTTGGAGCATCGGCGACTTCGAGAGAACCGATCAATAGTGAGCTGGGGAGCAGATCCCCCTTTGTTACACTAGGACGCTTTTTCAAGCAGGGATCTGTGGGGCTCAGGCGCAAAGGGCGGGCGAATCGGCATCCAGCTAGAGGTTCGCGGTCGACCTGCAGATCTGCGACCTGGGATCTCCGAGTGGAACAGCGTACCGAAGGCGTGATCCGATCAGTTCGTCCATCGCACCAGGAGATGCCGGATGTACAACCCACGCCACCCATTCGTCGTCCTCGCCGCTACGGTGCTTGTCGGCTGCGGACAGGATTCGGGGCCATCCGCTTCCGGGGACCGCTACGCCACCCTCGCCTCGGCGCCGTTCTCGGCCGGGTACCCGACCGCCGAGGCCACTCGGACGCTGGACGAGGAGCTCTACTTCCAGCGCGCGGTGCAGACGTACCTGTGGGCGCTCCCGGCCGTGAACATGTATGCGATGAAGGAGGGCCTCGAGGCCGTCTCGGGAACCGGCTACAACGTGATGAACGTCTTCGAGAAGCGGCTCAAGCCGAACACGATCATCACGACGCCGAACTCGGACGTCATCTACGGGCTGGGCTTCGCGGATCTGGCCAAGTCGGGGCCTCTCGTCCTCGAAGCCCCTCCGGGACTCCAGGGCCTGCTCGACGACTTCTGGCACCGGCCTCTCGTGGGGCCGAACATCGGAGGAAGGCAGTTCCTCGCCGACATCGGCATCCCGGGCCCCGATCGAGGGGAAGGAGGCCGTTACCTGATCGTGCCCGACGGCTACCAGGGCGACATCGACGAGGACGAGTACTTCGTCTTCCGTTCGAAGACCAACGGCGTCTTCATCTTCCTGCGCGGCTTCTTCGAGTCAGTCGAAGATCTGGCGCCCGGCGTGGCCGCCGTGGAGGGCGTGAGGCTCTACCCGCTCTCGGGCGAGGCCGAGCCGATGGAGTACCCGCACGTGTCGGACGTCGAAGCCAACGCGCTCTTCACGCGCGACGCGTCGTACTTCGACATGCTGAACCGCCTGATCCAGAGCGAGCAGATCGACGAGAAGGACCCCTACATGCACGGGGTGCTGGACGCCCTGGGCATTCGCAAGGGTCGGGACTTCGCCCCCACGTCACGCGAACGCGAGTTGCTCGGCTACGCGGCCGAAACCGCCTGGAAGATGGCGAAGAACATCGCCGCGAACTTCGACCGTGAGGAGAAGGCACTGTGGTGGCCCGACCGGCAGTGGATCGCGCACGGCAAGACGGAGATGGACGACTTCACACGCGTCCTCCTCGATGAGGAGTTCTCGTGGCGCGAGACCGGTCACGTCGACGTCAACGCCAAGGCCCACATGTTCATCAACCACTACTCGATCAGCTCGGGCATGATCAGCTCGGTCGTGGGGCTGGGCGCGAAGTACGCGAACGCGTACAAGGATTCCGAAGGCAGCTTCCTGAACGGTAGCAACACGTACGAGATCACGATTCCGGCCGACGTGCCGGCGAACCTCTTCTGGTCGCTGACCGCGTACGAGTTCGAGACTGCTTCCGGTCTGCCCGCGGGCCAGACGTATCCGTCGCTCAACTCGCTGAACGACCTCGAGTACAACGAGGACGGCTCGGTAACGTTCGTGTTCGGACCGGACGAGCCGGAGACCCGCAACTGGGTCCGGACGATTCCGGACGTCGGATGGTTCAGCCTGATCCGGATCTACGGGCCCCGGCAGGAGTTCTTCGACCGCGAGTTCAAGCCGGGCGACTTCGTTCGGGTGAGGTGACCGCGTCCTCGCCCGCGTCCCCGGTGTCCGCCTTCGGTAGACCTCAGGCATCCTTGCCCGCCCCCACCGGCTTCGCGTCGGCGTCGTCCTTGGGAATCGGCATCGCGTTCGCGTCCGGAGCGCTCCCGGTCCGGACGACGGGAGAGCCGGTCTTCGACCGGTGACACGTCGCTGGACATTGCCTACAAGGCCATGCATGAAGAGCCCGACCGTCCATCGGCGCGCTGCGCGCAGCGGATTCCCGAATCGCTCGATAGGCTCATCCACGCGGCGCCGGCGCGACAGCTGGACGATCGCCCGTCGGACGTCGACATGATGCTGAAGCGCCTCGACGCCATCGCCGCGGACCTGGCGTGGGAAGAGACGGAGGCTGCAGCGTGATGGCGGGATCATCCGCGATCCGGGGGCTCGGCAGCATCGTGAGCGCTGGGCGAGTCACGCTGCTGGCCTGCATCGTATTGGCCATCGTGGCCGCAATCGTCATCGCGCAGCGACCGCCGTCGGACTTCAGCGTGCCCGACAACCGCGCTGCGCTCGACGAGTTCCTCGCCGGACCCCGTCGGACAGGCCCGCGCGAAGCCGTCTACGCGGGCGCGGGCGGCGCCGAGCTCGGTTTTCTCGGCTACCTTGCGCAACGCCCGCAGCCCCGCGTCGCCCTGGTCTACCTCCACGGCATCGCGAGCCATGCCGGCTGGTTCGACCGGGCCGCGCGGCTGCTGCAGGGGGAAGGCCTCGACGTGTTCTGTCTCGACCGCCGCGGCAGCGGGATCAACCGCGAGGACCGCGGCCTGCCATCGGGCCACACCGAGTCGATGCACGAGCTGTTCGCCGACATTGACGCCTTCGTCGCGCCGTTGGCGCACCGCTACGACCGGATCGTCCTGGTGGGCCTGTCCTGGGGCGGCAAGCTGGCGCTCGCTTACTCGCTGTCGCGGCCGGATTCGGCGCACGACCTGGTGCTGATCACGCCGGGTATTCGCGCCCTCGTCGACGTCTCGACAGCCGAGAAGCTGGGGATCTTCGTCGCGTCCTTCGTCGCCCCGCGGACGTATTTCGCCACGCCCATCGAGCCGATATTGTTCACCACGACCCCGGAGCATCTCGCCTATATCCGGGAGGATCCGCTGCGTCTGCGAGCGGCGACGGCACGATTCTTCATGACGAGCCGCGCGCTGGACGGCTACGTGGACCGGCGCGTGGCCAAGACGCGGTTGCCCGTGCTGCTCTACCTGGCAGGAGGCGACCGCATCATCGACAACACGGGGGTGGTCGAAGTGCTCGAGAAGTCCCCGGCACCGGTCGAGATCCTCGAGTACGAGGATCAGACGCATTCGATTCAGTTCGACGCGCCCGAGCGCATGGTCGAGGACATGGTTCGTTGGATGGAGCGACGGACTGGGAGTGATGAAGATGGCCGAGGACGACTCCAAAACGCTGGCGCGGCTGAACCGACCAAGTCCTGAAGAGGAGAGACGGTTCCTCAGCGGCAGCCACGACAACCCACGCGAACTGGCCACGGCCGGCCGGGGCTTTCTCGAGTTCGTGCAGGCACGGTGAGCCGAAAGGGACGAAGGAGTGGCCTCGTAAGTCCGCGGATTCATGGCGCCCCCGGCAGGACTCGAACCTGCGACACCCGGTTTAGGAAACCGGTGCTCTATCCAGCTGAGCTACGGGGGCGGAGAAGGGCGGAAGCTAGCACCCCGGTCCGACGCTGCGGAGTCGCCATGCGCGCGCCCGCCGCGGCTGGCCCGGACCGACCCGAGACGGGTACCCTGCCGGCATGCGCGAGGTGGTGCCGACCGCCTACCTGGACGAGGCCGAAGTGGCCGTGCTGCACGAGGCGCTCGAGGCGCTGCGCGGGCGCGACGACGACGTGGGGTTCCTGCACGGCGTGCTCGACCGGCTCGGGCGCCTGGGCGAGGTGGTGACGGACTTCCCGTCGCTCTACGCCGCCGAGAAGATGGCCGGGCGCTATCGCGGGCCCGAGACACTGGTGGCGCACCTGGTGAAGCGCGGTCCGCTGGCCGCGCCGCTGGGGCTGCCGGTGCGCGCCGCGCTGGCGCGCGACTTCGTGCTGGCGAAGGTGCAGACGTTCCGCGCGGTGCTGCTCACGCTGCGCGCCGCCGGTGCCGACCCGGCCCTGTGCGAGCGCGTGAGTCACGAGGAGGCGCAGTCGATCTACTCGGTGCTGGCCGACCAGCTCCTGGTCGACCTGATCGTCGACGCGGGCGTCGCCAGCGAGACCAAGCACCGCGGCGCGCAGCTCCTGGTCGACGTCTGGGAGCGCTGCATCGAGCTCGAGATCGACGACTTCTGTCCGCTGCTCGAGTCGGCCTGGCGTGCCCGCAACCGGCTGGTGGTCTCGTACGGCACGCTGATCGGCGGCGTCGAGATCGTCCGGCTCGGCGCCGAGGGCGATCCGGCCGTGGCCGAGGCGCTGCTGGACGGCGACGACACCGAGGAGCGGCAGCTCGCCTTCGAGGAGTTCCTGTTCGGGCTCTCGCACGAGCACCTGGGCACCGTGCGCCGCGTGATGGCGGAGCAGGGGCTCGCCGCCGTGGATCGCGCCTGGGTGGCCGAGACGCTCGGGATCGCCGAGGCGGAGCTGTTCTCTGGGATCACCGATCCCGAGGCGATGTTCGCCGCCTACCAGAAGCGCCAGCTCGGCGCGTCCTACCGGCGCCTGCGCGGCGTCCCCGGCCCGAAGCGAACGGCCGAGGCCTTCCTGATGCTCCACATTCTCGAGGCCCCCTGAAGCGTGGCCGATCGAGCCAGCCGGGCGCGCGCGGGCCGGGCGGCGCGGCTCAGTAGTTCATCACGACGTGGATGCGTTCGCCGGCGATGCGGTCGCGGCCGGCCAGCGCGCCCAGCTCCACCAGGAAGGCGCACGCCACGATCTCGGCACCCGCCGCGCGGGCGAGCTTCACGGCCGCGCCGCAGGTCCCGCCGGTGGCGATCAGGTCGTCCACCACCAGCACGCGGGTCCCGGGGCCGACCGCGTCGGTGTGCATCTCGACGGTGTCGCTGCCGTACTCGAGGTCGTAGGTCACGGCGCGCGTCTCGTAGGGCAGCTTGCCCTGCTTGCGCACCGGAACGAAGCCCGCATCGAGCTCGAGGGCGACGGGGGCGCCCAGGATGAAGCCGCGCGACTCGATGCCGAGCACCTGCTCGACGCCGTCGCCGCGGAAGGGATCGGCCAGCGCGTGCACGGCGGCGCCCAGCGCCACGGGGTCCTGGAGCAGGGGCGTGACGTCGCGGAACAGGATGCCGGGCTTGGGGAAGTCGGGGATGTCTCGGATGAAGGCGCGCAGGTCGATCGGATCGGCCACGGGGTCTCCTCGCTCGGGCACTCGGCTCAGGGCAGGCAGCTCAGCGGATCGTGCGCCTGGTTGCGCCGGCGGATCTCGAAGTGCAGGTGCGGGCCGGTCGCGTTCCCCGAACGGCCGACCTCGGCGATCACCTGGCCCTTGTCGACGAACGCGCCCTTGCGCACGAGATTGCGCTTGTTGTGGGCGTACACCGTAGCCCAGTTGCCGGCGTGCTTGACGATCACGACGTTGCCGTAGTCGCCGAGGCCGCCGCCGCTGTGGATCACCCGGCCCGCGTCGGCGGCGCGGATCTTGGTGCCCGAATCGGCCGCGATGTCGATGCCGTCGTGACGGCGGCCACGCCGCGGACCGAAGCGAGAGGTCACGCGGCCGCGCAGCGGCCAGGCGAAGGCCACGGCGGCGTCCGCGGGCTGGGCGCGGCAGGTCGCCGGCTCGGGGCGGGGCCGGGTCTTGCGGATCGGCGGGGTCGGGCGCCGCGCCACGGGCGCCCCGCTGCCGCCCGTGGCCTTCGGTCGCCGCCCGCCCGGGATCCAGAGGCGCTGGCCCACCTGCAGGCCGCGCACGTCGCGAATGCCGTTGCTGCGCTTCACGGTGTCGAGCGAGGCGTCGTAGCGGCGCGAGATGCGCCAGAGGTTCTCGCCGGGCTGCACCACGTGCCACAGACCGGGCCCGCTGCCCGGCTTCGGCGCCGAGGCACAGGCCAGCGCGGCCGCGACCAGGGCGGCCACGAGCCCGCCTCGCAGTCGGTCGCGGGCTACGCGGCCCATCCGTGCTGACCCACCAGGTCGACGAAGCGACACGGTCCGAGCACCTCGCGCGCCACGGCGCCGTCGGCGCGGCGGCGCAGCCGCACGAGCTGCTGCGCGCCGCGCTCGCCGACGGGTGCCACCAGGCGCCCGCCCGGCGCGAGCTGGTCGATCAGGGGCTGGGGGATCCGGGGGGCGCCCGCGGTCACGACGATGGCGTCGTAGGGCGCGTCGGCGGGTCGGCCGAGCGAGCCGTCGCCGAGGTGGACGATCACGTTGGTGACGGCGAAGCGGTCGAGCGCGCGGCGTGCCGCGGCGGCCAGCCGGGGGAGTCGCTCGATCGAGATCACGCGCTCGGCCAGCCGGGAGAGCAGCGCCGCCTGGTAGCCAGAGCCGGTGCCGATCTCGAGCACGACGTCGCCGGGCTCGAGCTGCAGGGCAGCGGTCATGCTCGCCACGGTGGACGGCGCCGAGATGGTCTGCCCGTCGCCGATCGGGAGCGCGGTGTCGCGGTAGGCCTGGCCGTGCAGCGCCTCGGGCAGCAGCCAGTGGCGCGGCACCCGGGCGAGCTCGGTCAACACGCGTGTGTCGCCGATCCCCGCCGCCGCCAGACGCTCGACCATCCGCCGACGCGGCGCGCGCAGCTCTCCCTGTGAACCGCTGGGCCGGATCACCTCTACCCCCGGCCCCGCAGGGTAGCAGGCCCGCAGAAAACGCGCGGCCCGCCCCGCTCAGCGCTCGCTACGCCAGCGCTCCTCCTCGAGCAGCTCCCGACGCAGCTCGGAGTAGGCGTTCATCACGACCTCCTCGGGCGGCATCAGCACCCACAGGATCGCGTAGAGCACCAGGATCGTGCCGCCCGAGAAGAGCAGCCCCACGGCGAAGCACAGGCGCACGATCGTGACGCTCACGCCGAACTGGTCGGCCAGCCCGGCGCACACGCCCGCGATCATGCGGCCGGACTCGGGTCGCACCCAGGGCTCCGAGAGCCAGCGCTTGCCGGCGCTGCCCTCGACGATGCTGCCGCAGTAGCGGCACTTGATCGCCTCGCGCCGGATCGTCTCGGCGCACCACGGACACTGCTTGCTGTCGCTCACGAAGCCTCCCGGAGACGGCGCGCGTAGTGGACGGCCGCGGGAATCGACCCGTATCCGGCGCCCAGCACGAGCGCCAGCGAGCCGAAGTAGACGACCCCGAGCCAGGTCAGGACCGGGCCGGGCAACCAGGGGGCGAGCCAGGCGCCGGCCGCCTGCACCACCAGCCACGCGTGGCCGGCCACGAAGGGCAGCGCCAGCAGCGCCAGCGCGAGCGCGCCGGCCAGCTCGAGGCCGAACCCCGCCCCCAGCGCCGAGGGACGCGAGCGCGCGCGCAGGGCGCGCTCGGAGCGCGCGCGCACGCGCGCCAGCAGCGCCGCGTCGGGGGCCGGGGCGGGCAGCGCGTCGAGCTCTGCCGCCAGGCGGCGCAGGAAGCGCGCGTGGGCCGTGCACTCCGCGCAGTCGGCCACGTGGGCCCGGTCGCGCGCCTCCCAGCGCGCCTCGTCGTCGAGCGCGCGCGCCAGCGCCAGCTCGCTCAGCCGCTCCTGGACCGCCTCGCAGCTCACGTCTCCTCCTCGCGATAGCCGCGCCTCAGCTCGCGGATCGCGCCGTGCAGGCGGCTCTTCACCGTCCCGCGCGGCACGCCCAGCGCCTCGGCCATCTCGGCCTCGCCCAGGTCGTGGTAGTAGCGGAGCACCAGCACCTCGCGCAGGCGTTCGGGCAGACGCGCCAGCCGCGCGCGCAGGTCGAGCCGCTCGACGGGCCGCGGCGGAGCCGGCGGCGGCTCGGGCGGCGCCAGCCGCGCGCGCCGCCGCACCTCGCGGCGGCGAAACAGGTCGCGCGCCAGGTTGCTGGCGATGCCGTACACCCAGGGCTTGAAGCGGCGGCCGCGGTCGAAGCCCCGGGCGCCGCGCGCCACCCGGATCCAGGTGTCCTGGAGCAGGTCGTCGGCGTCGGCACGGTTGCCGGTCTGCCGCAGCAGCAGCGCGTGGAGCGCAGCGGCATGGCGCTCGATCAACGCGCCGAGCGCCTGCTCGTCGCCGCGCGCCACGGCCTCCATCAGCTCCTCGTCCCGCTCCATCCGCCGGAGCCGTCCTCCTCGCCGTCGTGCGCAGCGCGATCCGTGTGGCGAGCGCCGGACTCGCCGTCGAGCAGCGTCCGACACGCCTCGATGACGCGATCGAGACCACTGCGCGCCCCGGGCGCGTCGGGCAGCAGGAACCACAGGATGGCATAGAGCAGCACGCCGACGGCGTGGAAGAAGCTCAGCAGCAGGAATCCGGCGCGCACCGCCGTCACCGAGATGCCCAGGTTGTGCGCGACCGCCGCGCACACCCCGGCCAGCTTGCGCCCGGGCTGCCCCCGGTGCCACTCGCCGAGGTCGCGCAGGCCGCCCTCGACGCGGCTCGCGCAGTAGCGGCACTTGACCGCCTCGGCGGGGATCTGCTCGGCGCACCACGGACAGGTCTTGGTCGTCATCGGTCCTCCTGGGTCTTCGTCCGGGCGCGCGGCGACGCAGACCGGCGTCGCACACCCCTACTACGCGCCAGCGCGGCGGGAGGTTCACGCCCCCCCCGGGCGCCCGGTTCTCGGCTACGCTGCGGCGCCATGCGGGGGGAGGCGCGAACGAGCCGGACTCTGCGTCTGGCGGCCCGCCCGACGGCGCCGCCGGTCTCCACGTTCTCGATCGTGGCGCGCGATCCGGCGTCCGGGGCCCTCGGAGTCGCCGTCCAGTCGCGCTACTTCAACGTGGGCGCGGTGGTGCCGTGGGCCGAGGCCGGCGTCGGGGCGGTCGCCACCCAGGCGTTCGTCGAGCCCGGCTACGGACCGCGCGCGCTGGCGCTGCTGCGCGAGGGCGCCTCGGCGGCCGAGGCGCTGAGCTCCGCGCAGGCCGAGGACCCGGGGCACGAGCTGCGGCAGGTCGCGGTCGTCGATACGCGCGGCGGCGTGGCGAGCCACACCGGCTCGGCCTGTATTCCGTTCGCGGGCCACGCGTGCCGCACCGACACCGCGACGCAGGGCAACCTGCTCGCGACCGACCGCGTCTGGGACGCCATGCAGCAGGCCTTTGCCCGCGCCCGCGGTCCCTTCGCGGTGCGCCTGGTCGAGGCGCTCGAGGCCGGACAGCGCGCCGGCGGCGACGTGCGCGGGTGTCAGTCGGCGGCGCTGCTGGTCGTGCGCCCGGTGTCCGAGTCCGAGCCGTGGAAGAACCGCGTGGTCGACCTGCGGGTCGAGGACCACCGCAAGCCGATCCCCGAGCTGCGTCGCCTGCTGCGAATGCAACAGGCGCAGGACGCGCTCAAGCAGGCCGAGCTCGCGCTCGGGAGTGGCGACGTCGAGGGCGCGCTCGAGGCCTCGGACCGCGCGCTGCACCTGTCCCGGCGCCACGACGAGACCCTGTTCTGGGTGGGCGTCTTCCGCGCCCACGCCGGACACCACGACGAAGCCGTCGAGCTGCTGCGCCAGGCCCTGCGCCGCAACCACCGCTGGCGCGCCCTGCTCAAGCGACTGACCCCGCCCCTGCTCCCCCCCGACCCCGTCGTCCGCCGCGTCCTCCGCTAGCCCCGCCGGCCTGCCAACCCGGAAGACGCGAACGAGGTTGCCCGCGCAAGCGCCGCCCTCGCTGCCCGCACGAAGCGTCCCGCCCCGAGCGGCGCGCGCAGCGAGCCGCAGGCGAGCGAAGTTCACTAAGGCCTGACCGGAAAGCGCCGGCGCAGCGCGTCCACCACGACGGCGGCAGCGGCGTCCACCGACAGGAAGCCGGTGTTGATCACCAGGTCGTAGAGCGTCGGGTCGTCGATCTCGACGTCGAACTGCTCGGCGAGGAAGGCGCGGCGCGCGGCGTCCTGCTCGTCGAGGCGCGAGCCCGCGGCCTCGACCGAGAGCGCCTCGCGCGACGCGAGCCGCTCGGCGCGCACGCCGCGCGGGGCGACCACCAGCACCCGCAGCGCGCGCCGGGGCGGCAGGATCACGGCCCCGCCCCGCCCCAGCAGCACGGCCATGCCGCGCTCGCCGAGCGTCGTGAGGATCCGCACCAGCGTGTGCACGTAGTCGCTGGCGGCGAGACCCGGCGCCTTCAGGGCGCGCGCGACGTCGTCGTCCAGCTCGGCCAGGGCGGCGGCGTCGAGCCCGGCGCGCAGCGCCCGGCCGAGGGCCGCGTCGCCGACCAGGCCGTCGACGTTCTCGACGCCGAAGAAGCCGTAGTCGAGCCACTCGGCCACGCGCTGGGCGATCTCGGTGCCGCCCGACGCGGGCAGGCGCGAAATGGCCACGCAGGGCCCACGCGGCTGGGGCATGCCCTCCCCGCGCTCGATCTCCCAGCGCCGGCCCTGGTGCGCGACCAGCTCTTCGAGCGTCTCCGCGGGCATCAGCCACCTCCCCGACGGCGGCGGAGCGTACACCAGGGCACCCGAATCGCTGGGACCATCCGCAGCATCCGAACCGGTGGCGCACCCGAGCGCGGCTCTGGCCGACGAAAACCGCCAGTCTCCCTCCGGGGCCGGGCTCGGGTGCGCCCCCTAGCTGGTGGACTTCGTTCGGCTTCGCCTCACTGCGCGCGCCCTCCGGGCGCTTGCTGGGGCTTCTGCCGCGCAGACTCCTAGCCCACACGGATTCCCCTCGGGGCAGAACGCCGGGGCGCGCCTTCCCCTAGGCCCCTCGGCAGGGGTATCCTGGGGCCGCCGAAGGGCCATCCCGGCCCGGGAGGGGGAACCATGGCGCAGGACAACGACGAGTTCCTCGACGATCCGTACTTCGAGGACGAGCGAAAGGGCCGCAATCGCCAGTTCGACGCGGATCTGCTGCGCCAGCCGGCGCGCGTACTCCACGCCCGGCACCCGCTGCTGTTCTCGCCCACCCACACCGTGACCCAGGCGATGCGTGCGATGCAGAAGGAGCACCGCGGGGCCGTGCTGGTCACGGGCGACGGCTCCTCCGAGACCCCGGTGCTGGGCATCTTCAGCGAGCGCGACGTGCTGCTGCGCATCGTCGACCGCGGCCGCAACCCGGCCACCCTGCCGCTCGCCGAGGTGATGACTCGCGACCCCGAGTGCCTGCCGCTCGACGCCAGCCTGGCCTGGGTGCTGAACAAGATGTCGGTCGGCGGCTTCCGGCACGTCCCGATGGTCGACCGGCAGGGGCGGCCGTCGTTCATCGTGTCGGTTCGCGACGTGGTGGAGTTCCTGGTGGACCGCTTCCCGCGCGAGGTGCTGACGCTGCCGCCCACCTACGGCGCCAACGTCGCCCGCACGCGCGAGGGCGCCTGAGACCCTTCAGGAGCCCGCCAGGCTCGCGTAGACGATCCGCACGAAGTCGTCGGGCTTCATCAGCCCGCCGCCCCACTCGGCGTCGAACGGGGCCGTGGGCCGGGCGGCCACGACCTCGTCGGCGTCCAGGCCCTGCCCGCGCGCCGCGCGCACGGCAGCGCGCACCGCGACCAGCATGTCGCGATAGCGCTCGAGTCCCGCCCGGTCCGACACCGCGCCGTGTCCCGGGATGATCCGTGTCGCGTCGTCGGCCAGCCCCAGCACGCGCTCGGCCGCCGCGATCATGCCGTCGATCGAGCCCCCGCTCGACAGGTCGACGAACGGGTAGCTGCCGGCGAAGAACACGTCCCCCATGTGGAACGCGTTGGCGCGCCGGAAGTGGACGATGGCGTCGCCGTCGGTGTGCGCCCGCCCCACGTGGAAGGCGTGGATCTCCTCCCTGTTCCAGTGCAGGGTGAGCGTGTCGCCGAAGGTCACCACCGGCAGGGCGGCGGGAGGCGACGGCGGCACGCGTCGCCCGAGGGCCTCGATGAACTGCTCGACCCGCATGCGGGCGCGCACCTCGTCGTGGGCCAGCAGCAGCGCGCCGGCACGCCCCAGGTTCTCGTTGCCACCGGTGTGGTCGCCGTGCCAGTGCGTGTTGAGGACGAAGCGGATCTCGCCTCCGCCGAGCCCGACCACGGCGGCGCGGATCTTCTCGGTCAGGGGCGCGAACTGGTCGTCGATCAGGAGCACGCCGTCGGCGCCGCTCGAGACGCCGATGTTGCCGCCGCGGCCCTTCAGCATCCAGACGCCCTCGGCGACCGGCAGGGTCTGGATGCGCACCTCCTGCTGCGCCCCCGCTCCGCCGGCGGCGAGCGCCAGGGCCGCGCCGAGCGCGGCGATCCAGGCCGGGCGTGCGAGGCATGCGGCCATGCGGGGAGCCTCCTTCGAGGGGGGGTGGGAGGCCCGCCCGGCAGGTGGCAGCCGATCTGCAGCGCCCTCTCCGGCCAGGGCCTGGAATCCGGGTTCAAGGCCGGTCGCCGGTCGCGCGAAAAGCCCTTCAGGACTCCCTGGGACGAGGGGTGCGATGGCCACCAGAATCCTGCTCCTTTGCCTGACGCTCGTCGTGGCGCTGCCCGGCTGGGTCGTCTGGCAGGGCCGCGACGCCCCTCGCGTCGACGATGCCGACCTGCAGGTGGTGCGGCACCCGACCGCACCCGAGCAGGACGCGCGCACGCACCTCGAGCTCGCCGTCCGGGCGCTGGTCTGGCCCAGCCACCCCGACGAGGCGGCGGCGCTCCAGCGCTGGGCGCACGGCGGCGACGGCGACCCCGCGCTGGCCGCTCCGTGGCTGGCGCGCAATGCGGCGACCTTGCTGCTGCTCGAGCGGGCCCTTGCCGCGCCCCGCTTCCAGATTCCCTTCCTGTTCCTCGGCGACCCAGACGTGCACGGCACCGGCTCGTGGACACGGCTCGCGCGGCTGCTGGCGCTGCGCTCCCGCGTCGCGCTCGAGGCCGGCGACGGCCCGGGCGCGCTCCGCCACGCGCTCGACACGGTGCAGCTCGGCTGGCGCGCCGAGCGCGCCGAGGGCGCGCTGCTCGTCCACGCCCTGCTCGGCCTCGAGATGCGCAGCGAGGGACTCGCCGCCCTGCGCCAGGTGGTCACGCGCGCCCCGCTCGCGGCGCGCGAGACGCGCCGGCTGGTCCAGCAGCTCGAGCGCTACCGCACCACCCACGCCGGCTGGGACGCGGTGTGGGCGGCCGAGTACGAGTCGATGCGCGCCGCGCTCGAAGAGAGCTTCCGCGACGAGCGGCCCGACGGCGCGCTCGCGCGGCTCGGTCTGGGCCGCTACCTGCTCCAGCCCAACCGCACCCTCGATGGCTTCGCCCAGGCGTACCGGGCCGTGCGCGAGGACACCCAGCGCGCCTGCGCACGCATGCACTCCGTTGCCGCGACCGCCGCGGGAACGGACGACGAGACGTGGAGCGCGTGGCGCGCAATCGCGCCCAACGCGGTGGGTCGGATCCTGCTCGAGGCGGGCGCGCCCGACTATGGCCGCTACCAGCTCCGGCGCTGCGCCGCCGACACCGAGCTGTCCGCGGTGCAGGCGCTGGCGGCGCTGGGCGCCTGGCAGCGCGACCACGGCGAGCTTCCTGAGAGCCTCGAGGCGCTGGTGCCGCTCTACCTCGACGCCGTGCCGCCCGATGCCTTCGACGGCCGGCCGCTGCGCTTCGCGGCCGAGCAGCGACGCCTCTACTCGGTGGGCGACGACTTCCGCGAGGCCGGCGACGGCAGCGACGAGCCGGCCTTCTCCGTCCGCTTCTGACCGCGAGCTCGCTCCGGGAAGCGGGGGGGACGCGCTAGCCTCGAATCGTGAGCGACCTCGCGACGCGACTCACCGACGCGGTCCAGACGCTGCGCGAGCGCACCCGGATCCCGGGCGTGGCCGTGGGCCTGCTGCACGGCGGCGAGCGCCACGTGGTCTGTGGCGGCGTCACGCACGTCGACCACCCGCTGCCGGTCGACGCCACCACGCGCTACCAGATCGCCTCGCTCACCAAGCCGTTCACGGCCACGGCGCTGCTGCGGCTGGTCGACCGCGGCCTCGTCGACCTGGAGCGGCCCGTGCGCGACTCCCTGCCGGAGCTCCGCCTCCCGCGCGAGGAGTGGACCGGGCGCGTGCGGGTCCGCGACCTGCTCACCCACACCGGCGGCTGGCAGGGCGACCGCTTCTTCGTGCGCCCGACCCGCGAGCCCACGCTCGAGGCGCTGGTCGCCGAGTTCGCCGACAACGAGCAGCTCACCCCGCCCGGCACGCACTGGTCGTACAACAACGCCGGCTTCTCGGTGGCGGGCCGGCTGATCGAGGTGACGACCGGCACGCCCTTCGACGCCGCGCTGCGCGAGCTGGTGCTCGATCCGCTGGGCCTGGCGCACTCGTGCCTGCGCGCCGACGAGGCGATCCACCGGCGCGTCGCCGCGCCGCACCTGGTGGCGCGCGACGGGCCGGTGTTCCTGCCGGGCGGCGGCTGGCAGCCGGGCTGGGAGCTCCAGCCGCTCGACTGGCCGGCCGGCGGGCTCGTCTCCTGCGTCGAGGACCTGCTCGACTGGGCGCGCTTCCACCTGGGTGACGGTCGCGCACCGGACGGCACCCGCCTGCTCGAGGCCGAGACCCTGCACCGCATGCAGCGCGAGACCGGTCCGGCGGGCGGCGACGACGACGCCATGGGACTCGCCTGGCTGCTGCGCGACCTGGGCGGCGTCCGCTTCTTCGGCCATACCGGCTCGACGGTCGGCTACCTGTCGCAGATCCTGATGCAACGCGAGCGCGACTTCGCCCTCGTGATCCTCACCAACAGCGTCAACGACGAGGGCTTCCGGCGCGACCTGATCGAGCAGGTGCTGGCGTTCGCGCTCGGCCTCGACGTCCGCGACCCGGAGCCGCTCGCGCCACAGCCCGACCCCGGCGAGTACCTGGGCCGCTTCGCCGGCCCGTTCTGGACGGCCCGCGTCGAGGCCGCCGACGCCCCCGGCGAGCTGGTGCTCCACGCCGAGGCCTATCCGCCGGAGCCCGGACGCTGGACCCCGCCGGCGGCCGGTCCCACCCGCTGGGCCTTCTACGCGCCCGACCGGATCGTGGTGACCGCCCCCGAAGCGAGCCGGGGCACCCGCGCCGACTACGTGCGCGACGACACCGGCCGCGTCGCCTGGCTGCGCTGGGGCGGGCGCCTGGCGCGCGCGATCGCGTAGACGCCCCGGTGGAGCTGCACCGCCCCTCCGGCCGCACCGGCCTCGGCCTGGCGCTCGCGAGCAGCACGATGCTGCTCTGGGGCCTGCTGCCGCTCGCACTCCAGATCCCGCTGCGCGTGCTCGACCCCGTCACGATCACCTGGTTCCGCTTCGGCGTCTCGGTGCTGCTGCTGGCCGCCTGGCTCGCCAGCCGGGGCGAGCTGCCGGTGCTGGGCCGTCTCGGGCGCAGCGGCTGGCTGCTCCTGCTGGTCGCGACCGGCGGCCTGGCCGCCAACTACCTGACCTACCTGCTCGGCCTCGACCGCACCAGTGCGGCCAACGCGCAGGTGCTGATCCAGGTCGCGCCCCTGCTGCTCGCCCTGGGCGGCATCGTCGTGTTCCGCGAGCGCTTCACGCGGCTGCAGTGGATCGGCCTCGCGATCCTGGTCGCCGGCCTGGCGGGCTTCTTCGCCAGCCAGCTCCGCGCGCTCGCCGCCGGGCTCGACCGCTATCTCTCGGGTGTCGCGATGTTCGTCGTCGCCGCGGTCACCTGGGCCGGATACGGGCTGGCGCAGAAGCAGCTGCTCTACACCCTGCCCTCGCAGCCGCTCATGCTGCTGGTCTATCTCGGCTGCTTCGCGGTATTCAGCATCGGCGCCGCGCCCGCCGGCATCCTGGCGCTCGACGCCCGCCACCTGATCGCGCTGGGGTTCTGCGCGATCAACACGCTGCTCGCCTACGGCGCCTTCGCGGCCGCCCTGGAGCACTGGGAGGCCTCGCGCGTCTCGGCCGTGCTGGCGCTGACCCCGCTCGCCACGCTGGCCTTCGCGGCGCTGGGCCACGCGCTGCTGCCGAGCTGGGTCGAGTCGGAGACGCTCCTGCCCGGCGCGCTCGGAGGCGCCGTGGCGGTCGTCGCCGGCTCGGCGCTGGTGGCGCTGGGGCGACACGGCTCCAGCTCCTGAGTGGGCAGGCTCCGCTCAGAAGTGGAAGTCGACCCGGCTCTGGAAGATGTTGAGCCGCTCGGCCTCGCTCGCGACCGAGTTCGTGTCGAGGATCCGCGACCAGTCGAACATCACGCGCAGCGCCGAGTTCAGGTACCAGTTGAGGCCCAGGGTGAGCACGCCCTGGCGGCCGCCGTTCACGTTCTCGTTGTCGGCGTCGATGACCGCGTAGCGCGCCGCGAACTCCCAGGCGCCCCAGTCCCGGCGGCGGAAGCTGAAGTTCCGGTCGGGCTTGAGCCCCTTGAACTCACCCGCGCTCATCTTGTAGGAGGCCGCCCGCGACTCGCCGGTCAGGCTCCAGGCCGCCTCGACGTGCCAGCCCAGGAACTCCAGGTTCCGGTCGTCGTCGCGGTCCAGGAACACGTGGTTGTACTCCCCACCGACCGAGAAGGGCCCGTAGGCGAAGGCCGCCTCGGGCCCGACCAGGAAGACGTTGTCGACCTTGGTCAGGGTCCCGGTGTCCACCGGGAACAGGCTGGACATGTGCGTGGTCTCCGAGCGGATGCGCACCTCGTTGTCCTCGGGCAGGCGATAGGCGCCGCGCGCCCCGAGGTGGAGCACCCGGTCCTCGCCCAGGATCGGAGCCCAGACCGCCCGCAAGGCGCTGCCCCAGCCCTCGTCGCCGCCGTCGCTGGCCGAGACCGAGTCGCCGTAGATGCCCGTCGCGAGGAACCACCGATCGCCGGAGAACTCGCCCCGCACGCCGATGGCGCGGTCGATGAAGGGGATGATCAGGTCGGTGTCCGGCGCGCGCTCGATGAAGGGGATGTCGTTCGAGCTCATCTCGACCGCCAGGCTGAACGGCTGCTTCTGGTGCCCCACGGCGAACTTGCCCCACGGCAGGCCGCTGTAGCCGACGAAGAAGTCCTTCACGCTGACCTCGTTGTCGGCGAAGTCCACCTCGCTGACGAACGAGAAGTCCTCTCGGTACTTGCCCTGGAAGTACATCCGCGCCCGGCGGATCTCGGTGCCGTCGGTGGCCTGGGAGCTGATCCGGCGGCCCTCGTGCCCGCTGGCATCGGTGTGCAGCCGCCCGCCGATCTTGAAGCTGTAGGCCCCGTCGCTCGCGCGGAAGTTCAGCCCCTTCTCGTCGAGCGTCACGAGCACCTGGCGCACGTCCTCCTCGTTCAGCTCCTCCTTCTCGATCAGCTGGTCGTACTGCACCTGGTTGATGGCGCCGTTCGCGAGCAGGATGTCGAGCAGCTCCTTGTCCGCCGCCGCGGCCACGCGTCCGTGCAGCAACGCGAGCGCCAGCAGTGCAATCACCCGGCAGGGTCGCCGATCCGGGGACATCCACGTCCCTCCTATCGCTTGGGGTCCGGGCCGCGCCCCAATCCCCCCATGGGCGAGGCAGCCCAGCGGGGTTTTACTCGGGCTCCGTGGAGAAACGGTGACGGGGCCATGACAGAACCCCGAAGTCCGTGACGGAGACGCACCGAGTCGAGCGCGATCCGTCGACGCCTAGCAGCCCGTTGAAGAACCCTCCCGTCGCCTGGCACGCGCCTTCGGCCCGAGCTCTGCGTTGCGAAACCTCGCCGTAGCGCGGCTATGGCTGCGGTTTCGCGCCTTGATCTCGGGCCGAATTCGCGCGCCAGGCTCGGTCCGGGTTCTTCAACGGGCTGCTAGGGCCCGGCCGACGGTGCCGGCGAGGAGGACTCGCTCGCGCGACTCGCTACCGACTCGCTACCGGTTGGGCGCCTCGGCTCGGCCCGGCGGCTCGGCGAACAGGCGGCCGCGCGCGTCCTCCGAGATCGCGACCACGGCCGGGTGCCGCAGGCGGCGCTCCACCGAGATCGCGTAGAAGCGCTCCCGCACGTCGTCCGCCCGCCCGACCAGCTCGACGTCGTACTGCGACACGACTTCCCGCTCGATCACCTGCGGTGCGGGGAAGACCCCGGTGCCCGTCGCGCCGAACACCTTCATCAGGGCCGAGTCGTCGAAGCTGGCGACCATCCGCGGCCGGATGCCGAGGTCCTGGAACCAGTGCTCGAGGGCGGTGCGCAGCGCGGCGTGGGGCGTCGGCAGCAGCATCGGCGCGCCGTCCAGACTGTGCGGAAAGCCGGCCCGAAGCCGGGCCGCCTGCTCCTCCGTCGCGAAGAACGCCACGCCGCACTCGCCGAGCAGGTGGTCGAAGGCGCGCACCGCGACCTCGGCGCCGCGCGGGGCGTCGCTCAGCACGAGGTCGATCGAGTAGGTCGCGAGGCCCGCCAGCAGCACGTCGGGCTTGTCCTCGATGCAGTGGAGCTCGAAGCCGGGGTCGAGCGCCACGGCCGGCTCGAGCAGCCGGTGGGCGATGAGCTTCGGAACGGCCATCGAGAGGCCGACGGTGAGCCGGGTCGGAAGCCGGTCCTCGCCGAGCCGCACGGCCCCCTTGAGCTCCTCGCCGAGCTCGAAGATCCCGTCGGCGTAGTGGAGGACCGTGCGGCCGAGGTCGGTGAGCACCAGGCCTCGGCCGACGCGCTGGAACAGGCGTTCGCCGATCTGGGCCTCGAGCTGGCGGATCTGGGCGCTGACGGTGGGCGGGCTGACGTGGAGGTGGCGCGACGCCTTCACGACGCCGCCCTCGCGGGCGACCGCACGGAAGTAGAGCAGGTGATGGAAGTTCAGCCAGTCGAGCACGTGGCCCCCAGGGGCAGATTAGGATAATCAGAACTTATAGTTCATTATTTCGATATTGCCTATTCGTGAGGCAACCTCGATGCTGAAGGGTTCCGAGGAGGTCATCGCCATGGATCGCATCTACGCTGGAATCGGGCAGTTCCAGGACCGCATCTTTCCCGAGAAGCGGGAGCTGTTCGAGCGACTCGAAGGGGGCCAGCAGCCGCAGCTCCTGCTGATCACCTGCTCCGACTCGCGCATCGACCCCGCCCTCGTCACCCAGACCGAGCCCGGCGAGGTGTTCGTGATCCGCAACGCGGGCAACCTCGTCGCGCCCTGGGGCGACCGCAACGGCGGCGAGGCGGCGACGGTCGAGTATGGGATCCGCGCGCTCGGCATCCGCGACATCGCCGTCTGCGGGCACACGCACTGCGGCGCCATGGCGGCGCTCCGCGATGGCGGTGCGCCGGAGCTGCCCGCGGTCGACCGCTGGCTCGAGCTCGGCCGCGAGGCGCTGACTCGAAGCGTCGCGCTCGACCCGCCGGCGGCGGACCCGCTGGTGGAGACCGTCGCGGCCAACGTCCTCACCCAGCTCGACCACCTGCGCACCCACCCGAGCGTCGCCGAGGCCGAGGCGCGCGGCGCGCTGCGCCTGCACGGCTGGATCTACGACTTCGGAGCAGGCGAGCTGCTGGCCGCCGACGCCGACGGCTGCTTCCGCCAGCTGCGCGCCGCCGCCCGGGAGGTGGCGTGATGGCGGCCTGGATCGCCGCGCTGCGCAACGACTGGACGGGCGTCGGCCAGAGCTGGAAGCGCGACCTGCTGTCGTCGGTGGTGGTGTTCCTGGTCGCGCTGCCGCTCTGCATGGGCATCGCGATCGCCTCCGGCCTGCCGCCCGCCACCGGGCTCGTGACCGGCATCATCGGCGGGCTCGTGGTGGGCCTGCTCGCCGGCGCACCGCTCCAGGTGAGCGGCCCGGCCGCCGGTCTGGCCGTCATCGTCTGGGAGCTCGTCCAGACCCACGGCGTCGGGCCGCTGGGCTGGATCGTGCTGGCGGCGGGCGCGTTCCAGTTCGCCGCCGGCCGCGCCGGGATCGGCCAGTGGTTCCGGGCCGTGTCGCCGGCGGTGATCCACGGGATGCTGGCCGGCATCGGCGTGCTGATCTTCGCGAGCCAGTTCCACGTGATGGTGGACGACGCCCCGCGCGACAGCGGCATCGCCAACCTGATCGCCATCCCCGAGGCGATCTACAAGGGCATCATCCCGGCCGACGGCTCCGTGCACTTCCAGGCCGCCATGATCGGCGTGCTCACGCTCGCCGTCCTCGCTCTTTGGAGACCGCTCGTGCCCGCCGCGCTTCGCGCGGTTCCGGCGCCGCTGGTGGCCGTGGTCGTCGCGACGCTCGGCGCGATGGGCCTCGGGCTCGACATCCGCACCGTCGACATCCCGGAGCGCCTCACCGATGCGCTCGTGTTCCCTACGTTCGCCGACCTGGGCGGGCTCGGGTGGACGGTGCTCGGCTCGGGCCTCGCCCTCGCCTTCGTGGCGAGCGCGGAGACGCTGCTCTGCGCCACCGCCGTGGACAAGATGCACGACGGCCCGCGCACGAAGTTCGACCGCGAGCTCTCCGCCCAGGGCGTGGGCAACATGCTGTGCGGGGCCGTCGGCGCGCTGCCCATGACGGGCGTGATCGTGCGCAGCAGTGCGAACGTCGAGTCGGGCGCGCGCACGCGCCTGTCGGCGGTCAGCCACGGCATGTGGCTCCTGCTCTTCTGCGCCGCGCTCCCGTTCGTGCTGCGCCAGATCCCGACCGCCGTCCTCGCGGCCGTGCTGGTGTACACGGGCTACAAGCTGGTGAACCTGGTCGCGGTCCGGGAGCTCGCGCGCTTCGGCCGCACGGAGGTCTTGATCTACGCGGCAACCCTGATCGGGATCGTATGCGTCGACCTGCTGACGGGGGTCGTGCTCGGCATCGCCCTCTCGCTGGCGCGACTGCTCTACGACGTGTCGCACCTCGAGGTCGAGCTGACGCACTCGGGCGACTCGTCGCGCTGGCGGCTGGCGCTGCGCGGTGCCGCCTCCGTCGTGCGGCTCCCGAAGCTCGCCGCCGCCCTCGAGCAGGTCCCGCCCAACGTCGAGCTGCACGTCGACCTCGAGGCGCTCGACTACATCGACCACGCCTGCATGGAGCTGCTGATGAACTGGGAGAAGCAGCACGAGGGGATGGGCGGAAGCCTCGTGATGGACTGGACCGGCCTCGAGGCGCGCTTCAGGCCCAGGTCCATGAACGCCCTCGATCGCGAGCAGGACGCCGCCGCGGCCTGACCTCCTCGGCGGAGCGCCGCCCGGCCCCGGGAAGCCCCGGGGCCGGGCGGCGCACTTCGTCACCCTCCCCCGTCCGCCCGGGATCCGCCCCCGCGCTGGCGAACCGGTTCGAGCCCACGCCCCTGTCGCAGACCGCCGAAGTGGGGCTGCTCTCGCGTCCGCGACGCTCTACCTTCGGCGGCAAGGGGGTGGGGGAATCGCGGTGTCCTTCGAACCGGCGGCACTCGAGGAGCTTCGGTTCGAGAGCCACGATGGCACCGAGCTGGCGTACTACCGCGCCGGCGGGCGGCGCGTGCGCACCATCGTCTTCTGCGGCGGGCTCGGCGGCGGCGTGCGCGTCTGGCAGCCGCTGATCGCGCGGCTCGCCGATCGCTTCCGGATCCTGGCCTGGGACTACCGCGGGCTCTACGGCTCGGGCACCGCCGGCGCGGCCGGCTACGAGATGGCCGCCCACGTCCGCGACCTCGTGGCGCTGTGTCGGCACGAGCGCGTGAAGGAGCCGATCCTGGTGGGATGGAGCATGGGCGTCCAGCTCGGGCTCGAGCTCCACCGCGAGCACGGCGGTCTGCTCGGCGGCTTCGCAGCGGTACACGGCATCGCGGGACGCCCGCTCGATACCGCGTTCGATTCCGCCTGGACCGCGCGCGTGGCGCCGGCCGTGTTCGCCGGCATGCGCGCCCTCGGTCGCGGCTTCCGGCACGTGGGCGTCCCGCTGGCGCAGTCGGACGCGGTGGTCGCAGGGCTCGTCGGGGTGGGCCGCCGACTCGGGGTGATGGCGCCGAGCCTGGACCTGGAGGCGTTCCAGCAGGTCGCGGAGGCGTGGACCCGGCTCGACCTGGCCGCCTACGCGGAGATCTTCGCCGAGCTCGGCCGCCACGACGCCTTCGACCTGCTGCCCGACATCCACACGCCGACCTTGGTCGTGGCCGGTGGCCGCGACCGTTTCACGCCGCTGCACCACGCGCGCGCGATGGCGCAGGCGATGCCGCGCGCCTCGCTCGAGGTGATCCCCGACGCCACCCACTTCGGGCTGCTCGAGTTCGGCGAGGAGATCGCCGACGCCGTCGAGCGCTTCGCCGAGCGCTGCCGTCCGCGTCGCCGCCCGCACGCCCGGCGCGAACCTGCGACGACCCGCTGAGGCGGGACGCGCGCGGCGAGCTCAGCGCGTGGCGGGCTCGGCGGCCACCGGGGCGGCGCGCCACAGGAACGCCGCCGCCATCGCCGCCGCCGCGACCAGTCCCAGCAGCGACTGGAACAGCGTCCAGGCGACCTCCGGCCCCGGATCGGGGAGCAGCAGCCAGCGGTTCCAGAGCGGCACCGCCGACATGCCGGCCGGTCCCGCCATCGCGACGCCCCACAGCAGGTAGCGCCGCACCACGCCGGCGGACACCAGCCCGAGGGCGGCGCGGCGGCGCGCCATCAGCCACTCGCGCAGCGACTCGCCCGCGGCCCACAGGAACGCGAGCGAGCGCACCACGGCCGTCACGACCGACCACAGCCACTCGGTGTCGCTAGTCGCACGCGCCCAGGGACCGGGGAAGCCGAGGAACGAGACGCCGAGCAGCACGCCCAGTGCGATCAGCACCCCGGTGGCCCAGCGCTGCCCGCGGCGGAACACCTGCCAGGTGAAGACGGCGCACAGGAAGGCGGTGGCGCGGATCGCCAGGTTCGAGACCACCAGCAGCGGCGCCTCGATCGAGGCGGGGACGTGCCCGGTCAGCGCCAGGTGCTCGGGGACGAAGCCGACCACGCCCCCGGCGAGAAACCCGATTCCGATCAGCAGCTCGGGCATGCCGCGCGTGCGACGCCAGAGCAGCAGCAGGCGCACCCCGACCCCGACGCTGGTGAGCAGGAACGCCACCAGTCCCAGACTTGCGGCCAGATCGATCAAGCCCGAACGCCTCCCGCCGGCCCGCGGTCCCCTTCGGATCGGCCGAACCGGCGCTCGGACTTGAATCAATCGTCGTCGGAGACCTCCCAGGCGCGCAGCGATCCGGGCGCGGGAAACACGAACCAGGGCGCCAGCGGCACGGCCTCGGGCGCGCCCTCGGGCGACGCGAACGGCTCGGCGTCGGCGAAGCGACGCAGCACGTTGGCGGTGATGCGCGCCAAATCGTTCTGGTAGTCCTCGTGCGCGAGCGCCGCGATCCAGCCGATCGATCCGGTGGAGAACACGGCGCCGCCGCCGGGCGTCTCGTAGAAGACCAGGTCGGCGCGCACGCCCGGATCGGGCAGCGGCGGCAGCGTGATCAGGAACTCCTCGATCACGCGCAGCATCGCGGGGCCGTGCCCCTCCGAGGCTGCGAGCACGAGGGCGTGCGGCGGCGAGCCGAGCAGCGGATCGAAGCGGTCGATCTCCTCGTCCGCGGCGGCGCGCAGGCGGCCGTGTGCACCGATCGCGTCCTCGCTCTTCACGCCGGCGAAGATCCAGCTCGCACGCGGGTCGCGGCTCGCGTCGCGGCGGCGATAGGGCGCGCCTCCGGGACCCTGCGCCGCGAAGCCGACCCCGGCGATCGCATTGGGCGGCCGCCCGATGTTGCGCCACAGGCCGCCCAGCTCGCCGCTGAAGGCGTGGTGTCCCTCGCCGGGCTCGGCGGGCCAGGCGCGGGTGGCGGGCCCGACCCGACGCAGCTCCATCACGCCGGGGTAGTGGTCCGAGAACGCCACGCGCCAGTAGAAGCCGTTGCCGCCCAGGTACATCAGCCGGCCGCCCTCGCGCTGCCAGGCCTCGAGCGCATCGAGCATCGCCGTGGACCAGTACTCGGGATGGCTCCCGGTGACCACCACGCGATGGCGATCCAGCAGCGCCCGGCCCTCGGCGTGCAGATCCTCGTCGGTCGCCACGTCGGCGTGGATGCCCGCGTGCTCGAGGAAGCCCGTCAGCGCCAGGTCCGCGCTGAAGGCCCAGCCGTCGGCCGCGGGGCTCACGTTGAGCAGCGGGCGCCGTCGCGTGGCGTACATGCAGCCGCTCCCGTCGCTGTGGAAGCCGTACATGTCGGGGCCCAGCTCGGGGTGCTCGGCCAGGTAGCGCTGGAACGGCAGCTCCCCGCCGCCGAACATGGGGCCGCCCAGCGCGTTGTGCAGGCGATGGTTGCCGTAGGCGATGTAGGTCGCGGTGGGAACGAGGAACAGCACCGGGCTCTCGTCGCCGGGGCGGGGGCGCACGAACAGCGGCAGCAGCGCCGGCTCGGCGCCGTCGTCGGGCGACACGCGCAGGGCGTGGATCCCCGAGTCGAGCTCGGCGGGCAGCGCCACTTCGACGTCGGCCGGCCAGCCGCAGTCGGCGAGATCGTCCGCGTGGAAGTGGATCGCGGCCCACTGCTCGGGCGCCCGGCGCCAGTCGTGCTCGCTGGCATCCCAGCGCGAGCCGGTCACCGCGCGCGCGGGGCAGTTCACCAGGCGCCCGTGCAGCTCCAGCCCTCCGGTGTCCGCGACGCGATCCGTGTGGGGCTCGGGCGCGAAGTCCCAGACGGCGTCGAAGCGCTCCGCATCGGCACGCGCGGCCAGCCGCGGCGCCTCGAGGCGACCGTCGAAGTGCCCGCCGCGACCGGGGCCGTCGTGCCAGGCCCCGAACAGCAGCCCCCGCCCCGTCGCGTCGAGCAGTCCGGGAGCGGCGTCGGTCTGCGCCGCGGCGGGCGCGCGCAGCAGGTCGAAGCCGGGCGAGTGCGTCGCGACCGGGCGCTGCTCGAGGGCGAGGCGCCCCGACTCCGCGTCGTACGAGGCGCGCAGCACGCTCCAGGCGCGGTTGCGCAGCGGCACGCCGGTGGCGCAGCTCGCCGAGCCGGACGCGCCGCCGACGCGAACGGTCGGGACGCCGCGCGCGTCCAGGAACAGCCCGAACCCCGTGGAGGTCGCCTCGCACCAGGTTCCGAGCAGCGCCTGCGGGCGGGTGCCGGCCGTGGTCGGGGCGACCGCAACCTCGACGCGGAAGCTGCGGAGCGCGTCGAGGAACGCACAGGGCGCAACCTGCGCGTACGAGCCGGGCTCGATCGGGCGGTCGCGGCCCTGGAAGGCGAGCGGCTCGAAGCCCGGCACCGGCTCGCTGCGCACGCGACCGGCCGGCGGCGCGCCGTCCGCCACGAGCCGCACCAGGTCGACGCGGCACGCGCGCTCGCGATGGTCGCGAACGTGGAGCCGGACCGTCTCTCCGGGGCTTGCGCTCCACGGGTCCAGGTAGCCGACGAGACCGATCTCGAGGTCGCTCATGGGGCTCTCCTTGTCGAGCGACCCGCGCCAGGTCGCCGGAGGATCGTGCTCGAATCGGTGCGGGCGCTGCTACGCGCCGGCCGCGTCCCAGTAGCGGTCGACGCGCGCCTGGATCTCCGCCAGCAGCGACTCGTTGCGCTCGGGCTCGAAGAGATGGGCGTAGCGCCCCTGGCGGCGCAGGTACTCCTCCACCGGCACCCGCGGCCGGCGCACCCGCGTGTGGACCACCTCACCGTCCACGTACTCCTTGAGCGGCCAGATGCCCGTGCGAACCGCGAGCCGGCCGATCTCGACGGAGTCGGCCGGATCGTACTCCCAGCCCGTGGGACAGGGCGCCAGCGCGAGGATCAGCCGCGGTCCGCGCAGGCCCTTCGCCTTCTCGATCTTGCGCGCCAGGTCGAGGGGCTCGGCGCCGATCACGGTGGCGGCGTAGGCAGGGCGATGGGCGGTCCAGATCCCGAACAGGTCCTTCTTGAAGCCGGGGTAGCCCGCCGAGCCGGCGCTGGTCGCGGTGCGCGCGCCGTGGGGCGTGGCGCCCGAGGCCTGCTGTCCCGTGTTCCCGTAGCCCTCGTTGTCGTAGCAGACGTACAGGAAGTCGAGACCGCGCTCGATGGCGCCGGAGGTGGCCGATAGCCCCATCCCGTAGGCGGCGCCGTCGCCGGTCAACGTCGCCACGGTCAGATCCTCGGCCTCGGGAATGCGGCCCTTGGCCAGCAGGATGTCGAGCGCATCCCGCACCCCCTGGGCTCCGGCCGGCGCCGATGCCATCGCGGTGTAGAGCCAGGAGCTGCGGAAGGGCGTGAACGGATAGACCGAGAGCAGGGTCATGCAGCCGGCGGCGTTCACGAAGATGGTCTTCTCGCCCAGCACGTCGTAGATCTCGTGCAGGGCCTGCAGGCCGCCACAGCCGGCGCACATCGCGGTGCCGCCGCCCAGCAGGTGCGTCGAGGGGAGGTCCTGCATGCGCCGGAACGCCGTCTCGCTCATCGCTCCCCTCCCGCGTCGAGGCCGCGCCGCTCCACCAGACCGATGCCCTGGAGCTTGCGGATCTCGCGCAGCTCGTGCTCGGTGTAGAGCAGACGCGGCTCGGGCGCCTGCCCCGCGCGGGCCGCGCGCGCGGCCACCTCCGCCATCTCGGCGAACTCCTCCGGGCGGATGTCGCGTCCGCCGAGCCCTCCGATGAAGCTGACCAGGAGCGGCGCGCCCGAGTCCCCGTGCAGCGCCGCCGCCAGCTCCGCGTGCAGCACGCCGCCCTGCCCCATCGACAGGTTCTGGTCGACGACCGCCACCGCCCGGACGCCCGCCAGCGCGTGGCGGACGGCCTGCGTGGGATAGGGCCGCAGCAGCCTGGGGCGCACCAGCCCGACGCGCCGGCCGGCCGCGCGCAGGCTCTCGACGGCGGCCCTGGCCTTGGTCGCAAACGAGCCCATCATGAAGAAGACGACGTCGGCGTCCTCCGTGCGCCACGTCTCGAGCGCACCGTGGCGACGGCCGAACTCGGCCTCGAACTCCGCGGCGATCTCGTCGTGGACCGCGAGCGCGTTCTGGGCGGCCCGGTGCATCTCGTAGCGGAAGTAGGAGTACGGGCCGCCCCCCAGCACGGCCACCGCGTGGCTGCTGGGATCGCTCGCGCGAAATCCCATGCCCTCCGAGTCGAACGGCCGGACGAAGCGCTCCGCCGCGGCGGGCTCGGGCAGCGCGACGGGCTCGCGCGTGAACGACAAGTAGAAGCCGTCGAGGTTGACGATCACCGGAAGCCGCACGCGCCGGTCCTCCGCCAGGCGGTAGGCCATGAGCACGCTGTCCACCACCTCCTGACAGGAGGCGCAGTGGATCTGCAGGAAGCCGCTGTCGCGTGTCGCGAGGACGTCGTTGTGGTCGGGCTCCAGCGTGACGGGGGCCGCGAGAGCGCGGGAGACGTTCACCAGCACGAAGGGCGCCCGCCAGCCCGCCACGGTGTAGATCATCTCCATGCCGTAGAGGAGACCCTGACTGGACGTCGCGGTGAAGACGCGCACGCCCGTTGCGGCCGCTGCGCCGGCCGCGGTCAGCATCGAGTGCTCGGAGTCCAGGGTCACCATGCGCGCGTCGAGGTCGCCCGCGTCGATCCACCGACCCAGCGTCTCGATGATCTCGGTCTGCGGGGTGATCGGGAACGCGGGCACGTAGTCCACGCCCGCGAGTCGCGCGCCCCAGGCAGCGGCGCCGTTTCCGGTGAGCAGCTGGCGGGCCATCACCCGTCCTCGCCGGCGGCCGCGGCCTCGGGCACGGCGGCGATGGCGTGCGGGGGACACACGGCGACGCAGATCATGCAGCCCTTGCAGTGGTCGTAGTCGATGTCCGGGCGTCCCTCCTCGTCCACGTCGATCGCGCCGTCCGGGCACAGGGTGCTGCACACCCAGTGGCAGCCGCGGCAGCGCTCGCGATCCACCACGGGACGCATGCTGCGCCAGAGCCCCGTACGCACCTCGATGCTGGTGGCCACCGCGTGGATGTTGGGCGCCGAGATCCGGGCTTCGTCGAACGGCACCTCGATCCAGTCCGGGTCCGTCCCGGAGGTCGGCAGCAGGTCGGGGCCTTCGCCGACCCGGGGTGCGTCGTCGCCGATCGCCTCCCAGGCCTCCGCGGCGCGCTCGAGGTTGGCGTCGACGACGGCCGGCGGCAGGGCGCAGAGCTCCTCGCGGATCGCGTCGTCCAGCACGGGCCGCGAGACGCAGCCGAGCAGGCGGGCCGCGCCGGCCGCACACTCCGCCCCGACGAAGTGCAGCTCGGCGTCCGCCGGGCCACCGGGGGGCTGCACGACCACGGGGCCGTCGAGGTTGAGCCGGCTCCGCCAGACCTCGGCGGAGTCGGCGCTGCGCAGGAGCAGGAGCGTGTTGGGACCTGCGCCCAGCAGCACGCCCGCCGAGGGGACCGGCACCAGGGTGTCGTCCGCCACCACCACCAGGTCCGGGCGGGTGATCACGCCGCGCTCGTGGATCTCGTCGCGCGACGCCCGCACGTAGGCGAAGAGCGGGGCCCCGCGCCGCTCGGCGCCGTAGCGGGGCGCGTCCTGCACCTCGAAGCCCTCGGCGAAGAGCGCCGAGCCGAGGATCCGGCTCGCCGTCTTCATGCCCTGCCCCCCCCTGCCGTGGAGTCGAATCCGATACATGGCGCCTTCTTCGCGCGGTCGCTCCCGGTCTCAGAAGATCGACCAGCGCCGGTGGCCCATGGCCTTGCGCACGCGCTCCTCGGCCAGCTCGACGGCGGCCTGGCGCGGCAGGATGCCGCGCTCCCGCGAAGCCTCGAGCACGCGAGCCGTGTTGTCGCGGATCTTCTCGTCGATCGCCTCGAAGGCCGCCTTGCGGCCCGCCCCGTGGTACTCCATCGCCGCGCAGATCACGCCGCCCGCGTTGGCGATGAAGTCGGGCACGCAGAGGACGCCCCGCTCGTGCAGGTGGCGCTCGGCGGCGTCGGTCATCGGGATGTTCGCGCCCGAGGCGACCAGCCTGGCGCGCAGCCGCTCCATGTTGCCCTCGTGGATGACGTCGGGGCGGGCCGCCGGGATCCAGATCTCGCAGTCCACGGCGACCAGGTCGTCGGGATCGAGCGGCTTGCTCGCGCTGTGATCCGCCACACTGCGCCCTTCGCGCTTGAGCGCGACCAGCGCCTCGACGTCGAGCCCGTCTGGATCGGCCGCGGCGCCCCGCGAGTCCGAGGCCGCCACCAGCACGCCGCCGCGTTCCGCGAGGAAGCGGGCGGCGTGGATTCCCACCGATCCGAATCCCTGCACGACGAGCCGGGCGCCGTCGAGCTCGATCCCGCACGCGGGGGCGGCCACCTCGCAGGTCGCGCGCAGTCCGAAGCCCGTGGCGCCGAGCTCGTCGAGGGGGATGCCGCCGATCTCGGTCGGCAGCCCCACGGCGCGCCCGATCTCCTCCTTGACCCAGGCCATGCAGACCTCGTCGGTCCCCATGTCGGGTCCGAAGATGTAGTCGTCGATCCCCCGCAACGCGCAGGCCATCGCCCGCACGAGCTCTTCCTTGCGCTCGGCCGGCATCCTGGGATCGCCGTAGAGAACCGACTTGCCGCCTCCATGGGCCAGTCCCGCCGCGGCGTTCTTCATGGTCATCGCGCGCGCCAGCCGGAAGCACTCCTCGGTGCTCACGTCCGGCGCCATGCGCAGCCCCCCGATCGAGGGGCCGATCGCGACGTTGTCGACGACGAGCGTGCCCTTCAGGCCGATCCCGGGCTCGTGGACGTGGATGATCTTCGCCGGCCCGAGATCGTCCGCAAAGCGGAAGACGTCGCCATCGTTCTGCATGCGCGCCCCTCCCCGGCCCCCGGGCCGGTGTCTTCAGTTTCGCACGAGTCGCGGCGCCACGCCGGACGCTGTGACATACTCGCGCGAACCTCAAGCCGAAGGGAGCCCCCTCGTGGCAGCCAAGAAGAAGACCACCCGCAAGCGCAGGTCGCGTCCCGATCTGCTCAAGGACATCGACAAGGAGCTGAAGTCGCTCACCAAGTCGATCGACAAACGGCTGGCGCCGCTGCGCAAGGAGATCGAGAAGGCGGAGCGCCGGGCGGGCACCGAGGGCGCCAGACTGCTGCGGGAGGCGCGCAAGCGGCTGAACCAGGTCGAGATCAAGGGCCACTCCGACGTGAACAAGTTCATCCGCTCGCGCCGGCGCGACCTCTCGAAGGCGCTCACGGATCTCGAGCACAGCGTCCGGCCCGCCCGGAAGACCGCCAAGAAGAAGAAGGCGAAGACGAAGAAGGCGACCGCCTAGCTGGTGGACTTCGTTCGGCTTCGCCTCACTGCGCGCGCCCTCCGGGCGCTTGCAGGGGGCTTCTGCCGCGCAGACTCCTAGCCTCGAGGCCGCCCCCGCGCGAAGCGGGCGAGCACGACGCCGAAGGCGGGCAGGCGGGACGAAGACGCTGCGCCGGCTGGAGCGGGCATTCGATCAGGGGCCCGCGGAGAGCCACCCGCTTGGCTCTCCGCGGGCGTCCGTGTGAGAATGCGGGCCCCACGGAGGCAAGCATCGATGCGCGCCGGCCGTCTGCTCTCGTCCGCATTGGTCCTTGCCCTGCTCGGCGGCGCCACGTCCGGCGGCGAGCCGGCCGCTCCCGCGGAGGTCGACCCGGCCATCTACTCCCGGGTCGATGACCCGAGCGACCCCTACCGCGCGAAGTACGCCGAGTTTCGCGCCCGGCGGGCGCGCGACATGGCGGATCCCGACTTCCCGCCGGCCCTGGATCGCTACCCCGCATTCCATCGCACCGGCGACATGCCCTGGGGCTCGCTGGAGAGGCTCCTGCCCTTCGACTGGGTGGAGATCCGCAAGGCCGACCCGGAGGCGGCGGCCCGACTCGCCGAGGTCGTGCGCGTGCGCCTCGCCTTCGATCATCCCGACCTCAAGATCACCCAGCTCCTGATCGGCCCCGGCGGGCTGCTCCCCGCGCACGCGGACGGGGCGCCGGGCGCATTCATCGTGTTGGGCGGCGAGGGGGAGATCAGCGTCGAGGGCGAGACGCAGCGGGTGACGACGGGGGGCACGGTCCGGCTCGCGCCGTACGCCGAGCGGCGCCTGCAGGCCTCGTCGGACGCCGCCCTGCGGCTCCTCTGGATCCGCTGGGCACCGGGCGGCGACCAGGCCTACGTCGACGCCGGCTACTACCTGACCGGCGCGAACCAGCACGTCCAGCCCGAGCAGGCGAATCTGCCGTGGGACTACCTGCTGTGGGACGAGGCGTTCGAGAACGAGGCGCTCGATGCGCCGCGTACGCCCATCGCGGAGGCGCCGGCGGGATCGGTCTACGCGACCGCCGCACAGGCCCTCGCGGAGCGCCGGCGGGAGCTGGGCGCCGCGCGCGACCCCTACCCCACCGTCCCGATCTTCGGCCACGAGAGCCGGATTGCCTGGCTCTCCCCGGAGACGCTCAAGGGCGCGGGCTTCTTCTTCGCCGACGACCTGGGCTCGATGGGTCCGGTGGCGGACCGCATGATCCAGATCGCGCGCCACAAGGCGATCTTCCGCGCCTCGCGCCCCGACGGTCGCTGGGACTTCAACCTCTCCGAGTCGGCCTGGGGAGCACGTTCGACGTACGTCGAGCACAGCCACGTGATTCCCGAGTTCTACTACGCGCTCTCGGGTCCCACGATCTACGGCGTGGACGGCGAGCGCTACCGGACCCGGCCCGGCGACATCCTCTTCAACAACAGCTACGCGCCCCACCTGATCCAGGGCATCGTGGACGGCCTCGTCTTCGACTGCTTCTCGTCGACGTTCGCGCCGGGCGGCGACCGGAGCGTGTTCGAACGGCCTTACTTCCTGGTGGAGCCGCTTCCGGACCAGCCGCCCTCGGCGAAGCTCGCCGCGAACGTCACGTTCCACTGAGCCCCTGGCTCGCGGCGAGTGACGGTCAGGACGCGACGTAGAGCGCGTTCGACATGTGGGCGGTGAGGTTCTCGGTGCCCGTCTCGGTGACGAGGACGAGATCCTCGGGCATGGCGCCCACGTAGTCGGCGCCGTCGCGGAAGGCGCCCACCTCGACGGCCAGGACCATCCCCGGCTCGATCACCGCCGGGTTGCCCGCGACGAGCCACGGCGGCTCGTGGTTCGCGAGACCCTCGCCGTGCCCGATGAAGCTGATCGGATGCTCCGGAGCGCCCCGCTTCGTCACCGCGCGGAGGGAGAGCTCGAAGAGATCCGCGACGCGCATCCCCGGCTCGATCGCGTCGATCGTCTCCAGCAGCGCCTGGCGGCCCACCTCGTACCAGTCGAGCACGCCCTGCGAGGGCTCGCCGACGTAGAACGCCCGCTGGAAGTCGAACTGATAGTGCTTGTAGGTGGGCCCGCAGTCGCTGTTCCCGAAGTCGCCGGCGCGGATGATCCGGTCCACGGGACCCGTGATCCAGCGCTGCCCGAAGGCGGTCTCCGTGGCGTTGGTCGAGAAGCACAGCCAGTTGCCCTGGTAGGGCGACTCGACGAGATCGAGCTCCACGGCGGCGCGCCAGAAGGCGCGATGGACGTCGCGCTCGCTCACGCCCGGGCGGATCGCGTCGAAGGCCGCCCGCGTCGCCAGGCAGGCCCGCCGGGCGCCGTCGCGGATGACCTCCTGCTCCCAGGGCGTCTTGATCATGCGCTGGGCGAAGATGGCCGGGTCCGCCGAGCCGATCTTCGCGTCGGGCAGGGCGTCGCAGATCCGCTGGTACTCGTCGACCGAGAGATAGGTCGAGATGTCGGGCCCGGTCTCCAGCCCGATGCGGGCGGCGCCGAGCCCGAGACCGCGAACTGTGTCGAACAGGAGCTGGTAGAAGTCGTCGTCCGCGCGCAGGGCCTTGACGGCGGGATGGGGGGCGGCGCTGTGGTAGCGGACGTCCTCGACCCACGACGTGTGCAGGAAGGTCCACAGGAAGGCGGTGTCCGCCACGACCATGGGATCGTGCTCCTGGGAGACGATCAGGGCCGTGCGCCAGATGGCGTTGTTCATCTGGGCGGCATCCGTGAAGCCGCCGTAGTACCACCAGTTGGTGGGCGCGAAGAGCACCATGGCGTCGAGCTCGTGCTCGGCGAGGCACTGCCGGGCGCGTTCGATGCGGCCGGCGTACTCCTCGAACGGGATGCTCGGCCACTTCAGGTCGGGCTTCGGCTTCACGGGGGCGTCCTTCCGGGTTGGTCCACCCATTCTCGCCCGGGCGCACCCCGGCGGTCAACGTCCGGCGCCGGCCCGGTACGGTTTCGTGAGGGGTTCTCTTCAGGAGCCCGTCGCCTCCGCCCAGGGCTCACCCAGGCCGCGCCGTCGTACCCAGTCTTCGAGTGCAACGCGCGCGCAGATCGACTCGCGGAGGGGCTTCGGGGCTCGAGAGACCCGGGGGCGGAGCGGCCCACCAGAGGGCCGCGGTCACTGCGCCGCGCGGCCCACCCCGTCCTGACCCGGGACGAAGAGCGGCTCGACATGGAGCCGCTGCCAGACCGACGTCATCTCGTCGCGGCTCGGCTCGGCGGAGAAGCGCTCGGCCGCCGCGATGCTGTGGCGCATCAAGGTGGGGTCCGAAGCCGTGTTGACGAAGATGCCCGGCCTGGCGAGGGCCCAGTGGATCGCGCGCTCGATGTCCTCGGGATCCTCGAAGGCGTGGTACCAGGTGGTCGTGGTGGGCTTCTCCACCCTGCCCCAGCGCCGCCGCGCGACGGCCTTGATGGTCTGCACCGCGACCCGGCGCTCGGCGCACAGATCGAGCAGGGTCTCGAAGCTGTCCGCATACGCCGGCTGCTGCATCATCGAGAACGTGTACGGCAGCAGCACCGAGTCGAAGGGGAAGCGCTCGAGGCTGCGCAGATGCATGTCGGCGACGCGCGTCCCGTGACCGGTGACGCCGATGAAGCGAACGAGCCCCTCGTCGCGTGCCTCGACGCACGCACGCAACGCGCCGTCGTCGCGGAAGGCCTGCTCCCAACCGACTTCGTCGGTCAGATTGTGCAGCTGGATCAGGTCGATCTGGTCGACCTCGAGCCGCTCGAGCGAGGCGCGGATCTGGTCGCGGGCGCCCTCGTAGCCGCGCTCCCCGGTCTTCGTGGCGAGGAAGAAACCGTCGCGGTGCTCGCGCATCCACGGTCCGACCCGCAGCTCGGCGTTGCCGTAGCTCGCTGCGACGTCGATGTGGTTGATGCCGGCCTCGAGCAGCTCGGCGAGGACGCGGTCCGACGCCTCCTGATCGATCGCGAAGAGCGCAGCCGCACCGAAGATGAGGCGGCTGCTGTCGTGGCCCGTGCCTCCGAACGGCTGCCTGGGGATCATGGGGGCTCCTTCGTGCTGGAGAGCGCTGGCTGGAGTATGCCACCCCGCTGGTCGGTCGGGCCTGCGACGCGGACCTGAACGGAGCCCCAAGGGGGGGGATTGCCCACAGCCGCCGCACCAGACTCGAGAACGACCCCTTCCCGCTCGTCGGCCGTACAGCGAGAGAAGCCGCCAGGGGGACGACCGCCCATGTCGCGATTCCGCTCGTCGGTACTCGGTCTGGGGGCCGTGCTCGCGGCCATGGCGGGCGCGTGGGCCGGCCCTCGCTCCGTCGTCGTCGAGGCAACCGTCACCGCGGCTGGCGGGGGCCGCTTCGACTACGCCGTCACGGTCACCAACGGGCTCCCGGACGAAGTCGCAGTGATCAGCCTCGATGACGCGCCCGCATCCGACTCCCTCCTCGAGGCCAGCCTCACCGCGCCGCCCGACTACGACGCCCTCTACGACCTCGACGGGATCGTCTACCTCACCGAGGGCGAGACCGAGACCTTCGGACCGGGCTCGATCGTGTCGGGGTTCTCGTTCTCCAGTGACGTAGCGCCCGGCAGCGGCGTCTTCGAGCGCTTCACGGCCTACGCGCCCGAAGCCGACGACTTGGCCGTCACGGGGACCCTCCAGGTGACGATCGTGGGCGGGACCGACGCCGACGAGGACGGCGTGGAGGATTCCGAGGACAACTGCCTCGAGGTCCCGAACGCCGACCAGGCCGACGCGAACGCCGACGGCTTCGGCGACGCCTGCGACCCCGACTACAACGACGACGGGGCGGTCGGCATCCCCGACTTCAACGTGATCCGTTCGCAGTTCGGCAAGACGGAAGCGGACGCCGATTTCGACCCCGCGTGCGACCACAACGGCGACGGCGCCATCGGCATCCCCGACTTCAACGTCTTCCGCAGCCTCTTCGGCCTGCCGCCGGGGCCGTCCGGCCTCGGATGTGCCGGAATGATCCCCTGTCCGTAGACGAAGGAAAGGGACTCGCCATGCGCTTCGATCGATGCCTCGCTGCCATGTTCGTGTTCGCGCTGGGGGGCCCGGCCGTCGGGCAGGCATCCAGCCATCGGGAGGCTCCGGCCATCGCCGAGGACCCCACGGCCGACAACACCGACGTGTACGCCTTCATCAGTCCGTTCGACCCGAACAACCTCGTCGTGATCGCGAACTACGTTCCGCTGCTGCTGCCGGCCTCGGGACCCAACTTCTACCAGTTCTCCGACGACGTCCGGTACGAGATCCACTTCGACAACGACGGCGACGCCACGACCGACATCACCTACCGCTTCGAGTTCGAGACCACGTTCCAGAACGGTGACACGTTCCTCTACAACACGGGACCGATCGCGAGCCTGACGGATCCCGACCTCAACGTGCGACAGACGTACGACGTGCGGCGGCTCGAGCGGCCGAGCGACGTGGGCGACCTCGTGGCCTCGGACGTTCCGGTCGCTCCCTGGCACGTGGGCGATCGATCCTTCCCCCAGGGCAGCTACGAAGGGATCGCGCGACAGGCCATCGTGACGGCCGACGGCGTCGGGCTGTTCGCCGGGCCCCGCGACGAGCCGTTCTTCGTCGACCTGCACGTCTTCGACCTGCTCGGAGTCGGAGGGGCACCCACGACCGACGGCCTCAACGTCATGTCGATCGTGCTCGAAGTTCCGATTACCGAGCTGACCAGCGACGGCACGCGAACCCCGGATTCCGCGTCGGCCGACTCCATTCTGGGCGTCCACGCCACCGCCTCGCGGCGGCGCCTCCGAATCCTCCGCTCCAAGCGGGCTCAGCGCGACTTCGGTCGCTTCGTCCAGGTCTCGCGGCTGGCCCTTCCGCTCATCAACGAAGTCGTCGTTCCGCTCGGGGACAAGGACCAGTTCAATCGGAGCCAGCCCCAGGACGACCTCCTCAACTTCGGTCAGTACATCCTGAGCCCGGAGCTGCCCGACATCATCAACGCGGTGGGCATCACCACCTGCCCCCCGCCCGGGCCGGACGGCCGCCTCGATCTGGTGGATCTCCTGGCGCCCAACGGGACCTTCCCCGCCGACCTGCTCCGCATCAACGTCGCGGCGGACCAGACCTTCGCGGACACGAGCTTCCCGAACGGGCGCTGGCTCGAGGACGACGTCGTCGACACGCTGCTGACCGTGATCTGCAACAACCAGCTGCCGCTCGGCGACGGTGTCGACGGCAACGACCTCCCCTTCGGCAGCGCGTTCCCGTACCTCGCGTCGCCGCACTCGGGCAACCCGCTCCGATGAACTGGCTGTTGCTGCTTCCCACGGCCGCACTGCTGGCCTGCGGCTCTCCACCCGAGCGGATCGCGCCTCCGACACCGCACGCCCCGGCGTCTCCCGTGACGACGGCGCTGCAGCACCTCGACGCGCACCGCTTCGCAGAGGCCGCCGACGAGGCCCGTCTCGCCATCGCGCGCTCGCCGCAGGACTCGACCGGGCACCTGCTGCTGGGCGATGCGCTGCTCGAGCTCGGACGCTACGACGCGGCGACCGAGGCCTACCAGAGCGCCCTCGACCTGCGCCCCGACCTGCGCAGCTACGCGCGCGCCTCCACCATGCGCTGGCTCTACGGCGACGTCGAAGGGGCGCTCGATCTCATGCGGCTCGCGATCCAGTCGGGCCGCGAGCCCGCGTCCTTGGCCTGGTGTCTCGCCGAGCTCAGCACGATGCTGTGGCACGCCGGTCGGAGCCGCACCGCGCTGGCAGCGGCGGATCGGGCGCTCGCCGTGGCTCCCGGCCACCCGCGCGCGCAGCTCGCGCGGGCGCGTGCGCTCGACCAGGCTGGGGACGCGCTCGCGGCCGTCGCCGCCTACGAGACGGCGATCGCGAGGAGGCGGGATCCCGTTGCCCTGCTGGAGCTCGCAGACCTCCTGCGCCGGTCGGACCGGCCGACGAGTGCGGACGCCCGCGTCCGCGAGGCGGAGCGTCTGGCTCCCGACGAGCCCGGTGCCCTGGCCCTGCACTACGCACGCCACGGTGTCCTCACCGAGCAGGCGCTCTTCCTGGCGGAGTCCGGACTGCGCGAGCACGCGACGATCGAGTCGCACGCTGCGCATGCGCTGGCGCTGTGGCGCGCGGGCCAGATCGACCAGGCGCGCCGGGCCAGCGACCGGGCGCTCCGGCTGGGAACCCAGGACGCGCGCTTCCACCTGCACCGCGCGCTGATCGAGCGCGACGCGGGAGACGCCAACCGGTCGCAGCACCATGCCGAGCACGCGTTCCGGCTCAACCCCCGCGTCGACCCGCTGCTCGCGGGTGAGCTCCGGGCGTCGCTGTGAGTCGCGGCGCCCTCGCCGGTCTGCTCGTCGCCACGTTGGGGTGGCTCGGCTGCCACCCCGCCGAGTCGGCGCAGCCGGCCGCCGTGGACGGTCGCGACCAGTACGAGTTCGTCTCGGAGCTCCTTGCCGCCCAGGCCATCCGGGATCGCGACGAGCGCGCGCTGGCGCTGGATGGCCTCGCGTCGGCGTGGCAGAACCGCCGCTACCAGTGGGAGGCTCGCCTCGTTCCGCCGCTCTGCTCGCGAGCCGACCGCTGCCTGGTCCTGCCGTTCGACTACGCGCGCTTCGATCGGCGCGTCGTCCAGGGGTGGATGCCCACGCTCGAGTTCGAGGACGCGTCGGAGCTCGATGCGGTGCTGGCCGCCTGCGCGCCGTACGATGCCTGCATCGTCTCGTTCGAGGGCATGCTGAGCGGGCTGCGTCTGTCGGTCGAGCTCCCCACGAACCTCGCCTTCTCCGGTGTGCGATTCATCGCCGCCCGGGCGGAGGCGTCCTCCGAGCGCTGGCTGAGCCGCAGCGCTCGCTAGCAGGAGGGGGCTGGGCGCCGGCCCGGAAGCGCGAGATCAGAAGCGCGCCGCCTCCAGCTCGACGTCGGCGTTGGCGAAGGCCCGCTGGAAGCCCTCATGCACCCACGCCGCCTCGGCCGGTCGCCCCTGCACCTCGAGGCTGCGCGCCAGGCCGTACAGGCTCCAGCCGTTGCGCGGGTAGTTGTCGAGGCTCTTGCGGAACACCGCCTCGGCCTCGACCGCGCGTCCCGCGTCGAGCAGCACGGCACCGAGCGCCTGGCGCACCGGGAAGAACCACGGCGGCGGCTCCATGTAGCTGAGCGCGTCCTGCCGGTCGACGGCGTCGTGCAGCGCCGCCACCGCCGCGTCCGAGTCGCCGCGCGCCGCCGCAAGCTCGCCGCGCAGGTTCGCGGCCCCGATCTCGAGCAGCTCGGCCGCCGTGGCCACGCCGCCGGCCAGCGCGAGGGCCCCGGCCGGCTCGCCCGCTGCCACCGCCTCGAGCGCTGTCAGCTCGGCGGCCGCGCCGTCGAGGTCGCCGGTGCGCACGAGGGCGATCCCCCGCGTGTAGTGGTGGATGCCGGTCAGGTAGGCGCGCTCGGCCGGGGGCTTCGGCTCGCCCAACACCGCGTCCCAGCGCCCGAAGCGCACCAGCGTGAGCGGGGGGATCGACAGGAACTCCTCGACGAAGGGGAAGTCGTCGACCTGCTCCTCGACCCGCGCCGCCAGCTTGCGCGCGGTCGAGAGCGCGATCTCGCTGCGCCCTTCCGCGGCGGCGGCGGCCCACAGGAAGTGCACGTTGTGCGGGTAGTACGCGGCCCGGTAGAACTGCCCGCCGCGGCACCAGGCGAAGAACTGCTCGTCGGCGGCGGCCGCGCGCCGGTTGATCTCGAGCGCGTCGTCGTAGCGCCCCACGCGCCAGTAGATGTGCGAGGGCATGTGCACCAGATGGCCGGCGTCGGGTGCCAGCGTGCCGAGCCGGTCGGCCGCCGCCTCGGCGCGCTCCGGGAAGAACTCCTCGGTGGCGTGGATGTAGTAGTGGTTCGCGCCCACGTGGGTGGGGCGCTGCTGGAGCACCCGCTCGAGCACCTCGACGATCTCCTCGGTGTACTCGCGCGGCTCGCCGTCCTTGGTCCAGTAGTCCCACGGATAGAGATCCATCAGGGCCTCGGCGAACAGGGTCGCCGCGTCCACGTCGTCCGGGTAGCGCGTGGCCACCTCGCGCATGGCATTGGCGTAGGCCAGGTCGAGCGCGGCGCGGTCCTCGGGCGGCTCCTTGGCGTAGCGCTTCGCCAGGGCTGCGATGTAGGCCTGCTCCGCCTCGCTGGCCTTCTCGGCGAGCTTGCGTGCCCGCTTCGAGGCCTTCCACGCGGCCCGTGCGGCCTCGGGCCCCATCGGCGCGTTGATGTTCGGACCGAGGGCCAGCGCCTCGCCCCAGGCGCACATCGCGCAGGCGGGATCCAGCCGCTGCGCCTCGCGGAACGAGCGCACCGCGGCGTCGTGGTTGAAGCCGAAGGTCAGAACCAGGCCCTGATCGAAGTAGCGCTGGGCCTCCGGCACCGAGGTGGTGATCGGGTGGTGGTGGTCGCCGAGCCCCTCGAGCAGCTTCGGCGGGCCCTCGGCCGCGCCCGCGGCAGCCGCGGCCGGCTCGTCCCCGCCCTGCACGCCCGCACACGCCAGCGCGAGCATCGCCGCACCGATCACCAGCCAGCGCACCGCCACGCTCCGGTCTCGCATGTCTGCCTCCTCGCCGGGTCCGCCGGGGATTGTGCCCCCGAACAGGCCGTCGTGCGAGAAGGATCGGGCGGACCGCCCCAGGCCTGGAGTCGGCTGCCCGACAGCCGGACCAGCGCCTTGCCCTCCCCCGTGGTGGGGGTAGCGTTGCCGCCATGACGTGGGACGCGATCGTGATCGGCTCCGGGCTCGGTGGCCTGACCTGTGCCGCCACCCTCTGCGCCATGGGCCGCCGCACCCTGGTGCTCGAGGGCCACTACGTGGCGGGCGGCAACTCCCAGGCGTTCCGCCGGCAGCTCCACGGGCACGACTACGAGTTCGACGTGGGCGTGCACTACATCGGCGAGTGCGGGCCCGACGGCCTGATCCACCGCATCTACGACGGCCTGGGCCTGGCCGAGCGCGTCATCTTCCGCCCGCTCGACCCCGACGGCTACTCGACGCTGCTGTTCCCCGACCTCGAGTTCCGCGTGCCCGCGAGCTGGGAGCGCTACCGGGCGCGCCTGCTCGAGACCTTCCCCGACGAGGCCGACCCGCTCGGCCGTGTGGTCGACACGCTGCGCGAGGTCGCGCGCGACGGCCGCCGCTTCCAGCGCCGCGAGTTCGACGTCGCGCAGCTCGGCACCGAGGCCCCGACCTTCGCGCACTGGGGCCTGCGCCCCGTCACCGACCTGTTCGCCGAGCACGGCCTCTCGCGGCGTGCCCAGGCGGTGCTGCTGGGCGAGCAGGGCGACTACGCCGTGCGGCCCTCGAAGACCCCCACTGCGCTCGCCGCCGGCCTGACCGATCACTACATGAGCGGCGCCTTCTACCCGGAGGGCGGCGGCCAGGCGATGGCGGCGCGGCTCATCGAGGCGATCCGCGCCTACGGCGGCGAGGTGCGCACGCGCGCGCCGGTCGAGCGCGTGCGCGTCGAGAACGGCCGGGTGCTCGGGGTCACCCTGGCCCGCGGCGGCGGCGAGATCGACGCGCCGGTCGTCGTCTCGAACGCCGACCTCAAGCGCACCGTGCTCGAGCTGGTCGGCGAGTCGCACTTCGACGCGGCCACCGTCGAGCGCGTGCGCGGCTACCGGATGACGCTCCCGCTGTTCGCCGTCTACGTCGGGCTCGACGTCGACCTGCGCGCGCAGGGCGCCCCGAACACCAACTACTGGATCTGGGACAGCGACGACATCGAGGGCATCTACGACCGGCTCGAGAAGGGCGAGATCCCCGACGAGCACGTTACCTACGTGACGGTCACCTCGGTGCGCGACCCCGCGAGCCGCCACATCGCACCGCCGGGCCACACCAACCTGCAGGTGATGACCGTGGTGCCCCACGACTACGGCCTGTGGAACGTCGAGCGCGGCCCGCACGAGGGCGAGCGCTACCACCGCGACCCCGAGTACCGGCGCCGCAAGGCCGCGCTGACCGAACGCGTGCTGGCGGCGGCCGAGCGCGTCGTCCCCGACCTGCGCGCCCACGCCGAGTGGTCCGAGGCGGCCACGCCGATCACCCAGGAGCGCTTCACCCACTCCACGGGCGGCACCTCGTACGGCATCGAGTACGCCACCGACCAGATGGGCCCGCTGCGGATCGGCCCGCGCACCGAGCTCGCGGGCCTGTTCCTGTGCGGCGCCAGCACGCCCTCGGGCCACGGCATCAGCAACGTGATGTGGAGCGGCGTCCGCGCCGCCTCCGAGGTGCTCGAGAGCGACGTCGGGAGCCGCCTGCTCGCGGGCGAGCGGATCGGCGACTCGGACCGGCTCCCGCCCCTGCGCGCCGACTGGGACGCCTGGCGAGAGAGCCACTAGCGCTGCTCCGAGCGCTCGCGATCTCGACCCTGCTCCTTGCCTGCGCGCCGGGTCCGGCCGAGACGCCCGCCCGCGACACGCGCTGGCGCGGCTTTCTCGTGCTCGGCCACGAGGTGCGCAGCTTCACGGCCTGCGGCGCGTCCGAGGCACTCTGGGTGGTGGACCGGACCGACGGCGACCTGGCGGGCGTCTACCGGAAGCTCACCTCCGAGCCGTACCAGCAGCTCTTCGTCGAGGTCGTCGGCCGCCGCGTCCCCGTTCCCGACGCCGCCTTCGCCGCAGAGCACGCCGGCGCGCTGGAGATCGTCGCGCTACGTCGCGCCGCGCGCGAGACGCACGGCTGTGCCGAAGACCCCGGCGAGTTCGCGTTCCGGGCGTTCGGCAGCGAGCCGTTCTGGAGCCTGGAGATCCGGAACGGCAACCTGCGCTTCACGCAGCTCGGCGAGCCGGCGCGCGTGTTCCCGCACCAGACGCCGGAGCTCTCGGGCGCGACTCGCACCTACCGATCGCACGCCGACGGACCGAACGGAGCCGTCCTCGAGGTCGCGTTCCACGAGCGCCGCTGCATCGACCCCATGTCGGGCGAGCACTTCCCCTTCCGCGCCCGCGTGCGGCTCGGCACGCACCAGTTCGACGGCTGCGCGCGCGACGGCGCCTCGGAGCGCCGCTGATCGCGGCAGACGGCGCTAGTCGCCGAGGAAGCACTCGAGCAGCGCCGCGTCCTCGGCGGCGCGGATCTTCGCGAGCGCGCGGACCTCGAGCTGGCGCACGCGCTCGATCGAGACGCCCAGCTCGCGGGCGATCTGCTCGAGGGTGCGCACCTCGCCGTCCAGCCCGAAGCGGTCGCGCACGATGCGCTGCTCGCGGGTGTCCAGCTGCGCCAGGACGTGCTCGGTGCGCGCGTGCAGGCGCGCACCGTCCAGGTGGTCGATGGGCGAGACGAGCCCGGCATCGGCCAGCGTGTCGCCGAGGGTGCGGCCGGGCCTGCCGTCGTCGTGCGGCGCGCGGGCGTCCAGGGGAAGCGGATCCTGACCGATGCTCTCGAGCTCGCGGGCGCGCTCGGCGGCGATGCCCAGCTCGGCGGCGACCTCCTCGGGCTGCGGCGCCCGCCCGATGCGGCGCTCGAGGTCGTCGCGCGTGCGCCGGTAGCGACGCAGCGCCTCGAAGCTGTGCGAGGGGATGCGCACGGTGCGCGACTGGTTCTGGATCGCGCGGATCAACGCCTGCCGGATCCACCAGACGCCGAAGGTGGAGAACTTGAAGCCGCGCCGGCCGTCGAACTTCTCGACCGCCCGGATCAGGCCGGCGTTGCCCTCCTGGATCAGGTCTTCGAAGCCCAGCCCGTGGCTCCGGAAGTCCTTCGCCACGCTCACCACGAGCTTGAGGTTGTGCCAGACGAAGCGGTTCTGGTGCTCGAGCAGCCGCACGCGGGCGGCCTCGGCGGCATCCATGCGCGCGAGGAACGGTCGCAGCGGGAGCCCGAGCTCCGAGCGCAGGCCGGCGCGGCCACTCGTGCGGCGCAGCTCGGTCGCGCGCCCCCGGAGCACGCGATGGATTCGCCCGAGGAGCCGGCCTGCCAGGTCGGCGTCGAGCAGCTGCTGCTGGATGCGCGCGTCGAGTTGCGCGAGCGCGCGCCGATCCGGGCGCGGCTGCTCGACGAGCCGGCGGCGCTCGCGAACGAGCTGCTCGACGCCAGCGAGGCAGGCGTCGACGCGCTTCGAGGACACGCGGGGCGCGTTGCCGTACGACTCGCAGAGCTTGCCGCTCGCCCGCCCCTCGCACAGACGCTGGCGCCAGATCCGCACCAGCTCGCACGCGGTCCAGGGAACGCCGAGCACGAGCTCCGTGAACTCGCGCCGTGCCGCATGAATCTCGCGCGCGAGCGACTGCTCCTGGTCGGCGCTCAGAGTCGGGATGGCTGCGATGTCGGCCAGGTAGGCGGCCAGCGTCTCGCCGCCGCCCATCCGGGGGGCGGAGAGCGAGGGTGTGCGTTCGCGGAGCATGGCTCTCCCCGTCTCGAGTTCGCTCGATGCGCTGTGGCTCGGACCGACCGCTGCCCGGCCGGCCAGTCCCGCACCCGGCAGGGCGCGGGGAACCGCTCTCATTGGCTCCCCGCAGGCGGGAGCGGCGATGGTCATGAGATGAGCGAAGTCGGCCGTGGATTCACGGCCCGCCGTCGAATCGACCGGAATCGGGTGGGCCTTCCACCGAGCTGGAGGCTCGAAGCTTCGAACCTGGGCGCCACAGCTCGCGCCTCCTGCCCTGGACTCCAGTCGTGGCGAGCTCTCGCGCGATCGCATTCGGACATCTCCCCTACGCTCTCCGGAGTCGGACCGCGGAGGAGGCACGTCGCTGCAGCCGATCCCTCTCATCAGCGCGAAGTACGTGGCCAGCGTCTCCGGCGAGCTGGCAGCCGCGGGGGTCCCGGTCGAGCGGTACCTGGAGCCGGCCCGCCTGACGTCCAACGTCCTCGCGGAGCCCCACGGCTTCGTCCCGGGCCGCAGCCTGTGGGCGCTGGCAGGCCTGGCGGACGAGCGGGAGGGCCTCGGCGACTTCTGGATCGACCACGTGCGCACGGGCCGGTGGCGCCGCGTGGGCTGGGTGCGCCCCCTGACCCATGCCACCACGCTGCGCGACGCGATCGAGGCGATGCGCGTCAGCTACCCGCGCCACGTCCCCATGGACGAGCTCGGGCTCGGCGTCGAGAGGGACGTGGCCTGGTTCTGGCGGCGTCGCGTCTGGGACGTGCGGGATTGGCCCGGAGGCGACGCGGCCGAGCAGTACACGCTCTCGCTCATGCTGGAGGTGATCCGAGCCGCCGCGGGACCCGACTGGCTGCCGGCGCACATCCAGGTGGAGTGCGCGCCGTCGGGCTGGATCGGCCGGACGCGCCGGCTTCCCGGCGTGCGCATCGAGTGCTCGCGATCGCTGCTGGCCGTGGCCATCCCGGTGCCGCTGCTGTCGCTTCCCCTCTCCCTGCCCGCCGCGGCCGCACGGGCGGGCGAGCCGGCGCTGCCTCCCATGGACTTCCAGGGCAGCCTTCGCCAAGTCCTGGACAGCGAATCTCCGGGCCCGCTGCCCGGGCAGGAGACGGCCGCCGAGCTGCTCTGGACCAGCGCGCGCACGCTGCGGCGCCGGCTGGAGGAGGACTGCACCTCCTGGCACCAGCTGGTCGACGACATCAAGTTCGCGCGGGCCGTCGAGCGGGTCGAGCGCGCCAGAGAGCTCGCGCTCTCCTCGGGCGCCTGAGCCCCGGAGCCGCCGACTTACCATCTCCGGCCAGTCCCGACGTGGCAGGTCGAGAGGCTCCGACGCCCGCTATCGTAGTCGCCCTGCGTCCAGGGCGGAAACGGCGCTGGTTGCGGCTCGGACGCGGCAGGTTCACGCGAGCGCGCCAGCGGCCATGATCCGCGAGGTCGGGCGGACGGAGGTTGCAGGATGCAGGCACGAGGAACGCGCCACGAGGCCCTTCGAAGCGCAGCGCGCGCCTTCGTCCTGGCCCTGGCGGGTGTGCTGGCGGCGGGCGCCACCACCCCCGCGCATGCGCAGACCCGCACGCTGGCGGAGCTCGCCGCGGGTCAGGACCTCGTGGCGGGCGAGCTGGTGTTCTCGGCCTGGCGCTTCGGCGGCCTCTCGACCGTCGATCCCAACGTGGTCACGATCTCGCCGATCGACGACCCCGACCTGCCGGGCTTCACCGTGAACGGAAACGACGCAATCGAGGGCGACGGCGCCCGACTCGAGTACGCGTTCGAGGTCGCGACCGTCGAGGGTGTGCGGATCCTCGCGGCGCAGCTCGCGCTCCGCGACTACATCTCGCTCGGCGGCGAGATCACCGCGTCGCTCGAGGAGGACGACGCCCAGAGCGAGGAGCCGCTGCTGCTCGAGGCCTCCGCCGGCGGCAGCGTCGAGAACATCACCGACACGACGGCCGTGCCCTTCCGGAGCGAGATCGCGTTCCGGGCGTCCGCGAGGCTGGAGCAGACCAGCGGCGGCGGCCTCCGGCTCAACGCCTATGACACGCTGTTCCTCGTCCCGGGCCCGTTCGAGCTGAGCGGCCAGATCTCCGTCTCGGAGGGGACCGCCGTCGACTCGGACGTCAACGATCCGAACGCCCCGTTCGCGTCCAACGACACCCCCGAGACCAGCCAGCCCATCCCGGCCCCGTCGATGGTGGGCGGCTACCTGAACCAGCCCGGGGCCGGCGCGCCGGGTCGCTCGCAGGCCGGTGGCGACCTCGTCGATGCCTTCCGAGCTTCACTCCCTGCGGGCTTCACCGCGACGCTGTTCATCGGCGAGGGCGGCGGTGCGGTCAACGACCTCGACCTCTTCCTCTACGAGGTGGCCGACCCCGGCACGCCGATCGACTCCTCGATGGGGACGGG